>JAJYCJ010000030.1 GCA_021778515.1 Acidobacteriota bacterium
TTGGGATCTTCGGGCACGCCACCCTCCTCGGAATCGAGGCCATTATAGGTCAGGACATGCCCCTCTGAAAGAGTCCCTCCTTTCGCCTCTCACACGCGGCCGGGTCTCGGCCGCGCCCGCGGCGCCGGGGGCCTGGTCCGGGCTCCTCCGCGCGAGCCTGGCCGCGCTCAGTCCGCAGGCCCCTCGCGATTCGCCCTCCCCAATGCTTCAGGGGCCGGAATCAGGCTGGGCGGCTGGTCCGGTTGACAGGGGGCAAGTGCTGGAATAATAATCATTATTCTTGTTTTTCAGCCCATGGCGAGGTGGCCCGGTGGCTCAGACCCGACTCTTGGATTCGATTCAGGTTCCCAAGGACCTCCGGGCACTGCCTGAAGAGGATCTGCCCAGGCTGTGCGGTGAACTCCGCGATCACCTCATCGAGGTGGTCTCGGGAATCGGCGGACACTTCTCGAGCAGTCTCGGCGTGGTCGAACTGACGGTGGCCCTTCACTACGTTCTCAACACGCCGAAGGACCTTCTCGTCTGGGACGTGGGCCACCAGGCCTACATCCACAAGATCCTGACGGGACGCAAGGAGGCGCTGAAAACCATCCGCCGGCTGGGCGGCATCTCCGGGTTCCTGAAGCGCACCGAGAGCGAATACGACGTCTACGGAGCCGGCCACGCCTCCACCGCGCTGTCCGCCGCCTACGGGATGGCCGTGGCCAGGGACCTCAAGGGAGAGCAGTTCCGCGTTGCGGCGGTTTTCGGGGACGGGGCCCTCACCGGGGGCCTCTGCTATGAGGGATTGAACAACGCCGGGGCCTCCCGCCGGCGCTTCCTGGCCATCCTGAACGACAACCAGATGTCCATCTCTCCTAACGTGGGAGCCATCTACCGCTACCTCAACAACTTCGCGCAGACGCCCCTTTACCAGGCCTTCCGCCGACGGATCAAGGACGGGCTCGAGAGGATCCCCCGCTACGGGAAGCCCATGACCCACCTCGCACGCCGCCTCGAGGAGGGAGCCAAGGCCACCCTCACGCCCGGCGCCATCTTCGAGGCGCTGGGCTTCGACTACTATGGCCCGCTGGATGGTCATAACGTCCTCGAGCTGGTGAAGGTCCTGAGGAACCTGAAGGACTTGGACAGGCCCGTGCTCCTGCACGTTCTGACCACCAAGGGAAAAGGGTACGGCCCTGCGGAGGAATCTCCCGAGGGCTACCACGGCGTCAAGCCCTTCAGCCCGGAGGAGGGCATCCAGGCCTCGGCACCCGGCAAGCCCATGTTCCAGGACGCCTTCGGCGCCTCGCTCCTTCAGTTGGCTCGCCGCGACCCCCGCATAGTGGGCATCACGGCCGCCATGCCGACGGGAACGGGCATCGTCCCCTTTTCGCTGGAATTCCCGGAGCGGTTTTTCGACGTGGGCATCGCCGAGGAACACGCCACGATCTTCGCCGCCGGCCTCGCTACGCAGGGCCTCAGGCCCGTCTGCGCCATCTATTCGACCTTCCTGCAGCGCGCCTACGATCAGATCGTCCACGACGTGGCCCTCCAGCACCTGCCCGTCCTGTTTTGCATGGACCGAGCGGGACTGGCCGGAGAGGACGGGCCCACCCACCACGGGGCCTTCGACGTAGCCTACCTCCGGCCAATCCCCGGCATGGTGGTCACCGCGCCCAGGGACGGCAACGAGCTGCGCAATCTCATGGCCACCGCGCTGACCTACAACGACGGTCCTTTCGCCATCCGCTACCCGAAGGCACCGGCCCTTCCCTTCGACCCGGAGGCCGAGCCGAAGGCCCTGCCCCTGGGCCAGTGGGAGATCGTCCGGGAGGGCGAAGATCTGATTCTCCTGGCGGTCGGCCCCATGGTTCAGGAGGCTCTCGTGGCGGCCGAGGCGCTGGCCGCGGAGGGATACCACGTGGAGGTCGTGAACTGCCGCTTCATAAGGCCCCTGGACGAGGAGTACCTGGCTCATCGCATGCCCTCTGCCCGCATGGTCTTCACCGTGGAGGAGGGGATCGCCTCCGGCGGCTTCGGCTCCGCGGTCATGGAGTGGAAGGAGGCGCACGGGGTTTCCTCGCCCGTCGCCGTGTTGGCCATTCCCGATCAATTCGTGACGCACGGCTCCAGGGGGGAGCTGCTGAAATCCATCGGGCTGACCTCCGAGGGAATCGCCGAGGCGGTTCGGAGCCGCGTGACGCGCAGGTCAGCTTCACACAAGAAGATCCGCAAGGCGGTGGTGGGCTGATGGTCACACACGCCCTCCTCCGGGGGAGAAGCTGAAGGGGACAAGCCGGCCCCGTTCGCGGGCCCTCAGGGCGGGGCCGCCCGTCCGACAATCCAGATCCAAGACAAAAGGAGATCTCATGCGCTGGCAGATCGTCACCGGATCCCCCGAGAGCGTGAAGGCTCAGGCTATCGTCTTCGGAGTGTTCGAGGATCTCGATTTCACGCCATTGGCCGCAGGGAAGACGCTCAGCGAGGCCGCGCGCCAGATCCGGTTCAAGGGTAAGCCCGGCGAAGCTTTCTTCGCCTTTGACCTCTTCGGCACACCGGCCAAGCACCTGCTGGTGGTCGGCCTCGGGACGCGCGGCGCACTCGGGCCCGACGGCTTGAGGGCGGCCTCCGCGCTGGCCGTGCGCAAGCTCCACGAGCGCTTTCTCAAGGAGGTCGCCCTGGCTCTCCCTCTGGAGGCGGATTCGCCTCAAGCCCGCAGGGAGGCCATCTGCGCCCTTACGGAGGGTCTGCTCCTGGCCAACGAGCACTTCGGACGTTACAAGACCGGGGAGGAGACCCCCTACGACGGCCTGCACGCATGCCACATCCTGGTGCCCAAGAAAAAGGCCGAGTACGAGGAGGGGGCGCGGAGGGGAGAGGTGCTGGCCCAGGCCACGCTCTTCGCGCGCACCCTCGTGAGCGAGCCTTCCAACGTGCTCACCCCCGCCAGGATGGCCGAAGAGGCCAAGAAGCTGGCGAAGGAGTACGGCTTCACCCTCAAGGTGTACGACGAGAAGGCCTGCGAGAAGATGGGGATGGGCGCCTATCTAGCCGTGGCGCAGGGTTCCAAGAACCCGCCCCGCTTCATCCACCTCTCCTACCGGCCGAAGGGGGCCCGGTTCCGCCTCGGCCTCGTGGGCAAGGGGTTGACCTTCGACTCGGGCGGTCTCTCGCTGAAGCCAGCCGACAACATGGGCGCCATGAAGAGCGACATGGCCGGGTCGGCCGCCGTGCTGGGTGCCATGAAGGCCATCGGCGAGCTCAAGCCGGCGGTGGCGGTGGAGGCCGTGATGGCCATGGCCGAGAACATGCCGGGCGGTGCGGCCTACCGCCCCGGCGACGTCCTGACGAGCATGAGCGGCAAGACCATCGAGGTCCTCAACACGGACGCCGAGGGACGGCTCACCCTGGCCGACGCCCTCGCCTACGTTCAGCGGCAGAAAGTGGATGCGGTCGTGGACCTGGCCACCCTCACGGGCGCCTGCGTCGTGGCCCTTGGCCCGGACTACGCCGGCGCCATGGGCAACGACCGGGCTTTCCTCGACGAGGTCCTGGCCGCGGCCGAGGGCTCCGGCGACCTCCTATGGCCGCTGCCGCTCCCCGAGGCTTACGGCAAGTACATCAAGAGCGCCGTGGCCGACGTGGCCAACATCTCCCGGATCCGCTGGGGCGGGGCCCTCACCGCCGGCCTCTTCCTCAAGCATTTCGTCGACGAAGGGACTCCCTGGGTCCACCTGGACATCGCCGGCCCGGCCCTTCGCGAAGACGACGGGATCGATTCCCATAAGGCAGAAGGCTCGGGCGCGGGCGTCCGGACCCTGGTGCGCCTGGCGCTCTCCAAGGGCGCCTGACGAGTCACGGCTTCGCCCGTGATCGGACCCGAAAGGGGCAAGCCATGTCTCATCAGGAGCACCAAGACAAAGCCCCGGCCCGGCTGAACTTCGCGGTTCTCACGGTGTCGGATTCACGGGACGAGTCCACCGACGGATCCGGTAGAACCATCCTGGCCATGCTGGCGGAGCGGGGCCACGGGCTGGTGGAATACCGCATCGTCCCCGACGAGCCGGAACTGATCCGGCAAGCCGTCGGGGAGTGGCTCGCCAGGGATGACCTCCAGGCCGTGGTCGTGAACGGCGGCACGGGGGTCTCCCCCAGGGACAGGACGGTGGAGGCGGTGGAATCCCTTCTGGACAGACAGCTGCCCGGCTTCGGAGAGATCTTCCGCTGGCTCTCCTACCAGGAGATAGGCCCGGCGGCGATGCTGTCGCGCGCCCTGGCCGGCACGGCCAGCGGGCGTATCCTCTTCTGCCTCCCCGGCTCCACGGGCGCGTGCCGCCTAGCCATGGAGCGCCTCATCCTTCCCCAGGCGGGCCACTTCTGGGCCATGCTCCACCCCGGGCCCAGCCAAGGCAGGGCGTGATGCCGGGCCGCCCATTGCCCACTCCTCGGATTTCGCCCGAGAATGGCGGCTCCTACCAACCGCAGGGGGGCACCGCGCGATGAAGACAGCCGAACTACTTTCATGGCTCATCGTGATCTGGTGGGCGTTTGCCAGCCTGAAAATGATCCTCAACCTGATGATGCTACACCGGCTATCGGAAGACCTCACCGATGATCCCCTCCCCTCTCTCAACGTCGTTATTCCCGCCAGGAATGAGGAGAGGGACGTGGAGGCGGCGGTGGTCTCCCAGTGCAACCAGGATTTTCCAGGCCTGCGCGTCATCGTGGTCGAGGATCGCTCCACCGACCGCACCCCGGTCATCCTGAAAGCGCTCCAGTCCCGATTCCCCAACCTGACGGTGGTCAGCGGGGAAGACCCGCCGGCCGGGTGGATGGGCAAGCAGAATGCCATGTTCCTCGGCCTGCGTCAGGCCGAAGGTGAGCTCGTGCTCTTCGTGGACGCGGACGTCCCCTACAGACCGGGCGTTCTCAGGAGGCTGGCTCATGAGATGGCGCGCAAAAACCTGGACATGCTCGTTGTGATGGGCTCCATGGAGGCGAGCGGCCTGGAGCCGCTCTTGATTTCGACGCTCTTCTCCTTTCCCCTTTACGGCGTTTCCACCTTCCTGGTGAACTATCCCCGATTCAAGCGCGCCGCCTTCGGGTTCCCTTCTGGGATGCTAGTCCGCAGGGATGCCCTCGAGGCGGCCGGCGGGATCCAGGCCATCCGCGACAACCCCATCGACGATGTGGCCCTTGCCAGGTTGATGAAGGCCTACCGCGGGAGGTTCGGCCTCGTCACCGAGTTTCGGGGAGTCAGGCACAGGATGTATCGAGGATTCCGCGAGGCCGTTGACGGCTTCTCCAAATACGCCTACCACGCCCTCCTTGGCAGGCCCATCCCCGCTGCGCTCGTGGTCGGGTGGGATTTGGCCGTGCATACGCTTCCGGCGGTACTGTTCGTCATGAGCTTGTTCTTTCCACCACTCAAGGTTCTCCGCTTACCGGCGCTTCTGTCGTTTCTGGCGGGTGTGCTCTGCAATGCCACCACCTCGCTGTGGGCGCGCCAGCCCCTCTGGATCGCCCTCGGGTTCCCTTTCCGGCCCCTCGCGTGGAGCCTAGTTCTCATCCGTTCGGCCTCGGGGTATTACAGGCACGGGCTGGTTTGGAGGGGGCGCACCTTCCAGTCCGAGGGGAACATGGACAAACGCAAGACAGCGCCAAATGGTACCAGGGACATGTGAGGTTCCAAGAAAATGTTTATCATGGCACTGTTCCTTTGGGGGATTGCAGCGTGGTGGGGGTTGGCGTGCATGAACCTAGCCGCCAATTGGCTCCTTCTTCCGCGCCTCAGCCGGATGGGGTGTTCCGAGCCCCCACCGTCACTCAGCGTCGTCATTCCCGCTCGGGACGAGGAGCGGGACATCGGGGCGGCCGTCACCTCCCACTGCACCCAAGACTACCCCGGCCTCCGGGTGGTCGTCGTGGACGACCGCTCCACCGACGGCACGCGGGCGATCCTTGATCGCCTGGCCCAGAGGTATGAGAGTCTCGAGGTGGTCGATGGCAGAGAGCCGCCTCGCGGCTGGTTAGGCAAGCCCCACGCCATCATGCTCGGCTTGGATCACGTCCGGAGTGATTTGGTTCTCGTGGTTGACGCCGACGTGCGTATGGATCCAGGTGTGCTTCACCGCGCGGCGGGCGAGATGGTCCGCCACGACCTCGATTGCCTCCTCATGATTCCCGAGCTCGAGGGGCGGGGCCTGGAGCCCATGGTCATGTCGTTCTGGCCTGCCCTGCTCCTGTACATCGCACCCTCCTACCTCATGAATCTCCCGACCCTCAAATCCTTGGCCACCGGCGCCCCGTCCGGTCTTCTCGTGAGACGCGAAGCTCTCGAAGCGGCGGGCGGTATGGCCGCGATCGCCATGGAGATCCCTAACGACGCGGCGCTGGGCAAGCTAATGAAGCGGTACAGGGGGCGATACCGGGTGGTCCTGGCCATGGATTGCGTTCGCGTACGCATGTATCGCGGCCTGCGCGAATGCGTTAAGGGATTCACCAAGAATTGCTACCGCTTCTACCTGGGAAATCCCGTGCTGGCCCTGGCAGCCAAGGTCGATGACCTTTCGGTGCACTGTCTGCCTCTTCTGGCTGTTGCGGGCGCGCTCATTTTCCCCGCACTAAGGCCTATTGCCGCCCCGGGAGCCATCGCCCTGACCGCGGGCATCATCTGCAATGCTCTGTCGGGCCTGAGAGGCCGCCAGGCGCTCTGGACGGCGTTTGTCTTCCCCCTGCGGTCCGTGCTATGGACCTACATCCTCCTGCTCTCAGTGCGGCAGTACTACGGCAGGGGGATCGAATGGCGCGGTCGGCGCTACGGAAGGATCAAGTGAGGTACCCGTGGCCGGCCTGATTCTCCTTTGGGCGGTTGTGGCCTTCTGGGCCCTGGCGCTGCTCCTCCTCCTCGTAAACCTCTGCCGGATCCCGGAGCTTCTCCGGGGTCTGTCCTTGAACGGCTACCCCCTCCTGAGCGTCATCATTCCCGCGCGCGACGAGGCGGCGATCATCGAGCGGACCGTGGAGGCCCACTGCGGTCAGGACTACCCCTGCCTCCAGGTGGTGGTGGTGGACGACGGCTCCACCGACGGGACGGCCGAGATCCTGGAAAGTCTTCGACGCCTATATCCCTGCCTCGAGGTGGTCCGAGGGCAGGAGCCTCCGGAGGGCTGGCTGGGCAAGCCCAACGCCCAGCGCGTGGGGCTCTCCAGGGCCACGGGCGATCTCCTGCTCTTCGCGGACGCCGACGTGATTTACGCCCCGGGAGTGCACCGCCGGGCCGTGGCCGAGCTGACGTCGAGGAATCTGGACATGCTGCTCCTGCTCTCCAATCTCGAAAGCCGAGGCCTGGAGCCGCTGGTCATGACCATGCTGGACGCCTTCTGCCTCTACGCCTCCCCGTCGTTCCTGCACAACATCCCATGGTTCAGAAGCTTCGCCTTCGGGGCCGGTTCGGGCAACCTCGTGCGCCGCGACGCCTTCGAGGCGGCCGGGGGTATCGACCGGATCAGGGCGGAAGTCATCGACGACGTGGCCATGGGGAGGATGATGAAACGCTACCGGGGCCGGTTCCGCTTCGTGACGGCCTTCGACTCCATCCGGGTCAGGATGTATCGGGGACTCGGGGGCTGCATGGAGGGCTTCACGAAGAACTACTACCACTTCTTCGGGCGCAACCCCCTCTGGGCCGCCTTCTGGCAGGGCGGAGACCTCCTCGTGCATACCCTCCCGGCGGCGCTGCTGCTGGCCAGCCTCCCGGTCCCCGCCCTCGCGCCGCTGCGGTGGCCTGCCGCCCTGGCCGTCGCCGCGGGCCTGATCTGCAACGCAGCCACCTGCCTCTGGTCCCGCCACCCCCTCTGGGCCGCGCTGGCCTTTCCGCTCCGGCCCATGCTCTGGTCCTGGATCCTCCTCAGGTCCGCCTGGAGGTACTACCGGCACGGCCTGGTTTGGCGGGGCCGCGCCTATGGATCGCTCGACTGATTGCGGCGCCCCCTCAAAAAAAGAGGGGCGCCCGAAGGCGCCCCTTGACGGTGCCATTGCGCTGTTTTTACTGTGCGACGACCGATACGTCGTCCATATACATGTTGTTGCCGTAGGCGCTCGTGGCCAGGAAGCCCAGGTAGACCGTCGAGCCCTTGTAGGTCGTGATGCTGATGGTGTGCTGCTTCCAGCCCGTGGAGCCGTCGTACCGGTTGATGGCCGTGCCCACGCTGGTCCAAGTCGACCCGTTCGTGGAGACCTGGGGCTGGATCTTGTCCGCGTAGGCCGAGTAGCCGGTGTCGTGGTACATCCAGAAGGTCAGCGTCACCATCGTATAGCTGCTCGCGATGGCGAAGCTGGAGGTCTGGTAGTAGCGCGTGGCCGAGCCGCTGGAGGCGTTGTAGGAATTGAACTTGGCCATGTGGGTGGGGCCGTGGGGCGAGCACGTGGGATAGGTACCCGAGGTGACGATGCTCCAGGTCCCGGCCGTTCCGGAGGTATCGGTCTGTGACCAGCCGGTGCTCGCCTCGAAGCCGTTGCTGAAGAGCGTCGTGGCTCCGCCGGAGGCGGTGGCGGTGAAGTTCTTGCCCGTCTGGTTGGCGCCGCTGATGGTCACGGAGAGGCTCGCGGGGCTGAAGGCATATCCCGACAGGCTCGGCGTCACCGTGTAGGTCCCGTTGGCCAGGCCGCCCAGGGTGTAGTTGCCGCTGCCGTCGGTGGTGGCCGTGGCTCCCGTCGTGGAGAGGGTGACGCCGGAAAGGCCGCCGCCCGTGCTCAGCGTCACCGTCCCCGAGATGCTGTAGGTGGCGGTCCCCGTGGTCACCGAAGCCGTCACCGTGGCGCTGCCCGCCGCGTAACCGTAGACCCCGATACACCATGTGGCCACCGTGGGGCTGGTGTAAGCCAGGGACTCGCTCGTGGTCCCGCTGTTCCAGGAGCGCCCGTAGTAGCTGCTCGTGGTGGGGTGCGTGGTGCTGTTGTTCACGTAGAGGTCGAGGTCCGCCGAGAGGCCCGTCAGCGTGATGGAGAGGTTGGTCGCGCCGCTCGGGACCGCGATGGTGTAATACTTCCAGGCCCCCTGCGCGATGGAGCCCGTGCTCACGCCCACGCCGCTAGTCAGGGGGGTGTCGCCGCTCGGATTGACCGTCGCGGTGAAGTTCTTGCCCGTCTGGTTCGCCCCGCTGATGGTCACCGCAAGGCTCGTCGGGCTGAAGGTGTACCCGGACTGGCTCGGCGTCACCGTGTAGCTGCCGTTGGCCAGGCCGCCGAAGGTGTAGTTGCCCGAGGCGTCGGTGGTGGTCGTGGCCGAGGCCGCGCCGGTCAGGCTCATGGTCACGCCCGAGGCCGTGGCGCCGCTCACCGTCCCGGAGATGCTGTAGGTGGCAGGAGCGGAACCGCCGACCGCAAAGGCGAGGTCGTCGCGGTCGTTGTAGCTCCCGCTCAGGCAGGCGGTCGATCCCGGATCGCTGTTGTAGGTCATCTGGGCCCGAACCGCCTGCATGGAGCCGGCGGTCCCGGCGAGCGTGAAGGTCCAGGTGAAGGTCTTGGTGCCGCTGCCGCTGGCCTGCTGGGTCGACCCGACCTTGGACCAAGAGGGGCTCGTCGCGCTGGTGCTGTAGAAGAGGGTGACGTAGTCCGCGGTGCTGTAGCAGTACCCCGTGACCGTCACCGTAACCTGCACTCCGGGGTTCAAGCAGCTCGACCCGTCGGCCGAGGCGACGGTGATGGCCTCGATCGATTCGTCGCTGTGGCAGGTTCCCGAATTGCCGTCGGCGCACCCGTCGATGGTGTTGGGCGCATTGGACTCACCGGTCGTGCCGCGGCACTGGAGCAGCGAAGCGGGAGCCGCGCAGGAGGTTCCTGCGGCATCGCACGAGGGGCAGTGGTATGCGCTGCTGTAGGCCGCCGTGATAGCGCCGCCGCACGCGCTGGCCGTGGCGGTGAAGTTCTTGCCGGTCTGGTTCGCCCCGCTGACGGTCACGGCGATGCTGGTGGGGCTGAAGGTGTACCCGGACTTGCTCGGCGCCACCGTGTAGCTGCCGTTGACCAGGCCGCCGAAGGTGTAGGTGCCGTCGGCGGCGGTGGTCGTGGTGGCCGTCGCCGCGCCCGTCAGGCTCATGGTCACGCCCGAGGCGATGTCGCCGCTCACCGTGCCGCTGATGCTGTAGGTCGGCACGGCCGTGGCCGTGAAGTTCTTGCCCGTCTGGTTGGCGCCGCTGATGGTGACCGCGATGCTGGCGGGGCTGAAGGTGTACCCGGACTTGCTCGGCGTCACCGTGTAGCTGCCGTTCGCCAGGCCGCTGAAGGTGTAGTTGCCCGAGGCGTCCGTGGTGGTGCTCGCGGTAGCCGCACCGGTGAGGCTCATGGTCACACCCGAAGCCGTGGCGCCGGAGACGGTGCCGGTGATGCTGTAGGTGGAGCCGGCCGTGGGCGTGGCGCTCTGGACCGCGGAGAGACCCCCGAAGCAGGAGCTGCTCGAACCCACGCCGAGTACCGAGTAGTAATAGGTGACCCCCGTGGCGACCACGCTGTCCGTGTAGCTCGTGCCGCTCGTCACCGTGGCCAGGATCATCATGCCCGCCGAGGCGCCCATCTCGTTGCGCAGGACAAGGTACTTGGTGGCGCCGGAGGCGGCCGTCCAGGAGAGGCTCACGCTCCCCGACCCGGCCGTCGCGGTCAGGGCCGGCTGGCCGATGGTCCCGCAGGTGCTGGAATTGGTGTGGACCGTCGTCGAGCACGCGATGGCGTGCCGGTTGAAGGCGGCGTAGATGGCCGCGGCGTGGGGCGTGCCGTCGCTCAGGTTGCCGTTGTCGTCGTCGGCCACCAGATAGGTCTGGAACCAGTTGCTGGTCCCGCAGCCGTTGGCGGTGGTCACGCTCGGGCAGCTGTAGGAGTCGCCGGAGGTCGGCCGCGTCAGGTAGAACAGCCGGTCGGCGATGAACCAGGAGGTGTTCGCGTCGAAGCCGGCCGAGGGCAGGTCGCGCGCGGCCAGGTCCCAGCCCACTTCGGACATGATGTAGGACTCGCAGTGGCCCTCGTAGCCGCAGGGGCCCGGGTAGCTGCTGTCCTTCGAGCAGTGGAAGCCCGAGGTGGCCGCGAGCTGGGCGGGGGTGGCTGGCGAGGTGGAGTAGGTGTGCTGGGCGTAGTCCGCGTCCCTTATGCCCGTGCAGTTCGTGCAGGCGTTCCCGTAGCCGGAGCAGTTCTGGCCCGGGATGAAGTTCAGGCCCAGGCAGGAGTTGTGCGTGGCCAGGATGCCGTTCAGGTCGCCGTAGGACTCGGAGGAGCCGACCGTGGAGGAGGGGCTCCCGTCGTTGTCGTCGAGGCCGTGGCCGATCTCGTGCAGGAAAACGGTGGGGAGCTCGCCCGTGTTGGAGCAGCCGCCGCCGGATTTGAAGAAGTTGACCGCGCTGCCGTCCCAGTAGGCGTTGCAGGTCTGGCTCAGGTTCACCTTGTCGCCCACCTGGCCCGTGAGCCACGTGTTGGAGGGCAGCCACGCCATGGCTTTCTCTTTCCAAAGCGTGAGGTGCAGGTAGGTCGTGCGCGCCGCGTGGGTGTTGCCCGCGCCGCCGACGCCCGGCGTCGTGCAGTCGGTTCCGGAGGAGGTGCCCAGGGACAGGTCCGCCGGGGCCGTCCCGCTCAGCGAGATGGAGCCGCACGAGTCGGTGACCTTCACGTACTTTCCCGCGAGGGTGGTCGTCACGGTGCCGCTGGTCTGGGAATAGACGCCGGCCGCGTTGGCGTAGGTGCTCGTCGCGGAGTTGGCGAAGGGCATGGGCCGGACAACCTCGGTGTCGAGGTTGGAGGTGATGTAGATGCCGCCCTGGATGGATCCGTAGTCGTTCGCGTCCACGAACTGCAAGACTTCGCCCGTGTGCGCGTCGACCTTCGCCGTCCAGGTTCCCATCACCCCGGCCCGCCGGAAGGCGAGCGTGTACACCAGGTGATACTCCACGCCGTGTCCCGCCTGGCCGTTGTACACCCCGTCGTCGCCGCTGGGGGCCAGGGGAAGGACGCTCAGGCTCCCGCGGTTCACCCACTCGTCAGAGGCGCTCAGTCCTCCCGCGTACCCCGCCAGAACCTGCTGCGCCGTTTCCGCGTCGATGGAAGGCAGAGGGTCCAGGTCGATGGGCCCCAGGTACTCGCCGCCGAACTGAACGAGATTTCCGTTGTTGACGCGGAACACGACGTACGAGCGCTCCACCGGGATCCCGTGGTAGGTCCGGTCGAGCTGGACGTACCAGAGGTATCCACCGTACTCTCCCGTCGAGATGGGGTTCACTTGCAGATCCTGCGGGTCCACCCCGAATAGCTCCGGGTACTGGCGCATGAACTGGGTCGCCAGCCTCACCAGGGTCCCCTGCGTCACCGTGTCGTTGGCTCCCAGCGACTCACGCAGGTCCTGGAGCTGGAGGGCGTTCCCGCGACCGGGGACCCACGGCACCCCGGATCCCTGGGCCAGCGAGGGATACCCCGTCCGCCGGTCTATAGCCAGGCTCCAGGCCGTCCCGTTTTCTGACAGAAAGCGGTCCCACCCCTCGATGAGGAGCCGCTGCCCGGGAGCGGCCGTCGCCGACTCCTCCATCCGCATCTGTTCTACCGGGACCACCGTCTGGGGAACGCGAACCCTTCCCGAGACCATGGTCAGATCATCCAGGCCGCCCTGGGTCTTCTTGACGACCTGGGCCTGCGTGGTCAATCCGAGGAGGATGGCCAGCACGCCGATTACCACAACCGTAACCCATTGTTTCGACCGCATCACCCTTCACCTCCCTGCCATGTCCCTGTCCCAGACTGCGTGCGGAAAACCATCACTCCCCGAACCCCTCCACCCGCCGGTTCAGTTGCGGCACCCGGACTGGGGTGCCGGTCTCAACGGGGGTTTCACCGCCGGCCGTCCCGTTGGACGCGCCGGAACAACTCCTGCTTTTGCGTGTAGGGAAAGCGTCAGCGAAGCCACGCCGGGAGGGATGCAGCCCTCCCCGGCGCGGTCAGACTTGGCGGTGCTTCTTGAAGATGCGGCGCCGCATGGTGTTGCCCTGGTCCTGCACCCAGGCGAAGAAGGAGCGGTCGGTTCGCATCAGGCGGTCCGGGCGGCGTTCCGGCTGGCGGGAGAAGAGGGCGACGGACTCCCCGCAGATCCTCTCCCTGCGGACCGTACGGTTGCCCTGGCCGCACCGGATGGCGCAGCCGTGGTCCTCGGTCTGTCTGCCCCAATCTCCTCCACCGGAGAATCGGGCTCCCTCCGCGGTCGAAGCACAGATGCAGAGCCAGCGAGGGGCCCGACGCAACGAGGGAGCCAGGGCATACAAACCCAGCAGGCCGATGAGAGAAATCATCGTGAGGCGGCGAAGCATTCGAACGGTCATGGACCCCAATCCCACCCCTTTGAATCGTGCGGATGAAGAGAAGTAGAAAATATAAGCAATTGTCGTGCCTTTCAGAGCACTTTTATCTAGTCCACTGATAAGACTGAACTTCTCGCCTCATGCGAAGCGGACATTTGAGCACAAGACCGTGCACCGAGTAATCACCACCTCTCCCCATTGGGGCTTAACATGCCGCAACATACTGCATTTACTATTCTTTCATCGTGACTACGACGTACCTAGCGAAGTGTGACCGCCCTTCACACTCGGCGCCCCTCCTCCGATGCGCCCCTGCGCACGTGAAGTGACCCCTCCCGGGCCCTTGGCCCCCCGCGCCCGATCCACTGCGCCGTACAAGGGGAGCTCCTGAGGCCCCTTTCGGCGACGCGTGCGGGAACGCCCAAATCTATAGCGCGCGGACTTCATGCCGATGGCGGCGCCGTCCAGCCTTGCGAGCCCCGACCCCGGGCGCTACAGTGTTCTTCCCGTTGCGGACGCGGGCACTCGGGATCTCCCGACAGGAGCGTGAGGATGGCGGAGGCGCGGCAGGCACAAGGAGAGCTGGTGCTCCTGGTCCTTTCGGGGGACATGGAGAAGGGGCTGGCGGCCTGCAACCTGGCCATCGCGGCTCTCGCGGCGGACCGTCCCGTGTCCCTCTTCTTCAGCTTCTGGGGCCTCAATTTCCTCAAAGAGCGCAAACGCCGCGCGGGCGGCCCCCTGCTTTCCCGCCTCTTCGGATGGATCAACCGGGACCACGCGGCGAGCCAGCGGCTCGGACGCTTCCACCTGGCGGGAGCGGGGCGGTGGGCCCTGCTCCGGCTTATGCGGCGCCACCGCGTCCCCTCCTTCCGGGAGAGCCTGGAGATGGCGCACCAGATGGGGGCCCGCGTCATCGCCTGTTCCACCACCCTCGGCCTCATGGGCCTGAGCCGGGACGACCTCGTCCCCGAGGTGGACGAAATCGCCGGAGCCATGGCCTTCCTGGACCGGGCCAGAGGCGGGCAGGCGCTCTGCATTTCGTAGGCCTGAGGGGGCGCCGGGAAGCCCCAGAGAACAGCCTCCCAATCCGAGTGGAAGGCTTCGGCGTGCCTCTCTCTTACGCCACGCCGTTTCTCACGGACAGGCCCCTGCGGACCAGCTCGCGGATGACGGCGCCGTAAGCGGTCCCCACGTCCTCCGGACGATGCGCGTCCGAGGAGAGCACCACCTCGCTGCCCCCCAACCGGCGATAGAGGTCCAGGATGGCCCAGCCCGGGTAGGGCTCGTTGAAGCCGACCCTGTAGGAGCCCGTGTTGACCTCCAGGAAGACGCCGAAGTCCAGGCAGGCCGAGAGCGCGGAGCGGATTTCCTTGCCGTAGTGGCGCAGCCAGAACTCCCCCGTGAGGTCCGGGCCGCGCCGGCTGTAGCGCTTGGGGAAGTCGAGGTGTCCGAGACAGTCGTAGAGGTTGGACTCCACGCCCTGAAGGCAAGCCTTGAAGTAGCCGCCCAGGCACTCTTCGAGCGGGATCCCCTCCCCCTCCACCCGGGCCACGTAATTGGAGATCTCCTCCCGCCCCACGTGATGGACGGCGCCGATGACCCAGTGGTACCGCCGGGCGTGAAGGAACTCTCGGATTTCCGGGAGGCGGCGTTGCTGGTGGCTGATCTCGGCCCCGAAGCGGATCTTCAGATCGGGCGTGAGGCTCTGGATCTCGTCCCAGGCTGCCCGTGCCGAGTCGTAGTCGTACTCCCCGAAGCCGGGGTCCAGGGGATCGAACTCCACGTGGTCCGTGAGCACGAAGCCTCCGACCCCGACCCGACGCGACGCCGCGACCAGCTCCTCCAGGGAGGAGTCGCTGTCCCAGGAGGATCTGCTGTGGACGTGATGGTCGTAGAAGGCCTCATACATGGTGCCAGTATAAGGCGGGGCGCGGCATCCGGGAAGATGGGCGCCGCCGGTGGATGGCGGCCGGAGGGCCCGGCGGCCGCGGGGCTAGAGGCGGCTCCCCTCGCCCCGCACGCTTTGCCTCTCGCCTCTCGCGTCTAGCGCCTAGCTTCTCGCCTCTCCCGCCTCACATGAACTTGAAGGCGACGAGAATGGCCACCGCGATGCCCATGAGGCTCTCGCCGGCGATGATCCCCGAGGCCACGGGGATGGTGTACTGATCGGCCGTCTTGGGCGAACGCTTCTCCACGATCCAGGCGATGAGGGCTCCCAGGAACATGCTGACGGAGTTGAAGGCCGGGATCACGAGGGCGATGCCCATGCCGGTGGGCGAGGGCATGAAGCTGCGGCTCTTGGGCCAGCGCTTCTCGGCCACGGTGATGACGATCCCGAGCAGGCCGCCCACGAGCAGGGCCCAGCGGGCCGACACCGGCAGGGCCGAGATGCCGTGGGAGAGCAGGAGCGCCACGCCCGCCCAGACCTGCGCGGCCGGAGCGGGGAGCTTGTCGGTCCCGATGACTCCCGGATTGGGCACGAGGATGTTGTACACCGGCACGCAGATCATGGCCCCCACGATAGCGCCCAGGATCATGACGAAAAACTGTTTGCGCGGGCTGGCCCCCACCTTGTAGCCGCACTTCAGGGCCTGGAGGAGGTCCGCCGAGGAGGTGGCGGCGCCGCCCGTGACGTTGGCCGTCATGAGGTTGGTGACCATGTTGCCCGGCGCGATGGCCCCGTACATGAGCTGCGTGATCTTCCCCATGGCCCCCACGGGGGTGATGTCCGTCTCGCCGGTGGCCCGGCACGCCACGATGGCCAGGAAGAACGACATGAGCACCGCCAGGATCCCCATCCACCAGTGGATGTGGAAGAGGCTCACCTGAAGGAAGACCGCCAGGGCGCCCACGCCCACCAGCCCCAGCGCGAACCACGAGCCGGGCACCTCCACGGCCGCCAGGGGATCGGCCGCCCCCGCCTCCTCTCCCTTCTTCTTGCCGAACATCGTCGTCAGCCCCGAGAAGGCCCGCACGATGGTGCGCCACTGGAAGAAGAAGGAGAGCAGCCCCGCCGTCACCATCATGGCCACCCCCGGCCACATGAGCCAGTGGACCATGTTGGCGTAGCCGCCGTAGCGCTCGGTCCGCGACTGTCCGGGCTCGAAGCCGAAGCGATCCGCGCCCGGCCCCTTGGCCACGGTGAGGGAGCTGTCCCACTGGCGGGCGTTCTGCAACTCGGCCGTGAGGTGGCCGCGCACCATGCTGAAGCGGATGACGCCGAAAAACGGGTTCGGGACCCCCTCGGCCGTGGTGGCGCCGTTGAGAGCCGCCAACAGTGCCTGCTGGTCCTGGAAGAGCGTCCCGGCCCCGAAGGTCCGGGATACGGGGGTAGGGGCCGCCGCCCCCTCGGGCCCCGAGGCCCGGCCGGCCTCGAAGGCGAGCGTGGTTCCGGAAAGCACCTCCAGGGGGAAGCGCAACACCCGCCCGCTGAGCCCTGGATCGAATCCCAGGGCGGGCTCCTTGGCGCCGGGCGCGACCGCGAGGACCGTCGTCACCGAAGGATTTCCCACCAGCCTGGCCAGGAGGTGATTCTTGCCCGGGTCCACCTCGAAGGATACGGCCCCCTTGAATGGATTGGGTGCTCCGTCGGGAAGGGTCGCCGCGTTCAGCGCGGCTTCCAGGATTTGCCGGTTCTTGTAGACGGCTTCCGAGGTCCATCGCCTTTCGAGCAGGCTGGGGGATTGGCCCTGCGGCTCGATCCGGAGGGCCAGCACACCGCCCGCCGGAACGGTCACGGGGAAGTAGAGCTCCTGCGAGGAGTAGAGCTCCGCCGTCGGTCCGAAACCCTCCGCCGCCCGGACCACGGGCGCCGGGTGTTCGATGTCGCCCCTGCGGATGAGCCACGGCCCCAGGGCGCCGTAGCCCAGCAGGGCCGCGAGCAGAAGGCTGATGCCCACGCGTATGCCCATGATGGCGCCCGCCCCCACCATGATGAGGCTGCCCTCGAAGGAGATGGTCAGCCGAGAGAGGGGCATGCCCAGGATGGACCAGGAAGACGGGATGAAGGTGGCGGGGATGGAGGGGAGGAGGCGCCTCCACTGCCAGGTGCCCCACTCCTTGACCACGTGCCCCTTCACGAACCTGGGGATGCCCAGCACGCCGTCCCTCGACCAGGCCACCAGCAGCCCCAGCCCCATGGCCCCGAAGAGGGCCCTGGCCTTGCCGATGGCCTCGGTGCCGGCCTCGTGGATTCCCTTGAGCACCTCCGCCGTGGCCGTCCCCGTGGGGAACTTCAGGTTCTCCACGTTGATCATCTGCCGCTTCATGGGAATGGCCATGAAGATGCCCAGCAGCAGGATCGTCATGATCCAGAGCATGAGCTGCCAGGCGGGCAGAACCTGGCCCGAGACCATCATGAGCGCGGGGATGGCCGACACGAGTCCGGCCGAGGAGGTGTCCGCGCAGGCCGCGGCCATCGTCTGCAGGGTGTTGTTCTCGAGGAGGCTCAGGTCCCGCCTCACCAGGAAGGGCAGGACCGTCCGCACGGCCTTGAAGACCGCGAAGGCCATGATGGCGGCCGTGATGGTCACTCCCAGACCCCAGCCCGTCTTGAATCCCACGTAGAGGTTGGAGAGGGAGAGGATGGCGCCGATGAAGACCCCCAGGATGAGGGTCCGGACGGTGACTTCGGGCTGTTTGCCGCCCTGGTAAACCTGCTCCAGCCACTCCCGTTCGCGCTGCTCGACTTCAGCCTGGCTTCCGGCCGCGGGCTTGTCGTCCATGGACGCCCCTCCTTGCATTTCCCGCTGGGTGCGAGGCCCCATCATAACCGGAAGAGGGGCGAAAGCGGAATCGGGAGAGAAAAGGCGCGCCAGAGAAATGGCCCGCCAGGGGGACTGCGAATGGCGGATTGAAAAGATCACCGGCGGCTGCCGGCCCCGCCGCCGGGGAGTCATCCCGAGGGCTCCTTCGAAGGGCCGTCCTCGAAGGATCTCAAGGGTGGAAGATGCCCGGACCTCGCCTGAGATCCTTCCCCGGGAGCCCGCTGCGGGCAGCCCTCAGGATGACAGCGAAGGACGGTTGGGGAGGCGGAAGGAGAAGGCTCGCGACCAAGACACGAAGAGGTGGGATTTCGACTCGGAGAATTTCTCCGGCCGCCCTCCCCTAGAAGGGAGGGGCCCGAAGGCCCCTCCCCTGGGGTTCAACCGAAGCTCTCGTCCCGACGGCTATTCGCCTTCCGGCGGATAGGCGGGCAGGTGGGGGGGCGGGGCGGGCAGCGTCATGGGCCTGGCCTTGATCTTCTCCATCAGCACCTCCACCGCCTTGTCGAGCTGGGCGTCCTTGCCGGCGATGACGTCGCCCGGCATGTCGTCCACCTTGATGTCCGGGTCCACACCGTGGTTCTCGATGACCCACTGGGAGTGGAGCCCGTAGAGGGCGTCCTCGGGAATCGTGATGTAACCGCCGTCGCACAGCGGCCAGAAGCCGCGGATGCCGCGCACGCCTCCCCAGGTCCGGGTCCCGATGACGGGGCCGAGGCCGTACTTGCGGAAGTAGTAGGGGAAGATGTCGCCGTCCGAGGCCGAGTAGTGGTTGATGAGGCAGGCCATGTAGCCGTGCATCACCTGCGTGGGGATGGTGAAGCGCTCCCCCTCGCGGTTCGTGTCCATGCCCACGAGGATGCGCCGCAGGCGCTCCAGGAGGATCTGGTCGATCTCGCCGCCTCCGTTCCAGCGGTCGTCGATGATGAGCCCCTCCTTGGGGGTCTGCCAGTAGAACTGGCGGATGAACTCCTTCATCCCCGTCTCGTCCATGTCGGTCAGGTAGATGTAGCCGATCTTGCCGCCCGAGAGGCGGTCCACCTCGGCGCGGTTGTGGTCGACCCAGTCCCTCAGGCGGAGCTCCAGTTCCTCCGTGATGGGCTTCACGGTGACCTCCCGGCGGCCCTTTCCCGCGGCGTCGTCGGCCACCGTCAGGGTGACCGTCGTGCCGAGGGTGTTCACGAAGAGGCTGTAGGGGTTCGTGGGGGCCTTGAGAGGATGGCCGTTGACGGCGAGGAGGTAGTCCCCCGCCTTGACGTTCACGCCGGGCTCGGTGAGAGGCGAACGGAGCGAGGGCTTGGAGTTGTCGCCGGCGTAGATCTTGGCGAAGGTGTAGAGGCCCGCGGCCTTGTCGAGTCCGAAGTCCACGCCGAGAAGGCCCGTGGGCACGTAGGCGTTCTTGAAGTCGTCCCCGCCGCCCACGTAGGTGTGGGAGTTGTGCAGCTCGCCGATCATCTCGCCGATGATGTAGTTCAGGTCTTCCCGGCAGGCGAGCAGGGGCAGGTATTTGGCATACTGCACCCGCACCTTGTCCCAATTGACGCCGTTCATCTCGGGGTTGACGAAGAAGTCGCGCTCCAGGCGCCACGCCTCGCCGTACATCTCCCGCCACTCCTGGACGGGATCGATGAAGGCCTTCATGCGCGAGAGATCCAGCTTCACCGGCTTCACCGCTTCTCCGCCCTCCCCCTTGGCCAAGGCGGACTCCAGCGTATAGACCTTCTTCTCCTTCGTGAGAACGGTGCTGCCGTCGGCGCTCAGGGCATACTCCCTGACGGGGGAGGCGAGGATCGCGTCCTTGCGCTTGGCCATGTCAAACACGTGCAGCGCCGGCTCCTCTCCTGGCAGGGGCGTGTCGAAGCTCTTCAGGGGCACGGTCAGGTAGTAGACGCGCCCGGCCGCGGCGGCGAGTTCCCGGATGTCGCCCGCGGGGATGGGCAGGGGCACCACGCGCTGCGCCAGGCCCTGCAGGTCGATCCGGATGGCCGGGATCACCCCCGGCTTCCACGCGGCCTCCTTCGGCGCCTCGGCGGATTTGACGAGGCCCTCGTCGGAGCGGGGCGGGAAGGGTGAGGGCTCGCCGGCCTGGAGCGTGGCGACGTAGATGCCGTCCATCTTGAGCGTGGCCACGTTGAACTCGCTCTCGCTGAAGACGGGGTTCTCGTGGCGCGCCGAGATGAAGTAGAGATATTTGCCGTCGGGGCTGAAGAGGGGCTCCATGTCGTCGGTCTGACCCGTGCTCACCAGGTGGGACTTGGCCTCCTTCACGTTGTAGAGGTAGATCTGGCCCATGTAGGTGGAGGCGTCGTCGTCCGAGCCCATGTCCTGCGCCCCGGCCTTCGTGTAGGCGAGCCAGAGGCCGTCGGGCGACCACGAGAAGTGGTGCATCTCCTCCCTGAGGTCCTGGTCCACCCGCGTGACCTGGCGGCTCGCCACGTCCAGGATCCACAGCACGTGGTCGCTGTCGGAGAAGGCCAGCCTGCCCCCGTCGGGCGACCAGTGGGGGCCGTAGAGGTAGCCCTTCGTCCGGTCGGTGAGGAGCTTCTCCTCGCCGGAGCCGTCCGCCGGCCGCACGGCGATCTCCGCCTCCCCGGTGCGGTCCGTGACGTAGGCGATCCATTTTCCGTCGGGCGACCAGGCGGGATACATCTCGCGGGCGCCGGAGGTCTGCGTCAGGTCGCGCGTGTTGCCGTGCTCCTCGGGCACCGTGAAGACCTCTCCGCGGGCGTCGAAGAGCGCCCGCTTGCCGTTGGGGGCGATGCCGAAGGACATGACGTCCTTGGAGGCGTCCACCCACCGAGGCCGCGTGCGCACGTCGTCGCTCGGCACCGTCACGTCGAGCTTGTGGAGCTGTTCGGAGGGGAGGTCCATGACGTAGAGGTCGCCGCCGTCCTGAAAGACGATGCCGTCATTGCCCAGGCTCGGCCAGTCGATGTCGTAGTCGGCGAAGTGGGTCACCTGCCGGAACGCCTTGGTCTTGACGTCGTAGGCCCAGAGGTTCAGCCGCCCCTCCGGCCCTCGGTCGGAGGCGAAGTAGATGGTGTCGCCGCACCACATGGGAAAGGTGTCGGTCCCCTTCCAGTGGGTCACCCGCTCGCAGGAGTGGCTGTGGAGGTCGTAGATCCAGACGTCCTGCGCCAGGCCGCCGTAGTAGCGCTTCCAGGTGCGGAAGTTGCGGAAGATCCGGTTCATGGCCAGCTTCGTGCCGTCCGGGCTGTAGGTGCAGAGCCCCGCCGTGTCCACGGGCAGGCGCACGGGCAGGCCTCCCTCCAGGGGCACGACGAAGAGGCGCCCGAACCAGGAGTTGAAGGTGTCCCGCCGGGAGAGGAAGACGATGCCCTTGCCGTCCGGGGTCCAGGTCACGACCATGTTGTCGGGCCCCCAGCGCATGGGCGCGTCTTCGACCACGTCCGAGTGGAAGGTGAGGCGCCTGGGCGCGCCGCCCTCCGCCGGGATCACGTAGACGTCGGTATTGCCGTCGTATTGGCCCGTGAAGGCGATCCAGCGGCCGTCCGGCGAGAAGCGCGGCATGAGGTCGTTGCCCCGGTCGGTGGTGAGGCGCTGGGCCACGCCGCCCTGCCGGCTCACCTTCCAGAGGTTTCCGCCGCTCTCGAAAACGATCTCGTTCCCGTGCAGCGCGGGGAAGCGCGTGAGGGCGTTCTCCGAGGCCCGCGCGGGGCCCGTCCACGCCCATCCCGTCAGGGCGATGGCCAGCGCCAGGAGCCAGGTGCACCCCAGGCCGCCCGGCCGATTCGAACCTCGTCTCCCGATGAAGCGCCTGTGCATGATGAACTCCTTTCCCGAAGAGGGTAGAGCGAGCCGCGATCCAATCATCCAGCATCGGGCGGGGGTGGCTGGCGTGGCGCCGCCATCCACCGTTTCGCCGCAGGGACATTATAGACGCCGGCGAAAGGATTCGCCTCCCACGGAGGGAGGAGGGCTGCCAGGGGAAGAGGGGTGGCCGTGGGAGGGGATGTCCATCTCCGACCGCCTGCACCCTCCATAGGTGCGCCGGCGGCGACGGACCTCCTGCCGCGTCAGGTTTTAGCGCCCACATCCTCAGCGTACATTCAGTACGCTCGCGGATGGTCCTGTCCGTCTCGTACGCCTCGTGGGCCAGGGCGGCCGCGGCGTCGCGCGGGGGGCGCTCCCCAAGGAGGGCCTCAGCCGGCCCTCCTCGGCGCTCCCCCGGCTGGCGCCGGGCTCGCTGCTTCTCCCTGCCCTCGCGCAGGATGCCCTTCGCGCGGGGGAACCTCCCCGTTCCCCCGCACCCCCTCGACACGCCGCGGCCTCGCGAAGTCTGCGCTCACCGGCCCGTCATCTTCCTCGCGTCCAGCAGCTCGTCCAATTTCTCTTTGGGAAGTATGCCCTTCTCCAGGCACAGCTCGCGGATGGTCCTGTCCGTCTCGTACGCCTCGTGGGCCAGGGCGGCCGCGGCGTCGTAGCCGATGACGGGGTTGAGGGCGGTGACCATGGCGAGGCTCCTCTCGACCATCTCGCCGCACCGCCTGGCGTCCGCCTGAAGGCCCGCCACGCACCTGTCGGTGAAGGCGTTGCAGGCGTTGGCGAGGATCTCCACGGACTGGAGGAAGGCGTGGGCCATGAGGGGCATCATGGTGTTGAGCTCGAAGTGGCCCGCCTGGCCACAGAGGGTGACGATCAGGTCGTTGCCCGTGACCTGGGCGCAGACCATCACCATCATCTCCGACATGACCGGGTTCACCTTGCCGGGCATGATGGAGGAGCCGGGCTGAAGGTCCGGGAGTCTGATCTCCCCGATGCCGCAGCGGGGCCCCGAGCCCAGCCAGCGGATATCCTCGGCGATCTTGTTCAGGCTGACGGCCACGGTGCGCAGGGCGCCGCTGGCCTCCACGAGTCCGTCCTTGGCCGCCAGCGCCTCGAAGAGGTTGGGCGCCTGCCGGAGGGGCAGGCCCGTCTCCTCGGCGAGCCTGGCGATCACCGCCTCGGAGAAGCCCGGCACCGCGTTCAGCCCGGTCCCCACGGCCGTGCCTCCCAGGGCCAGCTCGCAGAGGGCGGGCACCGCGGCCCGAAGCCGCCTCACGCCGTTGCGCGCCTGCTGGGCGTAGCCCGAGAACTCCTGCCCCAGCCGCACGGGGACGGCGTCCTGGAGGTGCGTCCGGCCGATCTTGACGATGGCGTCGAAGGCCTTGGCCTTCTCCTCCAGCGCCTCGGCCAGCCGGGTCAGGGCCGGGATGAGGTCCCCGGTGACCGCCTCGGCGGCGGCCATGTGGATCACCGTGGGCACCACGTCGTTGCTCGACTGGCCCTTGTTCACGTGATCGTTGGGGTGCACGGGCTTCTTGGAGCCCACCACCCCGCCCGCGATCTGGATGGCCCGGTTGGCGATGACCTCGTTGGCGTTCATGTTCGACGAGGTGCCCGAGCCCGTCTGGAAGATGTCCACGGGGAACTGTCCGTCGTGCCGCCCCTCCACCACCTCCGCGGCGGCCAGGATGATGGCGTCGGCCACCTCGGCGGGAAGGCTTCCCCGCTCCCTGTTCAGCGCGGCGCAGGCCCGTTTCACCCGGCCGAAGGCCCGGATGACGCGCCTGGGTACGCGAAGGCCGCTGATGGGGAAATTCTCCACCGCCCGCTGCGTCTGGGCGCCCCAGAGGGCCCGTGAGGGCACCCTCACCTCGCCCAGGCTGTCGGTCTCCACACGAAAATCGCTCATGTTGACCTCCACGCGTGCCAGCCGAACCGGCCGGCGAGATCCCGGATGAATTCCTCTTCTTCGGCCACGAAACGACCCCTGGACCACTCTTCCGCATCCTCGCCCACGGGCGCGCGAAGCCTCGGCTCCCGGCCCTCGGCGGCGAGGAGGATGGCTTCGGCCACGATCTCACCGGTGGGCCGTTCGGGGCCGCCGAAGAAGCCCGTGGCGAGGCTTCGATAGAGCGGCGCGTAAGGGCTGTCGGGGTCCCCCACCCCCGCGGCCACCTCCATCGAGCGCTCGTGGAAGCCCGTCCGGAAGGCCCCCGGCTCGACGATCGTCACGCCGATGCCGAAAGGAGCGGCCTCGTGGAAGAGACTCTCCGCCCAGCCTTCCAGGGCGTGCTTGGTGGCGCAGTAGGCCGAGAGGCCCGGCGCGCCCGTGCGGCCGAGGTCCGAGGAGACGAAGACGAACTGGCCGGCTCCGCGCGCCCGCATGGCCGGCAGCACGGCCCGCGTCAGTTCGACGGCGCCGAAGAAGTTGGTCTCGAACTGCCGGCGAAGCGCCTCCGGCGCCACCTCCTCGGCCGCCCCCAGAAGGCCGATCCCGGCGTTGTTCACCACGGCGTCGGGCACGCCGAAGCGCTGCTCAACGGCCCGCAGTCCCTCCCGCACCGAGGCCGGATCGCAGACGTCCATGCGAAGGGACAGGAGCCGCTCGTTCCCGGGGCCATCCAGCAGGGCGGCCTCGGCGTGGCGCGAGGCGGCGGCCACGGCCCATCCCCGGCTCAGGGCCAGGCGGGCCGTGAGCAGCCCGAAGCCGCTGGATGCCCCGGTGATCAGGATCGTCTTGGGCATGGATCGCTCCCCGCCTCAGGACAGCTTGTCGAGGAAGCCGTCCACCAGGCGCGCGAAGGTCTCCGGATCGTCCAGCATGATCCAGTGGCTCAGGCCCGGCATGCGGACGACGGGCAGGCCCTTCACCAGATTCTGGAGGCTCCACGCCGCCTCGTTGTCATCGGTGATGATGTCCAGCACCGGGCCCGGGTAGCGCTCCAGCTCGCGGGCCGTGGGGTAGCCGCAGATGGCGTGGACGCACTGGGAGACGGCCTCGGGGGAGGAAGCCAGGAAGGTCTTGCGCACCTGTGCCCGCGTCCCCGGCTTGGCGTTGGTCAGAACGTCGCCCAGGAAGGCCTCCGCGTGTTGGGCGTAGTCCGGGCCGTCGAAGTAACGCCGGAAGGACTCCCGGTCGGGGGCCGGCGTCTTCGTCGCGTCTCCCACGGGATCGGCCAGCACCAGCCCCGCCACGCTCTCGGGGTCCTGCGCCGCGGCGGCGATGGCCACGGCCCCGCCCATGCTGTGCCCCACCAGCACGTACCGCTTCAACCCTAGCGTGCGCGCCACCAACAGCACATCCCCCGCCATGGCCTCGATGCCGTAGTTGCCGTCGGCCGGGCAGGCCGAGCGGCCGAAGCCCCTCAGGTCCACCGCCAGGGCCCGGTGGGTGCGCCGGATGTGGTCCAGCTCCGCCCGCCACACCTCGTGGTCGCCGCCCAGGCCGTGCACGAAGATCACGGGGAGTCCGCCGCTGCCGCCGTCCTCCACGAAGAGGCGCCCCTGGGGGCCGTCCACCCATCGGGCCTGGGACGGGGGCGGCGGAGGCGGCCCGTGGTGGCGCATGCAGGAGCAACAGCCCGAGAGCAGGGCCAGAAGGAGGAGGGCCCCCGTGAGGGCCGCCGTACGAAGCTTCGGGAATCCCGCCGTGCGCATCATGACCTCCCGGACGAAAACATTGTCCCCGCTCTCTTTCTTCCCTCTTCTTCACTGTGACTCACGGGGGGCCGAAGTGGCAAGGGGAAGCCCTCACAGCGGGGGTGACCACTCGGCCGGAGGTCGCGCCCCGGTGAGCGCTCCCGCGGACCGACCTCTTCTCATGCCCTCTCGGTCCCTCCGTTCGGCCCTCCGCTCTTCTCTCCCGCCGCGTCCCAATAGACGGCCTTGTTGGCGTAGACCTGCCAGCGGGCGTGCTCGGCCAGTGAGTCGATGGCCTCGGTGGAGAGGGCAGAGAAACCCGTGGCCACGTCGTTCAGCCGCTCGACGGCCGCGGCGCCCCCCATGGCCGTGAAGATCGCCTTGGCCGGTCCGAGGTCCGAGCCCACGGCGGCGAGGAAGGACTCCTTTCCCCCCACGTCGTCCCACGCCGGCGGCGCCGGCGCCCCGAGGCCCGTGCGCAGTTCGTAGTCGTGCGCCAGTCCCACCAGGCGCCAGCGCGGAATCCTCGTCACGAAGTGGCCCCAGCCCTGGCTGACGCGCACCATCAGCACCCGCCGGCGCGGCCCGTCATCCTGCGTGGCGAGGAAGGCTTTCAGGTCCGGCCGGCCGGCCACCGCCGGGTCCCTCAGCGCCTGCACCAGCCACCCCTCCTCCGTGTCGTCGAAGAGGTCGTGCCGCATGTGCCTATCCTCCTCGTCGTTCATCAGGATGGTGATGCGCTCCAGGACCGGCGCGCTCACGACCCCCATGGCCAGCCCGCGCAGGAGGTTCACCGGGCCGCCAGGGCTCCAGATCTCCTGCCGGGCGCCCGCGTCGCTCGCCGCCAGGTCCCACGCCCTGAACTCGCTCTTCGGGTTCAGGAGGGTCTGGATCCCCAGGTTCTCCAGCACCCCGCCGTCCGTCAGCGCGATGCGGTCCGCCTCGGCCAGCGCGGGCGTCGAACCCCATCCCTCCGGCACGCCGCCCTTCCCCCGTCCCAGGTAGACGGGCGGCAGGCCCACCGGGAAGGCCGCCGAGGCCGTCGCCGCGAGCGCCACGGAGTACTCCGGCAGGGGGATCCAGGCGCTGAAGTCGAGGCTGCCCGGCGGCACCAGCCCCCCGGCCTTGAAGCCCTCCCGCGCGAACTTCCCCACCTGCCCGTTGTTCAGCACCGTCGCGTTCATCACGAGCCGCGGCCGCTCCGGCAGATCGGCCAGCGTCATCCCGCGAAAGAAGACGCCGTCGAAGGTGCCCGCCAGCGCGTTCGAGCGGGTATAGCCAGGCAGGAGGACCATTAGCAGGCGAGGCCTCAGCGTCCGGGCGATGAAGCCCCGCGCCAGTTCGGCCCGCATCTGCGCCAGGAAGGTCTCCAGCGCCTCGCCCCGCGCCCGCGCGGCCATCCAGGCCGCGCCGAAGACCGACCCGCCGGAGACGGTGGAGACGACCTCCACGGCGTCCAGCAGGCCGGTCTCCGAGAGCCCCATCAGGGTCCCGCGGTGGAAGGCCGCCGCCCGTGAACCGCCGCCCGACAGCGCCAGCCCGAAGCTCATGAGATTTCACCCTCCGTGCAGGGCCGGGACGCCGGCCCTGGCAGGCCCTCACTCCTTCCGCATCGGCAGGGAGGTGCCGCAGTAGGGGCAGTCGGCGGAGCGGGGGCTGGTCCAGATCACGTCCTTCCCGTGGATGGGGCCGGCGCACTTGGGGCAGCTGGAGGGGAGCAGGTCCACGCGCGGTCCCTGGGGAGGGGTAGGAGAGGACGCCGGCTGTTGTTGCGGAACAGGAGCCGCCGGCGCCTCCGGCGCGGCCACCGATTGCGGCGATAGAGCCATGGCTAGGGCCTCCACGAGCATGCTCGCGGCCACGAGCACGAGGATCCCCGGCCACCACCAGCCCTTCCAGGCGAGCAGGGCCAGCCCCGCCAGCCAGACGGCCCCGTGGACGTTGCGCCAGGGCCCCGTCAGGCGGCTCCGCCGCACGCCCCGCCTCCCGTACGATCTCCCGTCCCGACGGGAGTCCCTGATCGGCATCCCTCTGCCTCCTCACGATCGGCACCCACTATACCGCCGGGGGGGAGCGCGGCGAAGGGCCATGGCCCGGCCGCCCGGACACCACGGATGCCAGCTCCCGGACTCAGCAGGTGGCCGAACGCCGGGGCTCTGTCTACAGGCGACCTACGGCGATGAAGGCCCGGCGAGGGCGAGCAGCTTGGTCATGGTGGCCCAGTTGCGCGTCGTGACGGCCCCTCCCAGGGCCCCGTTCACGGCCTCAAAGAGACGCCCCCCCAGAACGCCTTGGGGACACCAGAGGTAGGCAGCGCGAGCACCGACGGTCAGGACCTCGGGGCTCCAGTCCCGTTCAGCCAGCGGCTCCAACCGGCCCAGATCCGCCCGGTCGGCCACCACGGCCACCAGGAGGCGCGAGGGATCGCGGCCGATCTCGGCAAGGGGGTTGCCTTCCATGATGGCCGCGAGCTCCTCACCGCCGAGCACCGTGACCTTCGAGGAAACCCCCAGCCGCTCCGCCAGCGCCCCCTCGATGCGCTGAGCCGCCTGCCGCGGCTTCACCCCAGGCGCCGTGAAGACCAGGTTGCCGCTGTTCAGCAGGCTCCGCACCTCCGTATAGCCGAGGCTCTCGACCAGGGCCCGAAGATCGGCCATGGCCACCCGCTTCGCAGGCCCCACGTTGATACCCCGCATCAGCGCCACCAGCCGCGTTGCCATGTCACCTCTCCTTTCCAGCCAGGTGATGTCCTCACGGCTGGGGGCCGCCTCCGCCGCCATCACCCCCGCGGGGGAGGGTCTTCTCGATGCGGCGGTCGGGCACGAGCCACATCAGGGCCACCAGGACGTAGAGTGAGACGGCGATCCACGCGCCCGCGAAAGCCAGCGGTATGGCCGCGAGGTAGATCACCACCGAGACCTTCCCCTTGAAATCAGCCCCGACGGCGGTTGCCAGCACGGAGTGCCGGCCGTGCAGGGCGATCAGGGCTCGGGTCAGGACGAAATAGGCGATGGCGGCAAACAGGAGCACGGTGCCGTAGAGCGCCACGGGCACCGGCGCGAACCCGCCCTCGCCCACCCAGGCCGTCGCGAAGGGGATCAGCGACAGCCAGAAGAGGAGGTGAAGGTTCGACCAGAGCGTCCGGCCGTCCACGTGCTCGATGGCCTGGAGCAGGTGGTGGTGGTTGCTCCAGTAGATCCCCAGGAAGACGAAGCTCAGCGCGTAGCTCAGCAGCGTGGGCGCCAACGGAGCCAGCGCCGCCAGGGAGGTCTCCCGGGGCACCTTCAGGCCCAGCACCATGATCGTGATGAGGATCGCCAGAACCCCGTCGCTGAAAGCCTCCATCCGCCCCTTGCGCATGACGCGACGGCCTCCTCGCCCTTCTCATCCAGGAAAACACCGGCTCCCAAGGGCCCATTCCAGCGTCGTCCTGGAGGATGCTTGCGGCCGAGGTCTCCTCCCTCGCCGGGGCCGGAGCTGCAACTGATGTCGAGGGCCAGGTCGCGGTTGAGGGTCCGGAGCTGGATCTCGCGGTCAGAGGGGAACCGGATGCTGGAGGGGACAACGCGGCCCGTGCCGCTTCGAAGCGGATCCTGGCCGAAGCAGTCGTAACGGAGATCAAAAGGGAACCCGCGCCCGAAGGCGAAGCCCTGGCTCGCCCGGTCGAGTTGAGCGTGCAGCCGCAGGGGGCACGAGCGCGGTCCGCGTCCGAGGTGGACGGGAGGACGAGGGGCAGACCCGCCGCATGGGGTCACGGCCCTCTCATGAGCTCTCCGCGCTTCACCCTCCCGTCGCCGGCGCTCCTCAGTCCGCGACGCCGGCCCGGTCCCTGAGCGTCATCATGGTGGCCTGCATGAGGGCCACGACGGTTCGCTCCCCTCCCCGCTCGGCGGCCACCTCGCCCGCGCAGACGGTGAGCGTCCGGCCCGGTTTGACGACCCGCCCCGTGGCGATGAACCGCTCGCCCGCCGCCGGCGCCAGGAGGTTCACCTTGAATTCCACCGAGAGGACGCCCGCCCCCGGAGGCATGAGGGAGAGGGCGGCGTAGCCGCAGGCGCTGTCCACCACCGACGCCACAGCGCCCGCGTGGAGGAACCCGTGCTGCTGGGTCAGGTCCTCGCGGAAGGGGAGCGCGATGGACACCTCCCCCGGGCTCACCGCAATCAGCTCCGCGCCCAGCGCGGCCATGAAGGCCTGCCGCGCGAAGCTCGCCCGCACCCGCGCCTCGAAATGGGGATCCTTCGGTTGGTAGTTCACTGGCGCCTCCTCCGGCCCGCACGGACAACCGGGTCGCTTGCTTCACTATAGCCAAAACCATCCGCCCGGTCACAACATTGCTGGCGCCGGAGCCACACGGCCTCGGGCATCATGTTTCCTGCCGAACGATTCTGCGATTTTGGTTTCAGCCCGGACTTTCGCCCTGACGCGCATTCTTGTGGACCGGAAAGTGCAGTGCTGCGGGCCCTCCGGCGTTTGGGCGTCGAGGTGGCGGCGCTCGGGCTCGGATGCCCTCTGCGCGCTGTCCCCGATCACCTCTTCTTGGCGGGGACCAGCGGCGCCAGCGGGTCCACGTAGGGCCGGATGACGTACTGGATGCCGAGGCGCGTCTTGGGCGCGGCGCTGGACCCGAAGGGCGGCACGATGTAGGGGATGACGAGGGAGCCGTGGATGGTCGCGCCGCTGGCCGGCAAGGGGCCGGAGCAGACGCCGGAGAGGCCGGGCATGTCCATCTGCGTGGTTCCCAGCACCTGGATGCCGTCGAAGGGACCCATGGAGGTATCCGTTCCCTTGACCGGGAAGCCCGCCTGGCACACGAGCAGATAGCCGGGGCTGGTCCCTCCCACCTGGAAGTCCGCCATGGCCGCCGCCACCGGCCCCGCCGTGCTCCGGTAGTCGAGCCGGCTGCCGTTATGCTTGTTGGTGAGGCCGGTGCCCAGCGTGATGTTCGAGCTCTGGACGCCGAGCGCCTGCCAGTGGCCCCAGGCGTCCTGCCGGTCGAGCTGCTTCAGGACGTACCGAGCCGTGGCCGTGACCTCTCCGCTGGCGCGCCAGTCCTTGTCTTCGTAAGCGTCCTTCGCGTGCCACGTGATGTCGATCTGCCACTCGGCCACGCTCGTGAAGGCCTTGAGTGAGGTGACGGGGATCTTGGACCCTTGCGCCGATGGCCCCGTCGGCCCCGTCAGCGCCAGCATCAGCAGCACCACTACCGCCGGAACCGCGGCCAGACCCATCCCGATCCTTGGCTTCCTCATGGACGTCCCCCTCCCCTGAACGGTCGATCGAACACTGCGTGGAGTATACAGGAACTGACGGCTGCCCAAAAACAGCTTCAGCCATGGCAGCCCCGAACGACTGCAGCTGGCATTTGTGCGGCCAGCCTTCCGGAGCGAAGCGGCGGAAGGCGCGTCCCGGCGCCGATGGGCCCAGGGGTCCGGCCTTCCGGGGACCTCTTGCGCGACTCTCGCGCCCTGGCATGGGCCGCAAGGCGAGGCGAGGAATGAGGGGTGGACCCCTTTCAACGAGCCGGAACGAGGCGGACCGGCCGGGTCCTCGGCCCGGGGTCTTCATGCGGCGTTCTGCGCCGGCTCATGGAGGCGGACGGACTTTCAGCGGCGGAAACGGTATGATGTTGTCACCACTCCCCTGGCGCGGGGCCGGCGGCGGCTGAAGCGGAGGCGAGGACATGCGGGTGCTCAAGCAGCTCTTCGAGAACAACCGCGCGTGGGCCGAGGATGTCTCCTCGCGCGACCCCGGCTTCTTCAGGAGGCTCTCCCGCCAGCAGGCCCCCGAGTACCTGTGGATCGGCTGCTCCGACAGCCGCGTCCCCGCCAACCAGGTGGTGGGGCTCATGCCGGGCGAGCTCTTCGTCCACCGCAACGTGGC
>JAJYCJ010000128.1 GCA_021778515.1 Acidobacteriota bacterium
GAAGATTCACGGCTCTGATTCCTCGCGGAGAACGGGTTGCCGCGTTGCGGCTAGGCGGATGAGCAGGTCGGCCGCCAGGCCGGGACCCCCGCTGGCCTTCAGGCGCGCCTGGATCCTTGATGTGTTCGCCCGAATGGCCTCGTCTTCCAAGACCCTCAGGAGGGTCTTCCGCAGGAGCCCGGGGCCGGTTGTCCCGTGGCGAAGCCGGATAGCCACGCCTGCCTCGGCGTAGCGCTGTGCATTCTCGAAATGGTCTCCGAACAGCGGGATCACCACCGACGGAACCCCGTGCCAAAGAGCCCCGAGGTTGGTGCTAAAACCCCCATGGTTGATGGTGGCGCTGGCATGGGGAAGGACGTGGCTCTGGGACAGGTATCCGGTGAGCCGGATGTTGGGGGGACACGCCGCATCATCCGCCCACCCGGTGTCGCCCGTGGTGATGACGGCTCGCATCGGCAGCCCCTGCAAGGCCTTCACGACCGTCTCGACAAATCGTCGCCCCTTGGGGCCGTGCACCGTGCCCAGCGTGGCATACACCAGGGGCTGCCCATCGGCTGCCACCTCGGCGAGCCAGGAGGGGCTTTCCACCATCTCTCCCGCATCCCACAGAGACGCGCCTACGAGGTGGACCTGCGGAGGCCAGTCGGATCGGCCATACTCCAGCTCCGGAATGGTGTAGCCCAGGTAGAGAAAGGGAGAGAGCCCCATCGATGGGCCGCCGGGCTCGATAAGCGGGAGGCCCAGTCGCCCCCGAAGCACGTTGACGCGGCGGCGGAGGGGCCTCGCCGCCCAGCCTCCGATGACACGGATGGAACGCCATCGGAAGAGATTACGGCGCGTCGGCGTGGCGGACAGGCCGCGCCCAATGAAGGGCGGGTATTGGGGGTGGGAAAGCGATCCAGGAAACATGGAGGAGGATGCCCACGGAATCCCGGCCTTCTCAACGGCGAGGAGCGGGCCGAAGGACAGCACGTCCACGAACGCCGCATCGGGATTCTCGGACTCCACCACACCTAGGAGGTGGCGGGCGATGCGGGGGAGCCTGGGCAGGATGATTTCGGGGAGGCGCCGCAGGTTCCTGGGGGAAGGCGCCGCAGCGATTCTCCGCAGCAGTTCCTCCTCCAGCTCTCCGTCGGGTCCGTCGGGGTCATTGGCGACGAAGCGAAAGCCCAGAGCGTGGACCGTCTTCTCCATCCGCCGCCCGGAACAGAAGACGACCTCCTGGCCACAGTCCCTCAAGCGCTTGGCAACGGGGACCGTGGGGTTGAAATGGCCGGCGGCTGGCGGGACGCAGAACAAGAACTTCATGGTTGGTCCGATCCCTCGGGCCCCGCAACAGGATCGCGGGTGCGCTTCGCATGGAAGGGCGTCGTTCTCATGATCCCTCTTCCCTTTCGCGGACACCGAGCATGCGGACGGATTTCCAAGATGGAACCTGGCACCGGGATGTTCCGTCCTAGCGGGCGGTGAAGCCGCCATCCACCATCAGGGCTTGGCCCGTGACGAAAGAGGCGGCATCGGAACAGAGCCACAACACTGCGTTCGCGACCTCCTCGGGGGCAGCCATGCGCTGGAGGGGATGGAGTGCCTCGACCTGTCTGCGGGCGTCGCTCCCCGCGGTCACACCCATTCGCTCCAGCATAGGCGTGTCGGTGAAGCCCGGGCAGACGGCGTTGATCCGGATCCCCCGGGGCGCACACTCGAGGGCGGCGGCGCGCGTGAGCCCGATCACGCCGTGCTTGGCCGCCACGTAGGCCGAGGAGTCGGGCCACCCGACCGTGCCCAGAATGGAGGAGAGGTTCACGATGGACCCTGCTCGTTGACGGAGCATGGCGGAGATCTCCTGCTTCATGCAGCTCCAGGTGCCGGTCAGGTTGGCGGCAATGACGCTGCTCCAGGCCTCCTCGGGATACTCCGAGAAGGGCATCCTGGGCCCCACGATCCCGGCGCTGTTGCAGGCCATATCCAGCCTGCCGAACGTGTACAGGAGGGTCTGCACCAGCGACCCGACCTCCCTCGCATTCGTTACGTCCGCCTTCAGGAACAGGGCCTCCCCGCCTCCCTCCCGAATGGCCTTCACGGTCCCCTCTCCCTGTTCCACATCGATATCCGAAACCACCACCGCCGCGCCCTCTCGCGCCAGAACGGCGGCGCTCGCCCTGCCGATCCCGGAGCCGCCGCCAGTGACAAGGGCAACCCTACCTCCGAACTGCTGCGCCATGCCGTCGCTCCCTAGGGGTCCTCCCGGTTCTGAGTCAGGTCTGCCTCCGAACCCCACACTCCGGATTCACGGGATGACGCCGATTTGCCTCAGGAGGCCCAACTCGTCAGCGGCATGCCAGTGTTCAGCCAGCCTGCCTTGGCGCAGGCGATAGAAATCCATGCCTGCGACGCACACGCTCCTGCCCGTCGGGGACAGCCCCAGGAATTCCCCCCGATGGGTGCCCTCCCAGTGGTAGCGGGCCACCACGGTTTCGCCCTCCTCCACGACCTCATCCAGGGTGAACCGCAGGTCGGGGAAGGCCTGCCGCAGGAGGCGGAGCTTGAGGCGCATGCCTCCAACACCGGCCGGCAGACCCTTCACGGGGTTGTGATCCACATATTCGAGCGCCACCAGCTCCCCCAGGGAGTCCTGGCGACCGCCGTTAAGCACCTCGTCAAACAATCTAAAAACGATGTCCCTGCCGCTCATCCAGCCACCCCAACAACAGCCCGAGGGCCCGATTCGATGCTCTCGGGTGCGTCATACCCGAGCCTGTCCAGGGCGAACCGCAACCGCTCCGTGACCGCCGCGAGCTCCTTGGGGTCGGCCTTGAACCGGTTCTGCTCGTAGGAAGCCTGAGAGGCGATATACCTGCTGAAGGCCTCCTCCGCCCGAACGAAGCCTGGCAGGTTCAGGCATTCATAGATGTCGCGCAGAGATTTCAGCGGGTCCCGCTCGAACTCTTCGTACCGGATCTCGACGAGGTTGCCCTCGGGAATCAGATCCTTCGTCGCCCAGTACTTTCGCATTATCCCCTCATAGAAGTGAAAAACCGCCTCGTCCAGTTCCGCCCGGGTGACCGACTGGAGCTGCGAAAGAGCCATCCCCGAGGAGAAGAAATGCCTCGTCGAGTAGTAGACCCGGCAAGGGTTGCGGTAGATATGGATGAACTTGGCCTCCGGGAAGAGCTCCAGGAGCTGGGGGATGCGCGCCGTGTTGCACGGATTCTTCAGGACCAACCTCCTGCCGCCGGCGATCCAGGTCGCCGTCTTCAGGATGCGCAGGTAGGCCCGCTGCCACTCCGCCTTGAGAGCGTCGGGGACCCCCTCGAACAGCACGGCTTCGTCGAACAGGCGGTACGAGCTCCTGGGGAAACTGGTGAAGTGGTAAAGGGAGAGGGGCGAGAGGATGGCGAGGCAGAACTCCTCCTCTTGAGGGTCCTCGGGGCCCACCAGCACGTTATCCCCGTGCCTCTTCTGCGGCGGGAGGCGCCGGAGCAGCGGCAGGAGCCAGCGGGACTGGAGGGTGACTGCTGGATAGAACGCCTGCATCGTGGTGACAAAGCCCAGGTCACGATCCTGGGCCAGAAGGTTGTGCAGATAGGTGGTCCCGCTCCTCCAGTGGCCCAGGATGAAGATCGGCGGTTCCCGCAGCTGCACGCGCTCCACCGCCCTTCCCCAGCGCAGCCGTTCGTAGAGGCGAAGAGGGGCATTGGCCAGGTTGAGCCCCGATCGAACCAGGGTGATCGGGACGTACTTCGGATCCACCCCCCCGCACCGGCGCAGTACCCTGAAGAAGTTGGACGTCGGGGCATAACAGGAAGGATGGAACACGGTCTCGAGGAACCTATCGGTCTTCATCCGCCCTCCTGCTTCGGGGAAGCTAACACAGGCGGCGCCCTCCTGCCAAACCCGAGGCGCACGGCAACCCCCGCGGGGGCACCCCCCGCAGTGCATTCCCCATCGACGCGGCGCAACGAAGGCCCGAATCGTTCGTGAGAGATCCAGCAGCCCAAATCCCGCGATTGGATATTGGAGCGGCTCCGAAAGGCTCATGGATGGTAGTTTCCGTGGAAGGCGATCTTCACCCGCCAAGGGATTTGGGTTGCCTCCGACCCCAGACTTGATCCGGGGGAGGAAGCCCCGAGGGTGGGGTGGGGCCCCAGCGGGCTTTGCCCGTGGGGTGGGGCCCCGGAGGGCAACGCGACGATTCGTCAGGCTTTGCCTGCGAATCGGAGGAGGAAGCCCATGGCCCTCCCCGTCCAAGAGACAATGTCTCCCCCCCGTGAACCTGAACCATAGCCGAAGCCACCCGCATTTCAATCGCGGAATTTGGGAGCAGGAATGGATTTCGACCGTGGTCCTCGCTGGCCCGCGAGGTTTCGGCCCTGCCCCAGGGCGCCATCCCCATACAGCGCGACGGGACTCCCGTCGCGCTGTAGCAAGCGGCCTGATCGCCCATCCAAAAGGCCTGCCTCGCGCACTAGACTTTGCCGTCAGGTCAGCCTCGGAGCGGGGGCGACGGGTAGGTGCTTGCCGCTCCTGCTCGTGCGGCGCGAGAGGGAAGGCCAGGCGTGGAGCCGCACACGCAGCGCCCTTCGCCGCGGGTCGTGGTCCACGAACCGGTAGGCCTGTTCCCATCGCTCCCTAAAGACGGGCTTCAGTTTCTGGAGGGACGCTGCGACGGCTTGGCGGACCCTCTCCTCCAAGCCCTCTTCGGGCTCCTTCTCACTCTTCACCTCCACGTCCAGGTGGAGGTGCTGCCACTCCTCGTCGTAGCGCACCTCAGCAAAATAGGCTCCCGTGACAAGACCTTCCAGCTCAGGACTGTGGACGGCGGCGTCGAGCAGGGCCTCAGGGAGTTCCATGCTCCCCAAGATGAGGCACGTATCTGAGCGGCCGTGCACCGCGATCAGGTTGGACAGGAACGGGCTGCACTTGCGGAGAATGGCCCGAAGCGGCCCATCCTCCGGCCGCCAGCGATGCGAGGCCAGCACGGCCTGGCGGAGCCTCCGCCAGTGGTAGAAGCCGACCCGGTCGTGCAGGTTGTAGCGCACCAGCGGGATGCCCTGCCAGCGAGTGATACACAGCTCGCCCTCAACGCGCTCAAGGTAGTTGCCCAACCCGACGTTGTGGAAGAGGAGGGGAACGGGCTGGGGGATGCCCAGCTCTTCCGTCAGATCCGTGTTGGAGGTCAGGAGTTGCCGCAGAGCGATGGTGGCCTGCGACTCGGTGCCCAGCAGCCCCGTGTCGGTGCTTCCGTAGCTGGAGTGGAAGAAAGGCTGGCCGGGCCCATGGCCGCTCCTGCGGCCGAGGGCCATCCTGAGCCGCTCGGGAAAGGCCTCTCCCATAGTCAGGTAGCGGAGCTTGGCCAGGGGCAGAGGCTTGCCCATCCGCTCCGCCACCGCGAGGAGGTGGCTGACGGCGGAGGGATAGATGCAGAGGAGGATCTGGTCGTAGGCCTCCCCCGCCTCCGCGATGAGGTTCACGATCTCCTCTTGCCGGTCGCCCGGATTGAAGACCGTGAAGGGATATCCCGCCTTCAGCGCGATGGTGTGCAGCAGCCAGACGAGGTAGGTGCCGCTCCACCAGCTGCCGAGGTAGAGGGCATTGACGGCCATGGTGCGCCGCCTCCGGATGTCAAGCCAGCGCTCCAAAAACTTCCGCATCCCCCAGGCGCTGTACCGGTGCTGTGAGCGCAGGAGGGGCCAGTAGAAGATGCGGCCCGAGGAACCTCCGGAGCCGAAGATGGCGAAGAGCTGCCGCTCGTTCCGCCCGACGAGTTCCGGCCAGGCGGAGCGGTCGATGTAGCTCCGCTTCTCCATGACAGGCCGGTCGGGGAAGCGCCGAAAGGGGCCTCCGGAGGAGAGGAATCGGGCGTAGGCAGGGATAGTCCGCTCTGCGCGATGCGCCACCCGCTCCGCGAGGAGCACCGAGCCGAGCGAAGCCAGTTCGATTCCCAGTAACTTTTGTGGCGCTCCCACTTTCTCTGCAGTCGTAGCGTCCAGCGGGCAGGATCCCTCCTCTGCGATATTTCGCTCCAAGCTCATAATCTCCCCTCCCTCTTCTTTGCCATGGTTCCGTCAGTCCCGCCTTCGGAAGACCCAGCGGTTGTCGCGTCGGTGGCGGGGGCCCTGGGACACCTCGTGGGGTTCCAGGATCTGGCCGCCGTCGAGGAGGCAGTAGCGCACCCTATTGGTGGCCTTATCCTGCGGCGCGGTGATGCGCGCGACCTCGGGGCATTGGAGTCGGCTGCGCCCCCGGTCGAGCTCCCAGCTCCCGCTGTAGTCGGGCCTGGGCCTGCCTCAGGCGAGAAGCGCACAGAGGCCGGCCGCGCCGAGCAGAAGTCTTCTCAGTCGGGTCATCCTCCTTTCCCTCGCCCGCAGCCGTCTACCGCCTCGCCTCTCGGAGCAGCAGGGCGGCCAGGACGATCAGCGCCGCGGCGATCACCGCGCTCGGCCACAGGGGGATGGCCACGCCGCCCGCCACCACTGGAACGCGCAGCACCACCCGCACCAGGTGGGCGATCGCGATGACCAAGAACACCACCGCGGAGAAAACGGCAACCGGCTTCATCTCCTCACCTCCCACGCCCGCGAACCGCGTGCCCGCTCGTATGGGGTGAACCATTATCCCAAATTCCGCGATTGGACATTGGAGTGGCTCCGGAAGGCTCATCCCAAATTCCGCGATTGAAATGCTCTGCCTTCGATGGTGGGGAGGGTTCACGGCGGAAAGGAAGCGTCTCCCAAGCGGGGAGGGCCAAGGGCTTCTCTCTCCCCAAATTCCGCGATTGAAATACGGGTGGCTTCGGCCAGGTTTCGGACACACGGGGGAAAGGCATTGTCTCTTGGACGGGGAGGGCCATGGGCTTCCTCCTCCGATTCG
>JAJYCJ010000031.1 GCA_021778515.1 Acidobacteriota bacterium
GGTTTGGAGGCCTGGTTGTCGGCCGGACGATCCTGACGGCTCTCCCCGCGCGGGCTCCGGGGGCGCTCCATCTGCGCCATCTCCCGTCCGGCGCTTCCCGGGCGTCCGGGGCGGGGGCTTGGGGAGGCCGGTGAGGGCGGCACGGATGGTCTGTTGTCCGGGGCGCCCCCAGGGCCGCCGGACTGGCGGGTCGGACTCTGGCCGAAGGAGGTGGGATCGGGGGATTCTCCCTTCTTCGGGTAGGGGCTCGCCCCGCGCCGGTTCATGTCCGAGAGGCGTGAGGCATCCATGGGCGGCTCTTTGGCGGGAATCATGTCCTTGACGTAGATGAAGCGGACGGGACGGCCGTTGATGGTCGTGAGACGCTGGGCCGTCTGATTCAGGCTCCTCGGGTTGTTGGCCGAGGCGAGGTACTGGCGCGATATGAGGAGGAGGAAGAAGACGTGCAGCGCGAGAGCGATGAGGAAGGCGAGGCTCGGAGTGTAGCGGTCTCTCACTGGAGCTCCTTGGCCGCCTTCAGGAAGGCGGCCCGCACCCGTCCGAAGTCCGTCCCCGGGTGCCGGGGATGGATCCGGTTGGTAAGTAAGATATAAGTTCTGAAGGTCTCGGGTTCCATCCAAGCCCCCGTCCCGGTGAAGCCCTCGTGACCGATCCCCCCTTCGGGGAGGAGGGCGTTGGCCCACCAGCCCTCGGAGCCCGCCGCCCTCCAGCCGGCCGTTCTGTGCCGGCCCTCGGCGCGGGGGCTCTCCCAGGCCAGGCGCAGGGCATTGGGCGAGAGGAATCCGTCCTGGGGGCTGAAGGCGCGGCACAGCCTCTCCACGGCCGCGAGGGTGCCAAAGAGGCCGGCGTTGCCCGCCGCTCCGCCCAGGAATCGGGCGTTCCCGTCGTGGACTTCCCCCCAGGCCATGCCGGAGCGGAAGGGAGGCGGAGTGGCGCCAAAGGGGTGCGCCATCCGGGCTTCGTATCCCCCATCCAGCTCCTCCGCCGCGCAACGATCGCGCCAGGCCGCCGGGGGGGAGAAACGGGCCTCCCGCGAGGGCAGGCCGAGGGGGATCGAGACGTAGCGCTCGAACAGTTGGCTCATCGGGGCCCCGAGGCCCTCCTCCAGCAGCATTCCCAGGAGGACGTAGCCGGCGCAGCTATAGACCGCCCGGGATCCCGCCCGTTCCTCCCTGGGGCAATCCCGCAGCAGCCATGTCTCGAGCGCGGCTGGGGAGGGAGCGCATCCGTAAAGGGGGAGCCAATCGGGAAACCCGGCCTCGTGCCTCAGGAGATCCAGCAGGGTGAAGGGTGGGCGGCCCGTCGCGGCAACGGGCGCCTCCAGGTCCAACTGACCCGCATCGAAAGCGCGGAGGGCGATGAGTGCCGTGGCGAGCGGTTTGGTCAGGGAGGCCAGATCGAAAAGGGTGGACTCCTCCACCGGCGCCCGCGTTGGTTCCACGATCCTGAAGCCGCCGAAGCCACCCGCCAGGCGGCCGGCCGGGGTGCTCACGCTCCAGGCGTAGCCGGGGGTCTGGGCCGGCGAAAGTTCCGAAAAGAAGGAAGACAAGAGGTGCGCCGTCACCTAGACATGCACGCCAGAATGGAGCGAGCCACCGAGACCGCCTCGCGGGCGGCCTCGCCGCCCACGAGGGGGGCGGTCTCGCGGCGAAGGACTGGAAGAAAATGCTCCAGTTCGCAGCGGAGGGGCTCGCGCTTGTCCACGGCCACCGGCACCTGGACGATGGCCCTCTGCCCGTCTCGCTCTTCCAGGCGGTAGAACTCGACGGCCTGTTCGGAATAGTCCACGCTCAGATAGGCCTGGTGCTGGAAGACCCTCAGCTTTCGGACCTTGTCCCTGGAGATGCGGCTGGCGGTGAGGTTGGCCACGCATCCCCCCTCGAAGGTCAGACGGGCGTTAGCCAGATCAACGAAAGGGGTGAGGACCCGGACCCCTACGGCCTCCACCGACCGGATGGGGCGCTTCACCAGGCTCTGGGCGATCTCGATGTCGTGGATCATGAGGTCGAGAATGACGTCCACGTCCAGGGAGCGGCCCGAAAAGACGCCCAATCGGTGCACCTCCAGGAATCCCGGCACCTCCACGTTCCGGGCTAGCGCCGCCACGCCGGGATTGAAGTGTTCGATGTGTCCCACGAGAAGGGGCGCGTTGCCGCGATCCCTGGCGGCGAGGATCTCGTCGCACTCCTCAAGGGTCGTGGCCATGGGCTTTTCGCAGAGCACCCCCACGCCCCGTTCCAGGAAGGGCACGGCCAGGGCCCGGTGGAGGCTCGTCGGGGCCGCCACGACCACGCCGTCCACCGGCGGCAGCTCCTCGGGTCGCGTGAAGGCCTTCGTGCCGAATTTGTGGGCGATCTCCGCCGCCCTGGCCCCGTTGGCGTCCACGACGCCGACCAGCTCCGCGCCGTCCATGTCCGAGAGGATCCGGGCGTGGTGCTGCCCGAGGGAGCCCACTCCCACCACGGCCAGACGGAGACAGCTGTCTGTGTTCATGCTCGTCCCTCCCCGGCTCTACCTCTGGATGCCGCGCTTGGATTCTCGGATGAACCGGAGCAGGTAGGCCACTTCGGGGACGCGCCCGAGCTTCTCATCGGCCACGCCCACCGCCTCCGAGAACAATATCTTGGACTGGAAGAGAATACGGTAGGCCGACTTGAGTGCTTCGATGGCCTCCGGGGTGAATCCCTTCCTCTGGAGGCCGATGGTATTGATCCCGAATGTCTTTCCCTCGCCCCGCGCCCCGACGGTCTTGACGTAGGGGAGCACGTCGCGGGTGATGATGGAGCCGCCTCCGATGAAGGCGTAATCCCCCACCACGCAGAACTGGTGGATCGCGGAGAGGGCCCCCACCGTGGCGTGCTGGCCGACGTGCACGTGGCCGGCCAGGGTGCCCGCGTTGGCGAAGATCACAAAGTCCCCCACGGCGCAGTCGTGGGCCACGTGGCTGTAGGCCATCATCAGGATGTCGTTGCCCAAGCGCGCGACCCCGCCGCCGCCCGGCGTTCCCCGGTTGACCGTCACGAACTCGCGGATGGTGTTGCGGGAGCCGATGACCACCTCGGTGGGCTCGCCCTTGTACTTGAGGTCCTGAGGAGGGCCGCCGATGGCCACGTGGGAGACGAGATGGTTCTCGTCGCCGAGCGTCACGCGGCCGTGCAGCACGCAGTTGGGGCCGATGCTGTTGCGGGCTCCCAGCACTACCTCGGGCCCGATGTAGGTGAAGGGACCGATGGTGCAGTCGTCACCGATCTTGGCGCCCGGGTCCACAACGGCGGAAGGATGGATAGTCGTCATTCTCATGCCTCGTCACTGTTCTGAAGGTGATTGCGCCTCGCGGTCGTCCGTGATGCCGCCGGGCCTTCGGGCCAGGTCTTTGCCCCCACTCCCGCTTCCAGCCTCAGCGGTTCACCATGGCCGACAGAATGACGGCCTCGGCCACGAGGATCCCGTCCACGAAGGCCTTGCCCTGCAGCTTGCAGGTGGTGGCTTTGCGCTTGAGGACCTCCAGCTCGAAGCGGATCTGATCGCCCGGAACCACGGGTTTGCGAAAACGCGCCTCGTCGATGCCCATGAAGTACACAAGCTTCTGATCCCGGTCCGGGACCTCCCTCAAGAGCAGCACCCCGCCCACCTGGGCCATGGCCTCGATGATGAGGACTCCCGGCATCACGGGCTTCCCCGGAAAGTGCCCCTGAAAGAACTCCTCGTTGACGGTGACGTTCTTGAGCCCAACGATCCGTTTGCCAGGCTCCACTTCCAGGATCCGGTCCACGAGGAGAAAGGGGTACCGGTGCGGCAGGATCTGCTGGATTTCCGTCACGTCCATCATTGCGGACTCTCCTTGGAGGGGGCCCCGGCGAGAGATTCCTCGAGGCGCTTGAGTCGGCGGAACAGCTCCTCCAGGCGTCCGGTGAGGGCCCGTTCCCTGAGCCAGAGCCGGTGCTCCTGCGCCGGGTGGCCCGTGACGAATCCCCCGTCGGGGACGTCCTTGGTGACGGCCGATTTGGCCCCCACCCTCGCCCCGTCGCCGATCCGGATGTGGCCGACGGCGCCCGACTGGCCGGCGAAGATGACGCCTTCCCCGAGGACCGTGCTCCCGCTGATGCCCACCTGGGCCACCAGCAGGCATCGGGGACCGATGCGGACGTTGTGGGCCACCTGGACCAGGTTGTCCACCTTCGTGCCCTCGCCGATGCGCGTCTCCTCGATGGCTCCTCGGTCCACGGTGGTGTTGGCGCCGATCTCCACGTCGCTCTCCACCACCGCCCGGCCGATCTGAGGAATCTTGACGTGCCTTCCGGCCTCCTGGGCGTAGCCAAACCCATCGGAGCCGACGACCACGCCGGCGTGGAGGATCACCCGGTTGCCGAGGACCGTCCCCTCGTACAGGACCACGCGCGGAAAGAGCCGGCAGTGCTCTCCGATTTCGCATCCGGCCCCCAGCACGCAACCCGCCTCGATGACGCTTCCCGCGCCCACTCTGGTTGCATCGCCGAGGACCGCGTAGGGTCCGACGTGGGCGTCGGGGGCCACTTCGCACCGCTCCCCGAGAATGGCGGTGGGGTGGATGCCCGGCTTGAACTCGCGGGGCTTGTAGAAGAGTCCGATGGCCCTGGCGAAGGCGACGTACGGGTCCTTGCAGACGAGAAGCGTCCTTCCGGGCAGGCTCTCGCCCTCGGATACGAGGATGGCCCCGGCTTCGCTGACGCGGGCCGCCTCCCGGTACTTCGGATTGGCCAGGAAGGCGAGGTCACGGCCGGTGGCGGAATCCAGGGGCGCGATCCCGAAGAGTTCCATTTCGGGATCGCCCACCACCCGGGCTCCGACCTGTCCGGCGATGACCGAGATCCTCATTCCTATTTTCCGCCCGCGCTGGTGCTCGTGCCCGGGTAGGCCTGGTTCATGGCGGCTATGACGTCCGAGGTGGCGTCCAGGGTATCCGCGTTGTAGAGGCAGATGCCCTTCTCGAGCACCACCGAGAGACCCTTAGCCTGGGCGTACTGGGTGATCACTCCGGCAAGCTTCTGCTGGAACTCGGCCTGCATTTTCTGGCTGCGGGCCTCCATCTCGTCCTGCGCCGCCTTGGCGTAGGCCTGGTATTCGTACATCTTGGAATTGAACTTGGCCCTGAGGTCGTCCTTCTTGTCCTCGCTGATCTTCGGGTCCTTGACCTGCTCCTCCAGGGCCTTCAGCTCGGTCTCCTTGGCCGTGATCTGGGCTTGCTTCTGATCATGGAAGGCCTTCAGAGCGGCCTGGATGTTCTTCCCCTCCTTGCACTCGTTGGCCACGCGCATGGTGTCCACCACGGCGATCTTGAGCTGGGCCTGGGCAAACACGCCGAGGGATGCGAGGGTGAGAGTGGCCGCGAGGGCGGCTGTCAGTTTCCGCATGGTTCATTCCTCCTTGAGGTCCTTATCAGAACGTCAGTCCTATGGAGAGCTGGAAATTGCTGAAGTCATCATTGGGCCGCTTCTTGAGGTTGTACGCGTAAATGAGCCTTAGAGGCACGTTGAACTGGGGGATGAAGAAGCGCAGCTCCGCGCCGGCGTCGGCGCGGTAGTTGCTCAGCTCCATTTTCTGCCGCTCGTGGTAGGTGTTGCCCGCGTCCACGAAGAGGGCCACGTCCACCTGCTCGATGATGTGAAAGACGTACTCCCAGTTGGTTAGCACGTAACGGTTCCCGCCCTCGATGGTCTGCGTGGCGGGGTCGACGAAGTATCGTCCATCCTTGGTGAGGGGATAGACGGACCGCACGCCGAAGCCGCGCAGCGTGTCCTCTCCGCCGAGGAAGTAGCGCTCCCAGAGGGGGATCTGCTGACCGCCGTAAGCCGTGATGTAGCCGATGCTCAGGCGGAAGGCGGCGTTCTGTTTCCGGAAGGTGGGGATGTAGATGTCGCCGTCGAAGTTGGACTTGATGAACTTGTTCTGTCCTCCGAGCCAATTGCCGGCCACGCTCGTGTTCATGGACAGCTGCATGCCGCGCATGGGCCGGAACGGGTTGTTGACCGAGTTATAGTTGATTCCGCCAAACACCGCCGAGGTGGTGGTGTTGTTCAGGTAATCCGTGTAGAGGGTCGAGAGGCTCGTGGTGAAGTTGTTGGCGTGGGAGCGCTCCCATCGGTATCCGACGGACCAGGAGGAGAAATCGGTGATGGGGAAGGAGACGGAGAAGGAGGCGCCCCTGGTGAGCTGGTCGAACTGCAGGTAGCTCAGGTCGGAGTTGTAGATGGAGAAGGAGGCGCCAATCCGCTTGCCGAAGAACCACGGGTCCGAGTAGTTGATCGAGTAGAGCTTCTGCACCTTGCCGACGTCCGCGTTGAGGGAGAAGGTCGTGCCGGTGCCCAGGAAGTTGTAGGTCCTGAAGGACCCCGAGACGAAGAAGCCGTTGACCCCGCCGTACCCGCCCCCGAAGAGGAGCTCGTTCTTGCTCGCCTCCGTCCCCTTCACCAGCACGTCCACCGTGTTGGTATTGGGCACCTTGGTGATGGTGGGATCATCCTTGATGGTGAAGAGCCCCGTCGCCTTGAGGCGGTACAGGCCCCGCTGGTAGCGGACGTAGTTGAAGACCTCCTGCTCGTAGATGAGCATCTCGCGCCTCAGGACGTAGTCCCTGGTGGAGATGTTTCCGCGGAACTCGATGCGGTTGACGTAGTAGATCTGGTCCTCCGTGACCGAGATGGCGACGTCCGCCGTCTTGGTCTTGGCGTGCTTGTCAAAGATGGGGGTAGCCGTGGCGTAGATGTAGCCCTTCTCGCCGTACTTGGCCTCGATGGCCTTGATGACGTATCCGAGGCCCACCTTGTCCAGCGGCTTGCCCTCCTTGAGAAAGACGAGCTTCTTGAGGTCGGCGCTTGGAAAGACCGTGTTCCCCTCGAACGAGACCTTCCCCAGCTTGTAGGCGATGCCTTCCTGGATGGGGATCGTCAGCTTCAGCCACTCCTTGGTGTGGCTCTTGTTAAAGCTCTTGTCCACGATGGGGTCCCCGACGTCCACGTCCAGGTACCCCTCCGACTCGTACAGGTCTCTCAGGGCCTTGATGTCCTCGTAGTAGCGGTCCTCCGAGTAGATGTCGTGCCGGGTGGCCCAGGAGAGAAACCAGTGCTCGCGGGTCTTCTTCAGCGTCCAGCGCAGCTTGCGCTGGGAGAAGGCATGAACCCCCAGAAACTTGACCTTCTCGATGCGCGCCTTGGGGCCTTCCTTGATGTTGAAGGTGAGGGCCACCTCGGATCGGCCCATGGTCTGGACCTTGGAGGTGACGTCTGCCTCCGGGAACCCCTTCTCGGCCGCCATGAACCGTAGGGCCGCCTCGGTGTGCATCACCTTCGTGTAATCCAGTACGGTGCCGGTCTTGATTTCGGCGTTGTTCTCTTTGAGCTTGTCAAGGATGGTGCTGGAGGTGAGGGCCTTCGAGCCCGTGAACTCCACGGAGGCCACGATGGGCCGCTCCTTGATGTGGAAGATGATGATCTTCCCCGTTTTGCCATTCTCCTCGTCGATCGAGAGGTCCTCGAAGAGCCCGGAGTTCCAGATCTTCGTGAACTCCCGCCGCAGGCGGGCCTCATCGTAGACGTCTCCCGGGCGCAGGCTCGTGAGTGCCAGGAAGGCGTCCTGGGTGAGCCGGTCGTTCCCCTCGATCACGATCTTCTCGATTTTGGGCTGTTCGGACTGCTGGCCCTGCGCGGCCTTGGCGGGTTGCTCCGCCTGGGGCGCCGGTTTCTTCCCGCTCCGATCTCCGGCGGGCGGCGGGTTCTGGGCGGCGAATGCCACCGTGGTGAGGAGAAGGACGGTCAGGATCGGCAACAGTCTTCGGGCCATGCTCCACCTATCCGGATACGGGCACTGGCTCTACGCTGGCCAGCGCGATCCGATCCCCTTGCACTTCCAGGTTGATTCGAGTGCTCTCTCGCACGTCATTGAGCAGGAGCCACTCCGCGAGCGGATCCTCAATGTAGGCTTGGACTCCCCGCCGGAGGGGGCGGGCACCGTAGGTGGGATCGGTGCAGCATGTGTCCACGAGAAAATCGGGGACTCCCCCCTCCGCGGCCAGGTCGACGCCCCTGTCCCGCATCACGCGGTTCAGGTCCTCGATCATGCGGACGGCGATGGCCTGCAGGTCATCCCTCGAAAGGGGATCGAAGATGATGATCTCGTCGATGCGGTTCAGGAATTCGGGCTGGAGGGTCCGCCGCAGGTGCCGATGGACCTCGTCCTTCTGCACCGAAGCGGTCCGCTGCGCCCCCTCGAACCCGGGCACGCCCCTGTCCAGGATGAACTTGGAGCCCAGGTTGCTCGTGAGGATGAGGATCGTGTTCTTGAAATCCACCGTGTCGCCGTAGCTGTCCGTCAGGATACCGTCCTCCAGGATCTGCAGCAGGACGTTCAGGACGTCGGGGTGGGCCTTTTCGATCTCGTCCAGGAGAATGACGGCGTAGGGCCGGCGCTTGACCCGCTCCACGAGCTGCCCGCCCTCCTCGTATCCCACGTAGCCGGGCGGCGAGCCGATCATCTTGGATACGGAGTGCCTTTCGGCGTATTCGCTCATGTCCATGCGGATCAGGGCGCGCTCGTCGCCGAAGAGGAACTCCGAGAGGGTCTTGGCCGCCTCCGTCTTGCCGACCCCCGTGGGGCCCAGGAAGATGAAGGAGCCGATGGGACGTCCGGGGTTGCGGATCCCCGCGCGGGAGCGCCGGATGGCGCGCGCCAGGGCCGAGATGGCCTTGCCCTGTCCGATGATGCGCCGGTGCAGAATCTCCTCGATGCGCATGAGCTTGTCCCGCTCGTCCTCGCGAATGGCGGTGACCGGAATGCCCGTCCAGAGCGCCACCACCTCCTCCACGAGCTCCCGTCCCACCTCGGGCGGGGCGGGGACCTCCTCCTCGCGGGCGGCGGCGCCGCCTCGCCGCTCGGGAACCCACCTTTCCGGTCCGGCCAGCTCGTCCGATGGCTCCGGTGCCGGGTGCCCCAGGATGCGGGCCTTGGCGCCCGCCTCGTCGATCACGTCGAGGGCCTTGTCGGGCAGGAACCGGTCCGTGATGTACCGGTTGGAGAGCAGGACCGCCCTCCGGATGGCCTCGTCCGTGTAACGCACCTGGTGGTACTCCTCGTAGCGCCGCCGGGTGCCCTCCAGAATCCTCACCGTCTCCTCCTCGGAGGGCGGCAAGACCTTCACGGGCTGGAACCGGCGCACGAGGCCCCGGTCCTTTTCGATGTGGCGCTTGAAATCGCGGAAGGTGGAGGTGCCGATGCACTGCACCTGCCCGCGGCTGAGGGCGGGCTTGAGGATGCTCGCGGCGTCCAGGGAGCCCTCGGCGCTTCCGGCCCCGACGAGGGTGTGGATCTCATCCACGAAGAGGATGACCGTCCGGTCCTCGTAGGCCTCCTTGAGGATGGCCTTGAGACGCTCCTCGAACTGTCCGCGGTACTTGGTCCCGGCCAGCACGAGGGAGAGGTCCAGGGAGAGGATCCGCTTGTCCTTCAGGGCGGCCGGCACCTCGCCCGAGACGATGCGCTGAGCCAGTCCCTCCACGAGGGCAGTCTTGCCCACCCCCGGTTCTCCGAGGAGGATGGGGTTGTTCTTGTGGCGACGAGCCAGGATCTGGATGATGCGCTCCAGCTCCGATTCGCGTCCGATGAGGGGGTCGAAGATCCCCTCCGACGCCAGGGCCGTGAAGTCCTGGGAGAACTCCTCGAGGGCAGGCTTGGGCTCCTTCCGCCGCTCGATCCCCTGGCGGCGCAAGGCCGCCAGCAGACGCTCGCGGGCCGATGCCAGCGTGATACCCCGCTCCTGCAGGAGGCGCGAGGCGGGCGTATCCTCCAGGTGGAGGAGGCCGAGGAAGAGGTGTTCCACTCCGATCCTCAGTCCGGCCATCCGTTCGAACTCCTCGGGCGCGAACTTCTCCAGGATCAGCCGGACGTCGCGGGACCAGCCCGGCGTCGCCGGCTTTGCGGCGGTGGGCTCTTCCGCGCGGGTCGCGGCGATACCCTCCCGCAGCTCGTCAAGGGTCACACGCCCCCGCCCGAGGACCTCCTTCAGCAAAGGAGAGTCCACCGCCACGAGGCCCACGAGAAGATGTTCCGTGTCGGCCACCGGTGCGTTAGCCTGGTGAGCCTCGTATCGCGCGAAGTAGAGTGCCCGCCGTGCTTGTTCCGTGAAGCGCTCGTACATCCGCTTACTCCAACTGCGGGATTATACCATCGGCCCGGAGGGCTGTCACTCGATCTTGCCGTCCCTGAGGCGCAGGGTCCGGCTACAGCCCCCAGCCAGGACTGGATTGTGGGTGGCCATGAGGATGGTCAGGCCGTGGTTGGCCTTCAGGCCCATGAGCAGGTCGAAGGCCTGACCGGCCGTCTCCTCGTCCAGGTTGCCCGTGGGCTCGTCCGCCAGCAGGAGGCGGGGCCGGTTCATCAGGGCCCGGGCGATGGCCACGCGCTGCTGCTCCCCCCCCGAGAGCTTCGACGGGAGATGGCGCTCCCTGTCCACCAGCCCCACCTCTCCCAGCAGCCGCTGGGCCCGTTCGCGCGCTTCGGACGACTTCACGCCGGCGACCACGGCCGGCATCATCACGTTCTCGATCGCGGTGAACTCGGGCAGGAGAAAGTGAAACTGGTAGATGATCCCGATGGTGGAGCGGCGGAACTGGTCCAACGCGTTCCCGCGCAGTTGGGTGACGTCCTGTCCGGCCACCGTGATCGCGCCCGAATCGGGCCTGTCCAGCCCGGCCACCAGATGGAGGAGGGTGCTCTTGCCCACGCCCGAGGGCCCCATGAGCGCCACCGCCTCCCCATCCTCGATGCGCAAGCCCGCGCCCTTGAGGACGTGGATGGTGCGGCCGCCCGACAGGTAGGCCTTTCGCAGCGCGTCGACGGTGATCATCATTCGTACCTCAAGGCTTCGACGGGGTCCAGCTTGGCCGCCCGGTAGGCGGGGTAAAGGGTGGCCCCGAAGGAGACGAGAAGGGCGAAGGCGCTGACCGCCAGCACCTGTTCCCACGACGTGATGAAGGGCACGTAGGGAAGGGGGTAGACGTCCAGGGAGAGGGGGATGGCGTGCGTCCTGTCCAGGGCGGTGCTGGCGATGACGCCGGCCGCCGAGCCGAGGATGGTGCCCACGACCCCGATGACCATGCCGTGAAAGAGGAAGATCTTCAGGATGTGGGCCGGGGACGCCCCCATGCTGCGGAGGATGCCGATGTCCCGCACCTTTTCCATGACCATGAGGATCAGGGTGGAGACGATGTTCAGCGCGGCCACCATGACGATGAGCCCGATGGAGAGGAAGAGCAGTACCCTCTCCATCCGGAGAGCCTTGAAAAATTCGGCGTTGCTGCCCACCAGGTCCAGCACCCGGTACGGATCGCCCAGCTCGGTCTGAAGCGCGGCGTGCGCGGCGGCGAGATCCCCGGGCTTCTTGAGGCGGACCTGGATGGCGCTCACCGTGCCCGGAGCCGTGAAGAGGCGCTCCGCCAGGGGCAGGTCCACGTAGACGAACTCCGTGTCGTAGAGGTAGTACCCCGTGCGGAGGATGCCCGTGACCTTGAGGGAGATGATCTTCGGGAAGTTGCCGAAGGGCGACAGGGTCAGCTTGGGGGCGAGGAGCTGGATGGTGTCTCCCTCCCACACGCCCAGCCTCTCGGCGAGATCCGCCCCCAGGATCGCCTCCGGTTCGCCCTGGCCGTCCTTCCCGAGGAAGGAACTGCCGCGCACGTAGGGCCGCAGATCCACGACGCGGGCCTGCGTGCCGGGGTCCACCCCCACCACCTTGGCCACCAGTCCGACCCGCGTGGTGGGCCCGCTCACCAGGCCCGTGCCCAGGACGATGGGCGTGTAGGCCGCGACGCGGGGGTCTTTGGCGAGCGCCTCGGTGATGGTCTTCACGTCGGAGGGCCGGAGCTCATCGGGGCCTCCGAGGATGTTCAGATCGGCGTTCAGAAGCTGGATCTTCTCCCGGATGCGGGTGGTGAACCCGGTGGAGATGGCCAGGGCGATGATGAGGGCCATGGTCCCCACGGCCACTCCCAGGATGGAGATGACGCTGATGAGAGAGATGAACGCCTGCCGCCGGCGGGCGAAGAGGTAGCGCCGCCCCACGAAGGTAGTGAGGCTCATGATCCCGCGCCCGAGGGCAGCGCCTTGAGCAGGGGGAAGAAGACCACGTCTCGGATGGAGGCGGTATCCGTCAGGAGCATGGCCAGCCGGTCGATGCCCAGCCCCTCGCCGGCGGTGGGAGGCAGCCCGTACTCCAGGGCCTGGCAGTAGTCCTCGTCATAGGGCATGGCCTCGTCATTGCCCTGGGCCTTCTCGCGAACCTGCTCTCTGAATCGGGCCCTCTGGTCCTCCGGCTCGTTCAGCTCGGAGAAGCCGTTGGCCAGCTCCATCCCAGCCACGAACAGCTCGAAGCGGTCCACCGTATCCTTAGAGCCGGGCATCCGCCGGGAGAGGGGCGAGACCTCCAGCGGATAGTCGTGGACGAAGGTGGGCTGCTCAATCGCCGGCTGGATCAGGGTCTCGAATGCCTCCACGAGGAAGCGTTCGGGAGTCTGGGCCTTGGCCGGGCTCATCCCCAGCTTGGGGGCCCACTCGCTCCGGCCTTCGGCTGTCAGCCAGGCGCCCTCGGGGACGCCCTTTTCGGCCAGAGCGGCCCTCGCGGCGGGCCTGAGCGAGATCCGGCGGAAGGGCGCGGCGAAGGAGAGGGGCCGCCCCTGGTAGGTGATCTCCGTGGTCCCCAGGACCTCTCCGGCCACCGAGGCCAGCATTCGTTCGGTGAAGGCCATCAGGTCGGAGGCGCTGGCGTAGGCCCTGTAGAACTCCATCATGGTGAACTCGGGGTTGTGCGTGGTGTCGATCCCCTCGTTCCTGAAGTTGCGGTTGATCTCGAAGACCCGCGGGAGGCCTCCCACCACCAGGCGCTTGAGGTAGAGCTCCGGGGCGATCCTCAGGTAGAGCTGGCGGTCGAGGGCGTTGTGGTGAGTGACGAAGGGCCGGGCCGCGGCCCCGCCGGCGATGGGGTGGAGCATGGGGGTCTCCACCTCCTCGAAGCTCTCGTCGCCCATGAAGCGGCGCAGTGAGGCGATCATGCGGGAGCGCGCCAGGAAGCGCGGCAGGCTGTCGGCGTTGACGATCAGGTCGAGGTGCCTCTGGCGGTAGCGCAGTTCCACGTCGGAGAGGCCGTGCCACTTTTCGGGAAGCGGGTGGAGGCACTTCTGGAGCGGCAGGTATCGCTCGACGGCGATGGTCAGCTCGCCGGTCTTGGTGCGGAAGAGGGTCCCCTCCACTCCGATCCAGTCTCCGAGGTCCAGCAGGGACAGGTGGCCGTAGGCCTCGCCCAGCCGCTGGCGCTCGAACAGGACCTGAAGCCGGGCACCGCCCTCGCTGATGTGGCCGAAGGCGAGCTTGCCCATTTTCCTCAGCGTGAGCAGGCGCCCCGCGGTCTTCACCGATGGTGCCTTCTGGGCGAGGCCCTCGGTGCTTTCCTGCCCGTGGTCCGAGAGGATGCCGCCCAGCGACCGGTCGGTCTCGAATCGGACCGGGCAGCACCCGGGAAACGCCTCCGGCCATTGGGACAGCTTGGTTCGTCGCTGCGCGATCAGTTCGTCTTCCACGGGGTTCCCCATTGGAGGAGGCGGGCCGCAAGGCTCTCCGATGGCCAGACTCCGGCCTCTCGTCCAGCTCGGCGATGCCCAGGGCCGCCGGTTGCCGGATTATAGGCAAGGGTGGTGGAAAAATCAAGCAATGGAGCACTCTGCGCGGGTGGCGAGCCCCCCCCAAAAGAAAAGCGGCGCGCCATTTTGGCGCGCCGCTTTGACCTGGTCGTGTTTCGCCTCAGCCGGCGAGGAAGTAGACGTAGAAACCGCCGCCCTGGCCGTCCTGGAGGTAGACCGAAACGGGGTCGCCCTTCTTGATGTTGGCGATGGCCTTCCGGTAGTCCTCCACGTTGTTGACCACGTGGCCGTTCACCTCGGAGATGACCGCTCCCTCTCGGATGTCCTTGGTGAAGGCGTTGGATGAGGGATCTACCCCGACAACCACCACGCCCTGAACATCCTGCGGGATCCGGTAGGACATCCGAGTTTCCTGGGTAAGGTTCTGCACCTGGATGCCCAGCACGTCCTTGGCGGGCTTCTCGCCCTGGCCCTGTTCGCTGGGCTCCTGGCCGGCCAGTGCCTTGGCCCGGTTGCCCAGGGTCACCCGGTACTCCTTCTTCTTGCCGTCCTTGTAAGCCTCGAGGGTGATGGTCTTCCCGGGCGGATAGCCGGCGACCTTGTGGGTCAGCTCCATGCTGTCCTTGATGGGCTCTCCGTTCACGGAGATGATGATGTCACCCTTCTGCATACCAGCCTGGGCAGCCGGCGTGCCGTCGTCCACGCTCTGGACTAAAGCACCGCCCTTCAGGTCGAGGCCGTAGGCTTTCTTGAAGTAATCCCTGGCGTCCTGGTCCACGGCGCTGACGCGCACGCCCAAGTAGCCGCGCTCCACCTTACCCGTGGTCTTGAGCTGCTCCAATTCGCTCTTGACCATGTTGATGGGGATGGCGAAGCCGATGCCCTCCACCATCCGGCCCATGTAATCGCTGCGGGTGATGGCGGTGTTGATGCCGATGACCTGGCCCTGGACGTTGACGAGGGGACCGCCCGAGTTGCCGAAGTTGATGGCCGCGTCGGTCTGGAGGAAGTCATCCAGGGAGTTGGAGGAGATGCGGCGGCCCTTGGCGGAGATCACGCCCACCGTGACGGTATGGCTGTACATGAGGGGATTGCCGATGGCCATGACCCAATCACCGGGGCGCATGGCGCTGGAATCGCCGAGGGGGACGGTGGGCAGATTGGTGGCGTCGATCTTGAGGAGGGCCACGTCCGTCTCCTTGTCCCTGCCCACGATCTTGGCGTTGAAGGTGCGCCCGTCGTCCAAGGTCACCGTGACTTTGGTGGCGTCATCCACGACGTGGTTGTTGGTGAGGATGTAGCCGTCCGGGCTGATGATGAAGCCGCTGCCGCCGGCCTCCTGCACGGGAGGTTGACCCTGGGGCCCCTGCTGGTGGGGATTTCCGAAGAAGAACTCGAAGGGACCCATGAACTGCTGGGGCATGTTCCCCATCCCCTGGCTCTTTTCCACGGAGATGGCCGTGATGCTGACCACCGCCGGATTCACCTTGGCGGCGATGTCGGCGAAGCTCGGCAGACCCATGGCGTTGGTGGTGGCGGCCTGGCTCATGTTGGTGACGGCCCGGGCAGTGGGTGCGCTGACGTTTCGCAGTTGAGCCAACCCGAAACCCATGAGGATCAGCAGGCTCCCGGCGGCTGCGAACATCAACGTTTTTGCTATCTTCATTGAACGCTCCTTTCCTGTTCATCAACGAGGTATTGCTTGAGCTTCCGGTGCAGGGTCCGGATGCCGATTCCTAGTACGCGCGCGGCCTGCGTTTTGTTGCCGTGCGTCTGGTCGAGTGCCCTCAGTATGGCCTGCTTTTCCAGTTCGTCCAAGGCCTGGATCGGCCGTCCGGGCTCCGCAAATGGACGGCGGCCCGGGATCGCCGAGAGGGGCGGCCCCATGGGACCGGCATCGGGGCCCGCCTTGAGCTCGGGCGGAAGGTGGCGCGGGAGCAACTCCTCCCCCGTGCCGAAGATGACCATGCGTTCCACGACGTTCTTCAGCTCCCGAACGTTCCCGGGCCAGCCGTAGCTTCCCAATGCCCTCAGGACCTCGGGGTGGATGCTCGAGATGGTCTTGCCGTGTTCACGATTGAAGTGTGCCATGAAGGAGTGGGCGAGGAGGGGGATGTCGTCCAGCCGGTCCCTGAGCGGCGGGATCACGATCTCGACCACCTTCAGCCGGTAGAAGAGGTCCTCGCGGAATTTGGACTCCTGGACCATCTTGGTGAGGTCCCGGTGGGTGGCGGTGATGAACCGGACGTCCACGGGAATGGGCTGAGTCCCTCCGACGCGGGTGACCACGCGCTCCTCCAGAACCCGGAGCAGCTTGGCCTGGAGGTCCAGGGAGAGCTCGCCGATCTCGTCGAGGAACAGGGTGCCGCCGTTGGCCTGTTCGAACTTGCCGGCGTGGGCCTTGTCGGCTCCCGTGAAGGAGCCCTTCTCGTGACCGAAGAGCTCGCTCTCGATGAGGTTGGCCGGGATGGCCGCGCAGTTGATGGGGAGAAACCGGTTCCGCTTGCGCTCGGAGTTCTGGTGGATGGCGTTGGCGATGAGCTCCTTGCCCGTTCCCGACTCGCCCTGGATGAACACCGTGGCGCGCGTGGGGGCGACCATCCGGATCTGCTGGAAGACCTCGCGCATGGGGTCCGAGTTGCCGACGATGTTCTCGAAGCCGAACCGCTCGTCCAGCCTCGCCTTGAGCTCGTCCACCTCGACCTTCAGGCGGCGCTTTTCCACCAGGGCCTGCACCCGCCTCCTCAGCTCGTAGAGATCGACGGGCTTGGCCAGGTAGTCATCGGCCCCGACCTTCATGGCCTGCACCGCGGATTCCACAGAGCCGAAGGCGGTGATGAGGAGCACGCCTACCGAGTTCTCCGACTGCTTCACCTGGCGCAGCACCTCCATGCCGTCCATGCCCGGCATCCTGAGGTCGGTCAGAACAAGATCCACCGAATCGTGGGTCTTGAAGTAAGCCATGCCTTCGTCGGGGCGCTGGAACGGGTGCACCTCATAGCCCACCTTCTCCAGGGCCCGGGTCAGGCTTCGAAGGTTTTCTTCCTCGTCTTCGAGGATCAGAATCGAACCCAGGGCCATTTTGGCACACCTCCTATCCGCGAGAATACCTAAAAAGCAAGACGGGTGCCAATGGGGGGTGGCGAGAGGTGAGAAGCAAGAATAGGAGGACATGCGCATCCAGAATGGGCCGCCCCGCACCCGCCTTCCGGCTCTCACCTGTCCCCTGGATTCAGAGGCGAGGGGACGCCGGGAGGAATCGGCCGGCGGTTGCATTCCCGTGACGGCCTATCTATCTTGTGCTGGAGATGGACTTCCCTGGATCCGTCCAACTGGATCGATGTCTCCTGGCGCTTCGGGCGCGCAGGAGCCGAGGGGGCCATCGTTCAGCCCTGCAACCACACCTGGCGACGATCTTGAGGAGTGCAGCGGCGGGACGGACCCGCCGAAAGGAGAGTCCATGATGGCTGGTGCTCGGCCGTGCCCGTTCTGTGACGCAAAGGATGCCCTCCTCCGCAATGAGCTGGCCTACGCCCGGTTCGACACCTCTCCGGTGAACCCGGGCCATCTCCTGCTGATACCGAACCGCCACGTATCGGATTTCTTTGATACCACGGCTGAGGAGAGACAGGCGCTCATGGACCTGATGGAGGAGGCGAAGACCCTTTTGGACCTGCGCTATTCTCCGCAGGGATACAACCTGGGGGTCAACGTGGGCGCCTGCGCCGGCCAGACCGTCTGGCACGTCCACGTGCACCTGATCCCACGGTACAAAGGGGACGTGGCCAACCCCAGGGGTGGGGTCCGCGGGGTCATTCCGGCCAGGCAGTCCTACTGAGCAGGGCTCCGGGCGGACACCGAAGAACACCACCAAGGCACCAAGACGCCACTGGATCTGGGTTGCGGGGAATGCCCTTCATCCCGGCGTTTCGGCATCTCGGCTTCTCGGAAGGAAGCTTCACCGGGGGGAGTGCAGCCGGGGTACGATCGCGAATCCGTGCGCGTTGGCTCTGCGGTCAGACGGTGCGCCCTCGCCCGGCGGGCTAACCGCCTACTTGGCGCATGGTCCGGGTGAAGTGGGACGGGGTGATGGTGTCGGCGGAGAGCTGGTGTTCCCTGGGCTTGCTCGCCACGGCCTGACCGATCGCGGCTAAGATCGCCCCGTCGCCGGCCCCCGAGCGCAGGAGGGCCCGCAGGTCCACGTCCTCCTCGGAGAAGAGGCAGGAGCGGATCTTGCCGTCGCTGGTCAGGCGAAGGCGGTTGCAATCCTCGCAGAAGGAGCGGGTGAGGGGGGAGATGATCCCGACCCGGCAGGCGGCCCCTTCCACGTCGAAATCCCGGCTCGGCCCCGAGCCGTCCCGGCGGCGCGGAGTGAGGGTGAACCTTGCCTCCAGGTCCCGGAGGATGGAGGCGTAGGGATAGACCCGCTCGCGATCCCACCCGTTGATCCCGAAGGGCATGAATTCGATGAAGCGGACGTACACGGGGGAACCGGCGAAGCGCTCCACGAACCGGGGGATCTCCTCGTGGTTCACCCCACGCATGACGACCACGTTCAGCTTGAGGGCCGAGAATCCCTGGGCGAGCGCGGCGCCGATTCCGGCCAGGACGGCTTCGAGGCCCTTGAAGCCCGTGATTTCCTCGAAGGTCGCGGGGTCCAGCGAGTCGAGCGAGACGTTGACGCGGTCGAGGCCTGCCAGCCGGAGAGCCTCGGCGTAACGGGCGAGGAGCACCCCGTTGGTGGTGAGGGCCAGGGAGGCCGAGGGAAGCCGTGCCCTCAAGCGGCTGAGGAAGGGGACCAGGTCCCGCCGGACGAGCGGTTCGCCTCCCGTGAGCCTGAACTTGTCGAAGCCGAGGGAGCCGAAGAGCCCGCAGAGCCGGAGCAGCTCCTCGTAGGAGAGAACCCACGGGTGGTTGGCGGGCTCGATGGCGGAGGCGGGTCGGCAGTAGGTGCACCGGAGGTTGCAACGGTCGGTGACGGAGACCCGGAGGTAGTGGACGGTCCGCCCGTAGGAGTCCTGCACTCTCCCACCCTCAGCCAGAAGACCTCACTGTGGTTCCCTCGGGCTTGAAAAGCAAGGGAGGGTGCCAGCGAGGGGCAGGACCTGGAGCCATGCCCTCCGCCCTGAGCCGGTTCTATGGGCTGCGTTCCCTTTCACCCCTCGCGGGTCACACCGTGATGATGGGACAAGAAACCAAGAACGAGGGACGGGGAAAAGAAGAAATGCCCCAAGCTTGCAAGTCCCCGATGCTCAAGCCGTCTTCTTGCCCTTCTTGAGGATCACCAGCTTGCCGCCGCTGGCCTTGGTCCGCTGGGCGCCCTCGTTCTTCTCGTTGAGGGCCAGTTCGCCTCCCGCCATGGCGAGCCCCAGTTCGCGTCCGATGTGGCCCCCGATCTGAACGCGCCCGCCCACCATCTCTTCGCCGGCCTGATCCCACGTGAGGTCCCGGATATCGATCGCGCCCCCCACCATGCGATAGCCGGCGGAGTAGCCCGCGTTGCCCCGGACCACGATGCGGCCGCCCACCATGGAGTTCCCGATGAGGTCATAGGCGTTGCGCTCCACCAGGATCTCGCCGCCGACCATGGAACGCCCCAAGTTGTTCTCGGCCAGCCCCTTCACGTGGAGGGTTCCGCCCTTCATCTCGGCGCCGGCCTGGTCGCCCGTATCGCCCTCCACCGTCAGGGTGCCGGATTCCATTTGGGCTCCGGTGAACGCGCCGAGGTTCCCCCTGACGGTCAGGTCGAAGCTGCGGCCGAAGACGCCCACGCAGTCGAGCAACACCTCCTCCAGACCGGAGAGATCGAGGGTCTGGTCGGCCGGCAGGCGGCGGCGGACGGCGGAGAGGAAAAGCCCCGCCTTCCGCGCGAAGGCCATGTGTCTGCGGGCCGGAACGATGGCTTGAAGGGCCTCCTGAAGGCTGCCCACGGGGAGCGGCTCCTGGCCCAGGGCCGCGACGGCCGCCTCGAAGTCCTTGGCGAGGCTCTCGGTGTAGGGGGCGTTCAGGTAGCTCTCGAACACGTTTTTCAGATCCATGGCTCCCCCCTCCCTCAGACCGCCGGTGGGTACCAACCGCGGTTCGGGTCGCGGACGTAACCGTCGATGGAGCGTGCCGCCTCCCGGCCCGCCCTCGTGGCCAGGATCACGGTGGCCGCCCCCGTGATGGCGTCGCCTCCCGCGAATACCTTCGGCACCGTACTCATGTAGGTCTCCCGGTTGACCTTGATGACGGAGCCCCAGCGCGTGGCCAGCCCCGGCAGATTGGAGGGGATGAGCACGTTGGGGGTCTGGCCGATGGAGACCACGACCGTGTCGCATTCGATGATGTAGTTGCTGTCGCGAACGGGAACGGGGCGGCGGCGCCCGGATGAGTCCGGCTCGCCGAGCTCCATCTTCTGCACCTCCACCGCCTTCACGAAGCCGTTGTCGTCGCCGATGTAGCGCACGGGGTTGGTGAGAAGGGTGAAGATGGCGCCCTCCTCCAGGGCGTGCTCGATCTCCTCCCCCCGGCCTGGCATCTCCTCGCGGCTGCGCCGGTAGACGATCCTCGCCTCCTCGGCCCCCAGACGCAGGCTGATGCGCACCACGTCGAAGGCGGTGAACCCCGCCCCCACGACCACCACCCTGCGGGGCTTCCGGATCGGAGTGCCGACATCGGATTTCCAGGCCTTCATCAGGTTCACGCGGGTGAGGAACTCGTTGGCCGAGTAGACGCCATTCAGGTTCTCGCCGGGAATGCCCATCATGTTGGGATAACCCGCGCCGGAGGCCACGAAAAGGGCGTCGAACTCGTCCAACACCTCCTGCACCGGCATGGTGCGCCCCACCACCGCGTTGCACTCCAGCTGGACGCCCAAGGCCTGCACGTACTCCACCTCCTTCTGGACGATGGCCTTCGGGAGGCGGAACTCGGGGATGCCGTACATGAGCACGCCGCCGGCCTTGTGCAGCGCCTCGAAGAGGTGGACCGTGTGACCCATCTTGGCCAAGTCGGCCGAGCAGGAGAGGCCGGCGGGACCCGACCCGATGACGGCCACCTTGTAGCCAGTGGCCGGCGCCTTGGCGACCGAGTCGGCCCGCCGCTCCGAATGGCCGAACTGCCAATCCGCCGAAAAGCGTTCGAGGCGGCCGATGGCGATGGGGTTTTTCGGGTTGGTGTCGTTGATGATGCAGGCGGCCTCGCAGAGGTTCTCCTGGGGGCAGACGCGGCCGCAGACGGCGGGCAGGTTGTTGTACTTCCGGATGTCCTCGGCGGCCCCCACGAAGTGGCCCCTCGAGACGTGGCCGATGAAGGTGGGGATGTCGATGTGAACGGGGCAAGCCACCACGCACCTGGGCTTGGGGCACTCGAGGCAGCGCATGGCCTCGGCTACGGCCTCGGCGGGCGAGTACCCAAGGGCCACCTCGTCGTAGTTCTTCAGTCGGTCCTCAACGCTCTGGCAGGCGATCTCCAGGCGCCGATCCTTGGAGCGGGGACGCTTCTTCTCCCCCTCCTTCACGCCGCCCAGGGCTGCGATGTCAATGGTTTCGCTCATGAATCCATCTCCCCTACCGCTTGAGCGTTTCGAAATAGAGCCGGCAGGAAGGGCTTGAGGCGATGGCCTCGCGCTCTTCCTTCTGGTAAACCTTCATTCGGGCGAACATCTCGTCCCAGTGGACCTTGTGGCCGTCGAAATCGGGGCCGTCCACGCAGACGAATTTCGTTTCGTCCCCGATGCCCACCCTGCATCCCCCGCACATGCCTGTGCCGTCGATCATGATGGTGTTCAGGGAGACCGTGGTGGGCACCTCCCAGGGCCGGGTCAATTCCGCCACGGCCCTCATCATGACGGGCGGGCCGATGGCCACCACCCGGTCCATGGGACGCCCCTCGTCGTGGAGTTTCTTGAGGGCGTCGCTCACGAAGCCCTTCATGCCGAAGGAGCCGTCGTCGGTGGTGACGATCAGCTCGTCGGAAGCCGACCGCAGTTTGTCGTCCCAGAACATCAGGTCCTTGCGCCTGTAGCCGATGATCGTGACCACGCGGTTGCCCGTGGCGCGCAGCCCCTTGCAGATGGGGTAGATGGGCGCCACTCCCAAGCCGCCGCCGATGACCACCACCGTCCCCACCTTGTCCAGGTGGGTCGGCGTGCCCAGGGGACCGAGAACGGCGAACAGATCCTCTCCCACCTGAAACTCTTCTCCCAGTTCGATCGTGGAGCGGCCGACCTCCAGGAAGACGATGGTGACCTCGCCCGTCTCCGGATTGGAGTCGGCGATGGTGAGCGGGACCCGCTCGCTGTCTTCCCGGTTCATGACCATCAGGAACTGCCCGGGCTTGTGGGCCTTGGCCACCCGAGGGGCCTCGATGGTCATCTCCACCACTCCGGTGGCGAGCACTTTCTTGCCGGTGATTCGGTACATGGAACCCCCTTCGGACGCGATGCCGTATACCCGCGGGCATGCTAAAATACGCGGTCGCCCCCCCCGGAAAAGAGGGGCGAATTATAATGCCTGGAGGGCCGAATTTGCAAGTGGAGGGCCAGGTCTACCAGACCATGGGGAAGTGGCACTGGGTCTGGGACGGCGCCGAAGTGAGGCAGGGCTTCCCCGGCGGCCGCCTGGCGCTGGGCGAAGGCCGGCGCAAGAACCGAGTGGCGGTGGGCGACCGGGTCACGCTCAGGCTCCAGCCCGACGGTTCGGCCCTCATCGAGTCCATCCTGCCCAGGAAGAGCAAGCTCTCCCGGCGCATGTCCTTCACGGGAGCGGAACACGTGGTGGCGGCCAACGTGGACCTGCTGGCGGTCATGCTCGCTCCCAATCCGCTCCTGAACACGGCCCTGCTCGACCGGTATCTCGTGGCGGCGCTGTCTCAGGGGCTGGAGGTGGCGGTCCTCGTGAACAAGATGGACCTCCTCTCGGAATCCGATGTGGATGAGACCCTGGCGCCCTACCGGAGGCTCAACTACCCGATATTCCCCATGGCCGCCAAGCTCCGCCGCGATCTGGACGCCTTCCTCTCCGCCGTGGCGGGCCGGTGGGTGGTCCTCGTGGGCCACTCCGGAGTCGGCAAGACCACCCTGGTCAATGCCGTGGTGCCGGGGGCGGAGGAGAAGGTGGGAGAGGTCCGCGAAGCCACCGGCAAGGGGCGGCACACCACCTCCAGCGCCATCGCCCACCAGCTGGGGCAGGGCACCATCCTCGTGGACACCGCGGGCATTCGGGAATTCGCGCTCTGGGACGTGGGCTGGCGGGACGTGGAATCGGCCTTCCCGGAAATCCACGAGGCTGGGGCCGGATGCCGCTTCCCCGACTGCCAGCACTCCCGCGAGCCGGGTTGCGCCGTGAAGGGGGGCCTCCAGTCGGGCCAGGTCAATCCCCGCCGCTACGAGAGCTATCTGTCCCTGCTTCAGGAGGCTCTCGGACAAGGGACGCCCGGACGGTAGCCCGGTGCACGGGCAGGTGGGGCGGCGGCGGGATTATTGCTCCACCCGCCGCTGGGGCCCGCATTCCATGCCGGTCGAACCAAAACGAAGAGGGGGAGCCGCCACGGGCGCTCCCCCTCTTGGACGAAGTGTTTTCGCGGGTCTTACTTGGCGGCGGTCGGCGGGGGGGCCTCAGGCTTCTGCGCGGAGGGAGCGGGCTGAGCGGCCGCGGGCTTCTGCTCGGTGGTCGCGGGTTGTGCGGCCTCGGGCTGCTGAGCGGTATTGGCAGGAGCAGTGGCCTCGGGGGCCGGCGCGGGCGCGGGCTGCTCGGCGGGGGCGGGGGCCTCGGCCGGGGCTTCGGCCTTCTGGCAAGAGACGAAGGCGGCGAGACTCAGAACCAGCATCAGGCCGATGAGAATTTTGCTTGCGGTCTTCATGCGCTTTCCTCCACAGTGAAAGGTGATCCTTCCTTAACTCTGAGGTTTCCGATTCCCGCAACAGCCTATCAAACCCTTCCCATCCTGTCAAATCGATGGCGCAGTTGTCAGCCTTCAGGCCATTTCGTGTTTGAGGCCCCGGGCCAGCAGTTCTTCGAGCGCCCTGGCCGGAGGCAAGCCCTCGAAGAGGATCTGCTCCACGGCGAAGGTGATGGGCATCTCCACGGACCTCGTGCGCGCGAGATCGGCCGCCGACCGGGTGGTGGGGACGCCCTCGGCGACCATCTTCATGGACTTCAAGATGGCCTCCAGGGTCTCTCCCCGCCCCAGGCGCACCCCCACGGTGCGGTTGCGGCTTTCTGCCCCCGTGCAGGTGAGGACGAGGTCGCCCACCCCCGACAGACCCGAGAAGGTCTGGGGATCGGCTCCCATGGCCGTGCCCAGGCGGGTGATCTCCCGCTGTCCCCGGGTGATCAGGGCGGCGATCGTGTTGGGTCCGAACCCCAGCCCGACCGCTATGCCGCAGGCCAGGGCGATGACGTTCTTGAGGGCGCCCCCGAGCTCAACGCCGGTGCGATCGGTGCTGGCGTAGCCTCTCAAGGGAGGCCGTGAGACCAAGTGCTGTGCGGCTTCGGCCCGGTCCCGATCGGGCGAGGCGAGGACCACTGCGGTCGGGTGCCCCGCAGCCAGGCCCGCGGCGAAGGAGGGGCCGGAGAGCACCACCACCGGCCTGCAGGATTCCGGGAGGAGTTCTTCGATCAGGGCGCTGACGGGAAGGAGCGTCTTCTGCTCGATCCCCTTGGAAGCGGAGATGACCAGCGCACCTGGAGGGCAGATGGGGCCGATGCTTCTCCAGAGAGCGCGTGTGGCCTGGGCCGGGGCGACGGAGAGCCAGGTCTGCGCGGGCCAGGGAACGCAGATCGTCTCGTGAAAAAGGTGAAGGTTGGGGGGCAGAGGATGCCCCGGCAGGAAGTCCGCGTTCTCGCCGGAGGTGAGCATCCGCTCGAACTGCTCTTCCTCGTAAACCCAGAGAGCCACTTCCTCGCAGATGGAGGCCAGGTGGATGGCCAGGGCGGTACCCCAGGCGCCCGCGCCCCACACGACGATGCGGCCGGCCCTCAAGGTCTCTTCTCCTTGCCCCTGCCCCACAGGGTGGATTCGGTTCCCCTCATCAGGTTCTGGATGTTGCGGTGGTGCCTGGCCACCAGGAGGAGCGCGGTGCCCAGTCCCAGGAGGGCCGTGGGCAGGCTGTACCATCCTTTGATGAGATGGAAGGCCAGGAGGGAGAATCCGAAGGTGAGCGACCCGAAGATGGACCCGAGGGAGACGAAGCGCAGCGACAGAATCTCCAGCAGAAAGGCTGCCAGGGCCAGCAAGGTGGGCAGGGGGGCGATGAAGAGGAAGGCCCCCAGGCCGGAGGCCACGCCCTTGCCGCCGCGGAACTGGAGCGAGAAGGGAAAGCAGTGGCCCACCACCGCCGCCGCGCCCCCCGCCGCGCCCATCCACTCGGCGCCCCCCCACTTCCGGCAGAACCAGACGGAGAGAGCGGCTTTCCCAGCGTCCAGAAGGAGCGTCAGGAGACCCAGCAGCTTGCCCTGGGTGCGCAGCACGTTGGTGGCACCCGCGTTGCCGGAGCCCATCTCCCGGATGTCGCGCCCCGTCCGCCAGCGGGTGATGACGTACGCGAAGGGCATGGAACCCAGGCAGTAAGCGAGGAGGACCAGCAGGAGATCTCGGAAGCTCAAGGCGTGCCTCCCAGAGGAAAGCGGCCGAGGACCCGGTAGACGGGGCCGGCCGGGGTGAGCGTGCTCTGGTAGAGGGTCGCATTCCGGACCGCCACCTCGCCGGCGGCGCTGCCCGCCGATCGCTTCAGCTCCTCGGCGAGCCGCGGCTCGAATGAGGGCACCCTGAGGCGGCCCAAGGTGAGATGGGGATGAAAAGGCCTGGACTCGCCGGGGAAGCCGATCGCCGCCAGGGCGCTCTCCAGGGACCGGTGCAGTTCGGCCAGGGCGCCGGAGGGCTCCTCCACGCCGCACCAGACGACGCGGATCTTGCCCGCCTGACCGAAGGAGCCCAGCCCGCACAGTGCGAAGGGGAACGGCCTCGCCAGGCCCATCGTTGCGCCCAACGCGGCGGACACGGCGGCGAGGTCCTCCTCGGGCAGGTCGTCGAAGAAGTGCAGGGTGAGGTGCATGGCCTGCGGCGAGACCCACTTCACGCCTCGGGCCAGCGGCCGCAGCCTCGCGATCCATTCGGTGAGCCTCCCCTTCACCTCTTCCGGGATGTCCACCGCGCAGAATGATCTCATCACCGTCCCCTCACCCGATCCTATCGAAAAATCCTTTATAAGTCAATGAGTTATTGCACAAGAGGTGCCTCTGGGAAGCGGAAGGGGAGGGCGCATGGAGGGGCGGCTCGGCACTCATCGGAGCGGGCAGGCGGTGAGCGATCAGTCCAGCTCGATGGGGTCCCACGCCTTTTCCTTCGGTGGAAGCCTGGCCTCTGCGGGCGGGGGCTCCTGAAAGAGTTCGGCGAGCAGGGGGTGGCGGAAGTCCAGGGCGCTGCCCGAGCGCCTGACGAGGGCCGCTTCCTCCATCCAGCGGGCGTAGGAGCGGGTGGCCCCGGTCGTGAGCCCCAGGGATCTGGCCAGGGCGGGCACCGTCATCGGTCCAGCCAGGGCCACCAGAAAGGCCACGCGCCGCAGGGCCACGCCTCCCCGGGCCGCCGCCAGGCCGGTGGCCCACTCGTAGCTCAGGTGAAGGTGCCTGAGCTCGGAGCCCGGCGGCAGGCGGCGGTAGAGCGGAGGAACGTCTCCGGATGCCGGGGTCTCCCAGAGGGCGGGAGGGACTCCGGCCGTCTTGAGCCGGGAGCGCAGCTCCTCGGCGTGCCGGGGAAACCTGCACAGCAGGAGAAGGGGACCGCGCCGGGCAAGGGCCCGCAGGGAGCCCCACAACTCGTGGGCGGAACGGGTTTTGCTCCAGCCCAGCAACAGCCCCGAGTTCCTCACCAGCAGGCCCTTGCCCGCCGATGCTCTGGCGACTGCCTCCTGGAAGGGCATCCGCTCCAGGTCGGCTTCGGACCATCCGCCGGGAGTCGCCACCTCGTAGCCGTAGTCCGCACGCGCCAGTACGCAGCGTCCGCGTTCGAACAGAGAGAGAAGGCCATTCTCCATGGAACCCAAATTAGCCCCTCGACGATCAGATGTCAAGTGACAGGGGCTCTCTTCCGCCTCTTGGGCGATCCCCGTGGGCGTGGTACCATCCCGCCCTGGAGGCCGGATGAAGGTCACCTTCCTCGGTACCGGAACGTCGGTCGGGGTCCCCGTCGTGGGATGCCGCTGCCCCGTCTGTGTGTCGCGGGATCCTAGAAACCAAAGGCTCCGGCAGTCCATCTGGATTCGCCAGGGGGAGCTCTCCGTGCTCATTGACGCCGCCGTGGATTTCCGGCAGCAGGCCCTGCGTTTCGGCATCCGGCGCCTCGACGCCATCCTGCTCACCCATCCTCACGCCGACCACATTCTGGGCCTCGACGACACCCGGCCCTACGCCTACTGGCAGAAGAGTTCCCTTCCCGTCTATGGAAGCCGGACCACTCTGGAGGGCGTCAGGCGGACCTTCTGGTACGCCTTCGAGCCGGTGCCCCAGGGAGGAGGCGTTCCAAGGCTGGAGCTAAGGCCGCTGGATGGCCCCTTGCTCCTTCCTGGCCTCACCGTCACCCCCGTGGAGGCCGACCACGGCAGCATGCCCGTGACCGGCTACCGGGTCGACGGCTTCGCCTACCTCACGGACTGCAAGCGGATTCCGAGGGAGGCGGTGGGGGCCCTGCGCGGCGTGGACACGCTGGTGATCAACGCCCTGCGCAGGCATCCCGACCATCCCACCCACATGACGGTGGCAGAGGCCCTGAAGGCGGCTGAGGAGATCGGGCCGCGCCGAACCTATCTGATCCACATGGGCCACGAGCTGGAGCACGGGGAGTTGGCCGCGTCGCTGCCGAAGGGAACCGAGCCGGCGTTCGACGGGCTGGAACTGGATCTGTAGGGGCCGAGAGCCGAGGAGGATGTCATATGACAGAAGCCGTACGCTACGCAGATATCGAGGGCCGGCGGGTCCTGGTCACCGGAGCCTCTTCCGGAATCGGCCTGGCCTGCGCGGAAGCCTTCCTCGGCCAGGGAGCCAGGGTGGCCGCCCAGTTCCACAACCAGGAGGCGCCGCTGCAAGGGCTCGTCCAGGCCGCCGCCGGCCGGGCCTTCGCCCTCCAGGCCGACCTGGCCTCGGAGGAAGGGTGCGTTGGCCTGTGCGAGGCCGCCCAGGCCGTGCTCGGGGGCCTCGACGTGCTGGTGCACTCGGCCGGCATATGGACCGACGGACCCATTCTGGAGATGGACCGGACGACCCTGGAGACCATCTTCCGGACCAATACCTTCTCCTCGTACTACCTGGCCCGAGAAGCGGCGCGCCGGATGGGGCAGGGCAGCCTGATCTTCATCGGCTCCACGGCGGGCCAGCGCGGCGAGCCGGGGCACAGCCACTACGCCGGAAGCAAGGGAGCGGTCCAGTCGCTCGTCTCCTCCATCGCGCAGGAGTTGTCACCTCGCATCCGCGTGAATCTGGTCTCTCCGGGATGGGTCCGGACCCCCATGAGCGAGGCGGCCCTGGCCGAGCGCGAGGATCGCATCGTGGCCGCGGTGCCGCTGCGCCGCGTGGCGGAGGCGGAGGATGTGGCCTCGGGGGTGCTGTTCCTGGCGAGCGAGGCGAGCCGCCACCTCACCGGCGTGGATCTCTGCTGCTCGGGTGGCGCGCTCCTGCCGATGCCGAGGGGATAGGTGAAGATGGAAACGGGGAATCAGCGAAACAGGGAAACAGGGACGGATAGGCCCGGGGGGTAGCGCTACCTGCTCATTGGACAGCGCCTCCACCCTCTTCCAACGGTCCAAATCCCCGTTCCCAATTCCGGTCTGTGCCCCACGTGCCACAGTGCCTTTCTTCCAGTTCCCAGAGCTCAACGCCTTCGTGTCTTGGTGTCTTGGTGGTTCATTGTTCATCTTCCGCCTTCGGCCTTCTCCAACTGCCCCACCATCTCTGCGACGTCCTTGCGGGTCGCCGGATCGAGTTGGCAGTCCAGGGCCCTTCGGAACAGCCCCAGGGCCTCCTCGGGCCGGTCGGTCTGGAGGCAGAAGGTGCCGAGGGTGAGGTAGTTGGGAGGATAGGAGGGATAGAGCCGGATGCCCTCCCTGTAGAGCTGCTCGGCCTGGCTGAAGCGTTTCAGGAGCAGGTAGATGTCCGCCTCTTCCTTCAGGGTGAGCTGGGGCGACGGGCTGATCTGCAGGGCCGCGAGGAAATCCCTGGCCGCCCGGTCGTCCTTGTCCTGCACGAGGTGGACGCGCCCCTGGAGCAGATAGGTCCTCTCATTGGCGATGCCCTCCCCCACGGCGCGGTCGAGGAGCGGGAAGGCCTTCTCCGTGTCGCTGCGGTCGAGGTAGTAGGCTGCCAGCGGATTGAGCGCGGCCACCTCCTCCGGCTGGAGTTCCAGGGCCCGTCGGTACTGGCGCGCCGCATCATCCGGCTTGCCCTGGGCCACCAGGACGTGGCCTCTGGCGGTCCATGCCTCGGCCATGTCGGGCGCCAGGACCAGCGCCCGGGAGAGCGCGGTCAGAGCCTCATCCAACCGGCCGGCCCGGCGGAGCGTCTCGCCGTATTCGAACCAGGCCGATGGGTCTCCGGGGTCCCTGTCCGTGACCTCGCGGCAGAGGTCCAGAGCGCGGTCCCACGCCCCCAGCGCGCGATTCTGGCGGGCCTGGTCGAGAAGGGGCAGGAGAGCCACCTGGGCCTGAGGGTCGGGGAGGTTTGGCCCGGGTGACGAGCCCGCCGGCACGGGGGTGTACCCCAGGCCGCGCAGCGATGGATCGGCCGCACCCTTAGGGGAGCGGGCACGGGCCAGGTCGGGGAGGGCCGCGCGCAGCTTCGCGGCCTCGGGCGGCACAGATGGGGCCAGGTCGTGGGTCTCCCCGGGGTCCTCTTGAAGATCGAAGAGACGGTCCGAAGGTCCCCGGATCCACTTGAAGCGCCCGTCGGTCACCCCGGCGAGCGGGCTCCACCGGTAGGCATCGAAGGGGAGCCACGTTTCGAGCGGGAAGGTCCTCGCGGCCAACGGAGATCCCTTGCCCGGCGCCAAGAGGTCCCGCCCGTCGCAGGGAGAGGCCGGGAGGCCGGCTAAGGCCGACAGGGTGGGGTCCACGTCGGCGAGGGAGCACGCAGTGTCGATCTGGCGGGGCTCGCCGGTCCCCGGGCCGCTGATCACCAGCGGGACCCTGATGGTGGATTGAAAGAGAAGGATCCCGTGCGTGGGCTCGCCGTGCTCCCCGAGGGCCTCCCCGTGGTCCGCCACGAGAGCCACGATGGTCTTCGGAGGAAGGGCCCTCAGGAGGCGGCCGACCTGCTCGTCCACGTAGGCCACGGCTGGGTCGTAGGGACCCTTCCCCCTTCCCGCGAAGCGCTCGGGGGCGTCGTACGGCTCGTGGGTATCAAAGTAGTGGACCCACAGGAAGAAGGGGGCCTGGCCCGCCGCCTTCACGTCGCTCAGGGCCCTGTCGGTGACCTGTTCCGCGCCGCGTGAACCCGTGGGCCCCACGGCATCGTCGTACTGCGAGAACCCCCTCGCGAGGCCATACCGGGAGGCCAAGACCGAACTGGCCACCACGGCATAGGTCTTGTAGCCGCGGGAGGCGAAGCGTTGGGCCAAAGTGGGGATTCCCTCCGCCAGCCTGCCCAGGCCGTTGTCGTGAAGGCCCGTGTGGGAGGGGAAGTCCCCGGTGAGGAGAGTGGCGTGGGCGGGCAGGGTGAGGGGTGCGGGCGTGAAGCATCGCGTAAGGCGGAGTCCCCCGGCTGCCAGGCCGTTCAGGTTGGGCGCCAGACCCTTGGGCCCGCCCCAGGCCTCGAGCCGGTCTGCCCGAAAGGTGTCGAGGCTGATGAGGACCACGCTGGGTTCCCGGGCCGCGGCCGTGAGCGCGGCGAATCCCAATGCTGCCGCTGCAAGCCATCGAGCGCGCATGGATGTTCCTCCTCCCTTTGGGGCCAGATGATAGCACGGCCCGGGCGGCGCCCGAACACCTGGCGGACTCCTTGACCGGAATGGCCGGGGTGGCTAGAGTGGACCTCCCGGGAGGGCATGCGTGCGGAACCTCATTACTCTCCTTCCACGTGGTTGGCGGGCGCTGTCGGGCCTGGGAGTGCTCCTGCTGTTGGTCGGCTGCGGCCCCAGGCCCGTCCGGATCGGGGCGGTGCTGCCGCTGACCGGGAGCCTGGCCGCCTATGGCCAAAGCCTCGAGCGCGGGGTCCTCACGGCTACGGACCAGGTGAATCGCGAGGGCGGGATCGAGGGCCGGCGGCTGGAGGTCCTCATCCGGGATTCCGCCTCCGATCCCAAGCAGGCCGTGGAGGCCTTTCGGGGCCTGATCCTCGAGGAGAAGGTGGCGGTCGTGGTGGGCGGCGGCAGCAGCGACGAGGCTCTGGCCATGGCGCCGCTGGCCGACCAGTACGAGCGGGTCCTCTTCTCGCCCTCCGCGAGCAGCCCCAAGATCTCGGAGGCCGGAGACTTTGT
>JAJYCJ010000129.1 GCA_021778515.1 Acidobacteriota bacterium
GGGATTTGGGTTGCCTCCGACCCCGGACTTGATCCGGGGGAGGAAGCCCCGAGGGTGGGGTGGGGCCCCAGCGGGCTTTGCCCGTGGGGCGGGGCCCCGGAGGGCAACGCGACGATTCGGCAGGCTTTGCCTGCGAATCGGAGGAGGAAGCCCATGGCCCTCCCCGTTCAAGAGACCATGCCTTCCCTGCGAGCACCCGAGATCCGGCCGAATCCACCCGCATTTCAATCGCGGAAGGTGGGCTTGAGGGCCATGACTCCTTCCTCCGCGGAAGAGGGCAGCGTCTGTCCCGGCGCACTCCAGCTCCCGGAGGAACGGGAACCGCGGCGGCCGCGCGCCTCGGTCCTCCCCGAGGTGTGCGGCGGCTGGCGTGCTGGGGCCGCTCGCGCCCCCGGCGGGGCGCCTCAATCGGCCGCCAGGGCGCCCTCGATGCGGGTCTCCTCCTCGCGGGCAGCGCGGGCGCCGCGCGGCACGTCGACGCGCGAGAGGACCCAGATGCCCGCGACGAAGAACACGGCGATGGAGACCACGCTGTCCCGAGGGTTGCCCGTGAGCTCGCCAACGAGGCCGTAGAGCAGGGGTCCCAGGATGCCCGAGAACTTCTCGAAAAGGCCGTAGATGCCAAAGAACTCTCCGGATTTTGCGCGGGGCGAGAGCTCGGCGTAGATGGAGCGGCTGAGGGCCTGGGTGCCTCCCTGCACGGCGCCCACCATCCAACCGAGCATGAAGAACTCGGCGGGTGTGGACAGCACGAATCCCCACAGCGGAACCACGGTGTAGATGATCAGTCCCATGATGACCGCCCTCTTGGCATCCAGTCTGGCGGCGAAGAGCGCGAAGAGGCGCCTTCCGAGGGTCATCGCGAACAGGACGCCCAGCGCCTGGTCGGCCCCGATGAGCGCGAAGGCCCGGGGCAGGGCCAGGCCGGGCTGGGAGTGGGCGTACCAGCCGAGCAACGGCAGCGTCGCGCCCGTCCAGAGCACCATCGCGACGGTCGCGCCCCGCCAACGGTGGGAAGCGTCGGGTATGCGTCCGTAGATCAGGGCGTAGGGGAAAGCCACGAACTGGGTCAGCAGGAGCATCCCGATGAGGACGCCCGTGTCCAGGCCCAGGGCGGCCCCGTAGGCGGTGGCCAGCAGGATGATGGCCCCCACTCCCTCCATGTAGAACCAGTAGGCCACCAGCATCGTGAAGAGATCCCGGTACCGGCGGAGGTCTCCGAGGGTACGGCGCAGCCTCACCACCGAGTCCCGGAGCGGCTTGCCGACGCCCCCTGCCAGCGGGGTCGCCGGGGGCTCCGGAACGGCGAAAAGGAGGGGGGCCGTGAAGGCGATCCACCAGAGGCCCACGGTCAGGAAGGCGATGCGCGGTGCCAGGCCGGGCGGGAGGCCCAGCCGGCCCGAAAAGAAGTAGAGGGCGGCGTTGAAGGCCAGCAGGAGGCCCCCGCCCACGTAGCCCATGGCGTATCCCAGGCTGGAGGCGCGGTCCAGGTCGCCGGGCCTGGCCACGTGCGGGAGCAGGCTGCTGTTGAGACCGAGCGCGATGTTGACGCACACCTGCGTGAGGAAGTAGAGCACAAGCCCAAGAACCCACCGCCCCGTGGTGAGGGTGAACATCATGGAGGAGAGGACCCCGCCGGCACCCGTCACCAGGACGAGGATGCGCTTCCGGCGGCCGGTGATGTCGGCGCAGGTCCCGATGAGGGGCGCCAGGAGGGCGGCCGCGAAAAGCGCCAGGGATACGGTGAAGGCGAACACGTTGGAGGCCGCGTCGCGGGCCGCCGCCGCGGCCGTCGGATCACCCGCCGCCTTGCCCGCCGCGAGGAAAGCCGGGGCGGCGATGGCGATGAAGTACGGGGGAAAGAAGGTGGAGGCGGTGGTCGTGACGTAGGCGTGGTTCGCCCAGTCGTACCATGACCAGGCAAAGACCCGCCGCCGGTAGCGCTTCTCCGAAACGGCGGCAGGGACCGTCGGAATGGGAGCGGCCTCGGCCACGCGCACCTCCCTCTAAGAGCGGAGCGTTCCGCACAGCGTGCACCAGCCCGCCACACAGGTCAAGCCGGGAGGGCTTGCCTTCGGGATTCGCCGTGCCGTTCGCCATCCCGAATGTCGAACTGGGTCAAATCGCTTATCGACTTCGATGGAAGCGTATCCATTTGGGACAAGGCCGGGACGGGGCCCTATGTTCTGGTCAGCGGGACCGCGACACGCGGCACGCCGCCTCGCCGGCCCCGGGGAGAGGGGTTCATGCTCTACAAGACGCTGAGGAAGGAGGCCTTCCGGTCCGTCGTCGAGGCCATCCTCGCCGGGAGCGAAGGGGTGGGGCCCAGGCGCGTGGGGACAGACCGGCGCGGAAAGCCCATCCACCAGTTCCTGCCGGCGGAGCGCTTCGAGGACATGGATTTTTCCTACGACACCACCGAATTCTCCGCCAAGACCTACTTCTTGCCGTTCCGCGAGAAGCTCTCCACCTACCGCTTCACCGACGGCGACTGGGAGCAGGAGATCCGCTACCGGGCCGAGCCGCGGGCCCTCATCGGCCTGCACGCCTGCGACATCAACGCCCTGCTGAGGCTCGACAAGGTCTTCGCCAGGGACTGGTACCCGAGCCCCTACTACCTTTCCCGGCGGCGCAACACCTTCATCCTGGGCATCGACCACGACCCCTGCGAGGGGGCCTTCTGCCGCGCGCTCGGCACGGACACGGTCACGCACGGCTTTGACCTCTTCCTGACGGACATCGGCGAGAGCTACTTCGCGGCCGTGGGCTCTGACCGGGGACTCGCCCTGATCGAGGGCTTCGGCGCCCAGCCCATCACCGACGAGGACTCCCACCGCTACGTCGCCGAGCGCAAGAGGATCGCCGCCCTCACGGAGAACGGCCTCAACCTCAACAACCTCCCCAACCTCCTGGACATCGAGTTCAAGTCGCCCATCTGGGCGAAGTGGGGCGCCAAGTGCCTGAGCTGCGGAACCTGCGCCATGGTCTGCCCCACGTGCTACTGCCACGGCGTCTACGAGCGGATCTCGATGGACTTCCGGGAGGGGGCCAAGATCCGGCAGCTCCACTCATGCACGCTGGTGGACTTTGCCGTGGTGGCGGGGGGGCACAACTTCCGGCCCACGCCCGAGAGTCGCCTGAAGTACCGCTACTACCACCAGCACCGCGGCTTCGTGGAGCAGCACGAGGAGCCCAAGTGCGTGGGGTGCAACCGCTGCGGCCGCGCCTGCCTGGCCGGCATCACGCCGGTGGAGGTGATCCGCGAGCTTCAGGAGGAGGTCGGGCCATGAAGAGCCTGCTCTTGCCCTACGAGATCACCAGGGAAGCGGAGATGGCGGAGCCGCTGAACTACAACCACCGCAGCCGGCTCATGAACACCGAGGGCGTCTACAAGGCCGAGATCAGCTCCATCACCCAGCTCACCGAGATGGAGAAGCTCTTCCACATCCGCATCCTGGACGCCGCCGAGCGGCAGCGCTTCACCTTCCTGCCGGGGCAGTTCGTGATGGTGGAGGTTCCCGGCTACGGCGAGGTGCCCATCTCCATCTCGGGCTCGGCGTCGAACCGCGGCTTCCTCGAGCTGTGCATCCGGCGGGCGGGAATGGTCACGAGCGTCCTGCACCGCGCCAAGACGGGCTCCCGGGTGGGGCTGCGCGGCCCCTTCGGCACCTCCTTCCCCGTGGCCATGATGCGGGACCACCACGTGCTCCTCATCGCCGGCGGTCTGGGGCTCGCCCCGCTGCGCTCGGCCATCCTCCACGTGACGGAGAACCGCTCGGATTTCCGGAACGTCCACATCCTCTACGGCACCAAGACGCCGGACCAGCTTCTCTTCGATTACCAGTACGAGCAGTGGCGGCGCGTGGACGGGGTGAACCTCTCCATCATCGTGGAGGAGGGCGGCGACGGCTGGACGGGCGAGGTGGGGCTCGTCACCAAGCTCCTGGACCGGATCCCCATGGAGCCGGACCGGACCTACGCCATCGTCTGCGGCCCGCCCGTCATGTTCAAGTTCGTCTGCAACAAGCTGGGCGAACTGGGCATCCCCATGCGGCGCATGTTCGTCTCCCTCGAACGGCGCATGCACTGCGGCATGGGCAAGTGCTGCCGGTGCAACATCGGCTCCACCTTCACGTGCAAGGACGGGCCGGTCTTCGACTACTGGACGGCCATCAACCTCAAGGAAGCGATCTAGGAGGATTGAGGATGCGATACCTGAAAATCGATTCCCCCCGCCCCCGGATCGCCGTCTTCGACTTCACCGACTGCGAGGGCTGCGAGCTGCAGCTCGCCAACAAGGAGGAGACCCTCGTCCCCTTCCTGAACGCCGTGGAGATCGTCGACTTCCGGGAGATCGCCACGGGGGAGGGGGAGGACTACGAGATCGCCTTCGTGGAGGGGGCCATCAGCCGGAGCGACGAAGTGGAGCGCCTGAAGGTCATCCGCGGGAAGGCCCGCCTCCTCGTGGCGTTGGGCAGCTGCGCCTGCTTCGGCGGCGTCAACCGGATGAAGAACGCCTACGACCTCGATGCGGCCAACGCCGAAGTGTACGGCCCGACCCCCAAGGAGACGCTGCCCGTGCGGTCCGTCAAGGAGGTGGTGCCGGTGGACCTGGAGATCCCCGGCTGCCCCGTTTGCAAGGACGAGGTGGAGCGCATCGTGCGGCACCTCGTGCTGGACGTGCCCTTCGCCTTCCACGCCTACCCCGTGTGCGTGGAGTGCAAGCAGCGTTTCACCACTTGCCTGATGGAGAAGGGCCAGCTCTGCCTCGGCCCCATCGTCCGCGCCGGCTGCGAGGCGCCCTGCCCCGCGGGAGGCCTCGGCTGCTGGGGCTGCCGCGGCCCGGCGGAGGCGCCCAACGTGGAGGAGTTTTTCGCGCTGGCGAAGGCGCGCGGCTTCACGGACGGGGAGGTCAGCGAGCGAATGGCCTTCTTCGGGGGATTCGAGGGCATCGCGGCGGGAGGGACCCGATGAACGTCGATCTGAACATCCGCATCCATCCCCTCACGCGCGTTGAGGGCCACGGCGACCTCCTGGTGCGCGTGGTGAACGGGCAGCTCCAGGAGGTGCGCTGGGACGTCGTGGAGACGCCCCGTTTCTTCGAGGTCATGCTCAAGGGCAAACACTACACCTCGGCGGCCATCCTGACGGCGCGCATCTGCGGCATCTGCTCCATCGGTCACGCGCTCTGCAGCGTGAGGGCCACGGAGCGCGCCTTCGGCGTGGAGGTCCCCGAGACCGCGACCAAGCTCCGCCTCCTGGCCAAGCACGGCGAGACGCTCCAGAGCCACGTCCTGCACCTGCTCTTCCTGGCCGCGCCCGACTTCCTCGGTCTGCCGAGCGTCCTGCCGCTCCTCCAGAGCTCCCCCTCCACGGTGGCCCTCGCGGCGCGCCTCAAGGGAGTCGCCAACCGGCTGTGCGAGGTCGTGGCCGGCCGCGCGACGCACCCCGTGTCCATCCAGGTGGGCGGCATGGCCGTCTTCCCCGACAGGCGCGAGCTGGCCGCCCTCAAGGCGGAACTGGCGGGGGCCGTGAAGGACCTGGCCGCCGTGGCGGATCTGTTCAAGGGGTTCGAGATGCCGGCCTTCTCCCGGGAGACGGAGTTCGTCTCGCTGAAGGGGGAGGGGAGCTACCCGTGGATCGGAGGCGCCCTCCTCTCCTCCGACGGCATCGAGCGCGCCGAGGACGACTACCTCCAGATGACCAACGAGTTCGTGGACGAGCGCAACACCTCCAAGCTCTGCCGCCTCTCCCGGGACTCCTTCGCCGTGGGCGCCCTCGCCCGCTGGAACAACAACCACCGCTTTCTCCACCCGGCGGCGCGCGCGGCGGCCGATGAGCTGGGCCTGGGGCCCGGCTGCCACAACCCCTTCAAGAACAACCTCGCCCAGCTCGTGGAGTGCATTCACGTGGCGCACGAGTCGATCGCCCTGATCGAAGAGCTGCTCGCCGAGCCCGGGTCGGTCCAGACCATGGCCGAGGTGTCGCCCCGCGAGGGGGAAGGCGTCGGCGCGGTGGAGGTGCCCCGGGGCATCCTCTACCATCACTACGACTACGACGGAGAGGGGCGCGTGGTGCGCGCCAACTGCATCATCCCCACGACGCAGAACAACCTGAACATCCAGCACGACCTGGAGCGCCTCGCCCGCAACCTCGCCGCCGGCGGGGCCGACGACGCCCGCATGGAGCGCCTCTGCTCCATGCTCATCCGCGCCTACGACCCCTGCATCTCCTGCTCCGTGCACTAGGGGCGAGGCCGGGAGGCAATAGTCAGGCGAGGACGGCCCACCCCCCGCCGGGTGGCGCCCTCATCGGTTCGCGGGCCTCTCTCGCCTTCTCCGGCCCCGCGCCGGCGGGCGCGGTGGCCTCTTCCGAGTTGCCGCAGATGAGAAGCCGCGATGCTGAACGCCGGGCCGCCCCGCCGCGGGGCCCGAGCAGCCACCTGCGGCGAGGGGGGAGCACCCACGCGCACGGGCGGGGACCCGTGCCCCCAGAGAACGGGTGGGGGCCCTCGCGGCATCGCGACGTGAAGGCGGCTCCCCGCTTTGCGCACCTCTTCAACCCGGAACCCGCTTCCGGTCACCCCCTTGCCTCCCTCCTCCGCCCCTCGGCTCTGCGCTCCTCTGCCCTCCGCTCTCCTTCGTCTGATTCCTCGCGGCTCGCTTCGAGATCGTGCACCGGGGCGTGGGGAAGCGCCCGGGGGGATTG
>JAJYCJ010000032.1 GCA_021778515.1 Acidobacteriota bacterium
TGCCATATGTTGGTCTGCGCTTGCGCGGCGAGGCCGACCAACAAAAATAAAGCCATCCATAGGGCACGGCGCATGTTATCCTCCTCCATCTCAGGGTGAATATAACATGCGAACAATAGGGATGCAACAAGCTGGAATTGCTGGAAACCGGCTCAGGTCCCTCCATGGGGGGCGAGGGGGCCGGCGAAGGGAGGGGAGAACCGGGGTAGAGGGCCCGGTCACCCGCCGCCCGAACCATCCCCCACGGCCACCCTCGGCACCCTCAGAAAGCTCCCGCCACGGCGATATCCGGGCTGAAGGACACACACCACCGTTCCGCTCGGCCCCGCTTGCACGGTCACGGCCTCCATGGTGGCGGGATCGAAGGGTGCACCGTCGGGCACGACCTTCTCGCATTCGTGGTTCTTGAGAAACTGCTCCCCCCTGGCGACGATCACCCGGAGTCCCTCCGCCACCGAGGGGTCTTGCCGTGCCATGGCGGAGGCCAGGTCCACGTCGTCGAGCAACTCGAGGACCTCCCGAAGAACCGCCCTCTCCTTCTCCTCAAACCTCAGCGCCAGGTCCCGTTCCACGCGTCCCCGGGAGCGCCTGGCCTCCTCTTCTAGGGCTTCCACCTTGGCCTTGAGCGTCGCCTCCGCCCTTCGCACGCGCTCCTCGAGCTGCTCGACGTAGGAGGGCTTCAGGTTGGGCTCGGCCGAAGGCGTCTCGTCGTCCCGTCCCACCCGGCGGCGGTCCACGATGGAGACCGGGACCCTGTGATCGTGGCCCTCCGCCCCCGGCGGGTGGGCCACCTGTTTGGGTGTGCTCATGGTGTTCTCCCTCTTCTACTGTCCTAACCGCCGATGAGGTTCAGAGTCACGTAATAGGTCCAGGGGCCCCTGCCCACGCTGATGAGCAGGCCCGTGGAGCCGAGGGCGCTCCGGGCCTTGGTCAGGAAGTCCTCCTCCGTGGGGACCGCTTGGTCCTCCACCGCCAGGACCGTGTCTCCGGCGCGCAGGCCCGTGGCATCGGCGGGCGAGTTCGGCCGGACCGAGACCACGGTCAGGCCTCCTCGGCCCCGCTCGAGCCTCAGGCCCAGCAGCTCCCAGGCCATGGCCGGCGTCAGACGGTCGGGCATGGGTTTAGCCTTGAGCGTGGCCGAGAAGGGCTGTCCGTCGCGGTAGCCGCCCAGACGCACCGGCTGCCCCGCAGAAAGGAGAGCCAGCTTGGCGTTCAGGTCGCCGGTGCTCTCGAGCCGCTTGCCGTCCAGCCCGGTGAGCAGGTCGCCTTGCCGGATCTCGTCCTGCGGGTAGGCGAAGCGGTAGGTGCGGGCGACCACGACGCCGTAGTCGACGTGCATCCGCCGCATGTATGAGTCGCTGGGGTCCAGCGGCAGAAAGCCCAGCCACAGGGACTGCACCCTGCCATAGGCCCGCAGCTGTTCCATGACCCGCCGCGCCCGGTCGATGGGGATGGCGAAGCCGATGCCGTTGGCGTTGCGGATGATGGCGGTGTTGATGCCGATGACCTGTCCCAGGATGTTGCAGAGCGGGCCTCCCGAATTGCCCGGGTTGATGGCGGCGTCCGTCTGGAGGAAGTCCGAGTAGGTCCGCTTCCCATCCTCCACGGTCCGTCCCGTGGCCGAGAGCACGCCCACGGTCACGGTGTTGGACAAGCCGTAGGGGTTGCCCACGGCGATGAGGGTCTCGCCGATCATCAGATCATCCGAGCGGCCGAGCTGGGCCACGGGGAAAGGCTTGTCTCCTTCGATCTTGAGGAGGGCGAGATCCGACTCCGGGGCCGTGCCCACCACTCGGGCGGGGTATTCCTTGCCGGTGGTGAGCGTCACGCGGATCTTGGACCCGCCCAGGATGACGTGCTCGTTGGTCAGGATGTAGCCGCTGGGGTCCACGATCACTCCCGAACCGAGGGAGTTCTGTTCCTGGGCCGGCGGCGTGAAGGGCGAATCGTTTCCGAAGAGGTCCCAGAAGCCTCCCGCGAAGGGGTTCTGGACGCGCTGTTGGCAGGAGATGTACACGACGGCCGGACTCACCTCGCGGACCACGCGGACCACCTGGGTTTCCCGCATGGCCCGGCCGTTGACCGGCGGCAGTCCGGCCCACGAGGCCAAGGAGAAGGCGGCCGAGGCCAGGACGATCCAACACGCTTGGGCACGATGGTTCATAGAGTCGCTCCAGGTCAAAGGGGGCGCCCGCATCGGTCGGCACCCTCGAAATGGGTTCAGCCACGGCGCTCCATGAGGCGGGCTATGCGCTTCTCGATGGGCGGGTGGGTCGAGAACAGATTCATCAGGCTGCGGCCGGTGAAGGGCTTGACGATGAACATGTGGGCCGTGGCCGGCGTGGCCTTGAGGGGCACGCGCATGGAAACGGTCTGGAGCTTCTTCAGGGCATTGGCCAGCCCGTAAGGATTTCCCGCCAGGTGGGCACCCTCCTCGTCGGCCCCGTACTCCCGGGAGCGGGAGATGGCCATCTGGATGAGGAGGGCGGCCAGCGGCGCCACGATGGCCGCCACCAGCAGGGCAAGGGGGTTGCCCTCGTCGCGGTTGCGGCCGCCGTACCCGCCGAAGATCAGCCCCCAGCGGGCGATGGAGGCGATGAACATGATGGCCGAGGCGATGGCCGCGGCCACGGTTCCGATGAGGATGTCCCTGTGGATCACGTGGCCCAGTTCGTGTCCGAGGACCCCCTTCAGCTCCTCCTCGTCCAGGAGCTGCATGATGCCGTCGGTAACCGCCACGGCGGCGTGCTGAGGGTTGCGCCCCGTGGCGAAGGCGTTGGGCGAATCGTCGGGGATCCGGTAGATCTTCGGTTTGGGGATGTGGGCCGTCTGGCTGAGCTGCGCAACGATGGCGTGCACCCTCGGGGCTTCGGCCTCGCTCAGCTCCTTGGCGTGATAGGCGGCGAGCACCATCCGGTCAGAAAACCAGTAGGAAAAGAAATTGATGGCGAGCGAGATGAGGAGCGCCACGGCGATGCCGGTCCGGCCGGCCACGGCGCCGCCAATCAGCATGAGTACCGCCGCCAGGGCGACGAAGAGAACCATGGTCTTCAACCAGTTGCCCATCGTGTACCTCCAAAAGGGGGAGCAGGAATGCCGGGCCGAAGGATCGTTGGCTCCATTGGACCGGCGCCTCCGGGAATGACCTTCTTCCTGGTGCGCCGACCTCCAGAAGATTCCACGCCCTAATCGCCCATCCGTCACAGTCCTGCTGCATCGAGCCCGCCACGGCCTCTCAGGCCGGACGAAGCTCTCCTACTGTAACACCTCGGGGGCCGTTTCGAAGGCCAGGTCGTCCCCCGCGCGAGTGACCCGAATCCGGGCGCCGGGGGCGAACCGCCCAGCCAGGACGGCCTTGGACAGCGGGTTCTCCAAGTGCCGCTGGATGGCGCGCCGCAGCGGCCTCGCCCCGTACACGGGGTCGTACCCCACCTCGGCCAGGAACCGTTTGGCCTCCTCCGCGACCTCCAGGTGGAAATCCCGCTCGGAGAGCCGCTTCGCGAGCAGGGCCAGCTGGATGTCCACGACGCCCAGGATGTCCTCCCGGCTCAGGGACCGGAAAAGAACGACCTCATCCAGCCGGTTCAAAAACTCGGGCCGGAAGGTGGCCTTCAGCTCCGCGAAGACCCTTTCGCGCATGCCCTCCGGATCGCTCTGGGCCAGCTCCTGGATCCAGCGCGAGCCGATGTTGCTGGTCATCACCAGGATGGTCTGCGAGAAATCTATGGTTCGGCCCTTGGCGTCCGTCAGGCGCCCGTCGTCCAGCACCTGGAGGAGAACGTTGAAGACGTCGGGGTGGGCCTTCTCGACCTCGTCCAAGAGTACGACGCTGTAGGGTCTGCGGTGGACGGCCTCGGTGAGCTGGCCGCCCTCCTCGTGCCCCACGTAGCCGGGCGGCGCGCCGATGAGCCGGGCCACGGCGTGCTTCTCCATGTACTCGCTCATGTCCAGGCGGACGACGGCCTTCTCGTCGTCGAAGAGGAATTCGGCCAGGGCCTTGCAGAGCTCGGTCTTGCCCACGCCGGTGGGGCCCATGAAGAGGAAGGAGCCGATGGGCCGCCGCGGGTCGGACAGCCCCGACCGGGATCGCCTCACGGCGTCCGAAACAACGGCGAGGGCCTCGTCCTGGCCCACGACCCTCTGCCGGAGCCCCTCCTCCATCTTGAGCAGCTTGCTGCGCTCTCCCTCGAGCATCTTGGCCACGGGTATGCCCGTCCAGGCCGAGACCACCTCGGCGATGTCCTCCTCCTCCACCTCCTCCTTCAGGAGGGGCCGGTCTTTCTGGAGCCCCTTGAGCCGCTCCTGGGCTTCCTGGAGGGAGGCCTCGAGCTGGGGCAGGCGCCCGTACTTCAGGCGGGCCGCCTCGTCGTAATTCCCCAGCCGCTCGGCGCGCTCCGTCTCGCCGCGGAGGGCCTCGCCATCCCGCTTGAGCTCCTGGATCTTCTTGATGGCCTCGCGCTCGGCCTGCCAGCGGGTGCGCATGGCCCTGGCCTCCTCTTCGAGGGAGGCGAGCTCGCCCTCCAGCTCGGGAAGCCTGGCCTTGGAGGCCGAGTCGCGCTCCCGGAGCAGGGCCTGCTTCTCGATCTGCAGGGAGGCGATGCGCCGCTGGAGGCCGTCGAGTTCGTAGGGCAGGGAGTCCACCTGGATCCGGAGGCGCGCCGCGGCCTCGTCCACCAGGTCGATGGCCTTGTCCGGCAGGTGGCGGTCGTGGAGGTACCGGTGGGAGAGCGTCACGGCCGCCACGATGGCCGCGTCGCGGATCCGGACCCCGTGGTGCACCTCGAAGCGCTCACGCAGCCCCCTGAGGATGGCGATGGAGTCCTCCACCGTGGGCTCGCCCACGTAGACGGGCTGAAAGCGCCGCTCCAGGGCGGGGTCCTTCTCGATGTGCTTGCGGTATTCGCTGATGGTGGTGGCCCCGATGGCGTGCAGCTCTCCCCTGGCTAGGGCCGGCTTGAGGATGTTTGCGGCGTCCATGGCCCCCTCGGCCGCGCCCGCCCCCACGAGGGTGTGGAGCTCGTCGATGAAGAGGATGATGTCGCCTTCGCTGGCCGTGATCTCCTTCACGACGGCCTTGAGGCGGTCCTCGAACTCCCCGCGAAACTTGGTGCCCGCGATGAGGGCCGCCAGGTCGAGCTGGACGAGCCGCTTGTCCATGAGGGATTCGGGCACGTCGCCGTCGGCCATCCGTCCGGCGAGGCCCTCCACGATGGCCGTCTTTCCGACCCCCGGATCGCCCACCAGGACGGGATTGTTCTTGGTGCGGCGCGCCAGGATCTGGGTCAGTCTCCGGATCTCGGCGTCGCGCCCGATGACGGGGTCCAGCTTGCCCAGGCGCGCCATCTCCGTCAGGTCACGGCCGTACTGCTTGAGGGCCTGGTACTTGCCCTCCGGGTTCGGGTCGGTGATCCGCTGCGAGCCCCGCATGTCCTGAAGCGCCTTCAGGAGGCCGTCCCTTTGGAGCCCCAGGGAAAGGAGGATCTTCGAGGCCTCGGTTCCGGTGGCCTCCAGAGCGGCCAGAAGAACGTGTTCGGTGGAGACGAAGTCGTCCTTGAAGAACTTGGCCTGCCCCATGGCGGCCTCCAGGATCTGGATGGCCGGCCGGGAAAGGGCGGGCTCCTGACCCTGGTGGGTCTTGGGGAGCCCGTCGATGGCCTCTTGCAGCCGGTTCTTGAGGGCAAGGGGGTCAACCTGGAGCCGTTCCAGCAGGGCTGGCACGACGCCCCCCTCCTGAGAAACCAGGGCGAGGACGAGGTGTTCGGGAGCGACTTCCGCATTCCGCTCGCTAGCGGCATTCTGAGAGGCGGCCTCCAGGGCCTCCCTCGCTTTCTCCGTGAACTGTTCCCAACGCATAGGCTATCCTCTCTTCCGTCGAAAATCTAAGTAAGAGGCCAATATAAATCCTTAGTATTACATTGTCAACAATAAGCGGGTGCTCTGCGCGATGGGGCTCCCCTCCGGATGGCCAGCGATTCCCGGTCGCTTTCCGAGCCTCGGATGCACCCCCGGTCCTGTTGTGCGATGATAGTCGGGCGCGAGGTGACATGGCGGAGCAAAGCCAGGTCGGGCGATACCAGATTCGGGAGATCATCGGGCGTGGGGCGATGGGTGTGGTCTATCTCGCGTACGATCCCCAGATCGGCCGCCGCGTCGCCCTCAAGACCGTGCGGCCCCTGGAGGGGGCCCGTCCCGAGGAGATCGCGGAGAGCAAGGCGCGGTTCCTGCGCGAGGCCCAGGCCGCCGGCAAGCTCCTCCACCCCAACATCGTGACGATCTTCGACGTGTTCGAGGACCGGGGCGTGCTCTATATCGCGATGGAGTATGTGGAGGGAGTCCTCCTGGACCGCTTCTGTTCCGCCAAGACCCTCCTGCCCGTAGAGAAGACTCTCGTGCTGGTGGGGCAGGGGCTGGCCGCCCTTCACTACGCCCACCGGAACGGCATCGTGCACCGCGACATCAAGCCCTCCAACCTCATGGTCGTGGACGGGGAGACGCTGAAGGTCATGGATTTCGGCGTGGCCAGGCAGCCGGGCGCCTCTCTGACCCAGACCGGCATGGTCGTGGGGACTCCCCACTACATGTCGCCGGAGCAGATCGAGGGGAAGCTGCTGGACGGCCGGTCGGACGTCTTCTCCATGGGAGTCGTGTTGTACGAGGTCCTGACGGGCGAGAGGCCCTTTCATGGCGAGGAGATCTCCACGGTCATCTACCGCATCCTCCACAGCGACCCTGTGCCGGCGAGGGAGATCAACCCCGCCCTGCCGGAATATCTCGGCTCCGTCCTTCAGCGTGCCCTGGCCAAGAACGTGGAGGACCGCTTCCCCACCGCGAAGTCCTTTGGGGAGGCCCTCCAGCGGTACGCCGAACCGCAGGCCGCGCCGAGCCCGCGCGAGGAGTTGCCGTCCTCCGGTCTGCGGCGCGATGACTACCTCCCCCCTCCGCCCTCGAGCGGCTTCAGAAGGCGGCGCAAGCATTTCAGCGCGCCCTGGAAGACCATCGGACTGATCGCCCTGATCGTGGCGCTCGTGGGAGGGGCCTGGGTCGCGCGGGGTTTCCTCCAGCAGCGCGACTCGGGAAAGGGGATCGGGATGGCAGAGAGCCCTTCGCACCAGATGCTGCCGAGGGTCCTGACGGTGGTGACCGATCCGCCCGGCGCCAAGCTCTTCGTGGATGGCCAGCCGACCAGGGCGGTGCTGGCGCCGGGGGCGGGCCAGCGTCCGCGGATTCTCGAAGCCCGCCTCGGGTGCCTGAGCGCCCGCACGGAGCTGACCGCCGATACTCCCTCACCCATCCGGCTGAAGCTTGCGCCGGGCCCTTATCAGGTCCCCGTCACCTCCACGCCTGCGGGGGCCCAGGTGATCGTGGACGGGAAGGAGACGGGGCTCACCACGCCGGCCCAACTGCCCCGCCAGGACTGCACGCCGTTCACCCTGGCCCTCGTGCTCAAGGGGTGGGAGCGGAAGGAGGTGCGCGTGGACCCCTCCCGAGAGGCCTCCGTGGAGGTTGCCCTGAAGGAGGTGCCCCCCACGGGCACGTTGCGGGTGGAGTCGGCCTCTGGTAAAATCCAGGTTTATGAAGGTGATCGCCTTCTGGGCTCGTCCGGGCAGAATCTTGAGCTGACGGCGGGCGAGCACGACCTGACCTTCGTGGATCCGGTCTTGCGCGGAAGCCGCGGGCAGAAGGTGGACGTGCCCGGAGGCGGCAAGGTCCGAATCCGGGTGGGGCCATTCGAAACCGGTCGCGTCTTCCTGTACGGGAAGCCCATTAACGACGGAAAGGTCTATGTAGATGGGCGCTTCCTGGAGGAGCTTCCTCTCAACGGCACGACGCCCCTGGCGGTCGGCCGACATCGCTTTCAGGTGGTCAGCCCGTCGGGCAAGCGCGTCAGCTTCTCCTGGACCCTCGTGCCGGGTGACCAAAGCCGGGTGGTGGATTTCGACAAGGGCGACGTGGAAAACCCTTAGCCTGTCAACTGCGCTCCTCTTGGGAGTGGCGGCCGCCGGACAGATCTCCACCTACCCGCCCTCGCCGGAAAACCGTCCGTCCACGGGGGACCTCCTGCCGGCGGCGCGTTTGGCCCTTTACTCCGGACGGGCCGAACGGGCCTACCGGCTGGTACTCCTGGCGCAGCCCGAGGAGGGGAGCTCCGCTTCGTGGCTGGATCTCTGCGCCCGCGTGTACCTCGCCCTCGACCGCCCCATGCGCATGGCGGACTGCCTCGCCTCCCTGGGTGCATCGGACCCCAGGGCCCTGAAGATGGCGCAGGCGGTGATGCAACGCCTGGGTCCCTCGCCGCCGCCCGCCGTCCTGAGCGTCAAGCCCGCTTCCATGCCCCCTTTCGACCGCTCCGTTGCCCGGAGGGTGGTGGGAATTGAGCCCGCTCCGGATGGCTCCGTGTACCTCCTCACGGAAAACGCCCTGGTCCGCATCGATCGGACGGGACGGCAGCTGAGTTCGACACCCTTGGCGAGGGGCAAGGATATGACCCTGGACGAGGAGGGAAAAGTCGTGGCCTTGGGAGAGAGCCAGATCCTCTGGGGGGACGCGGTAGTCCCGATTCCGGCCGGGTTGGACAAACCGGTGTCGGTGGCCGCCTCGCCCGAGGGGAGCCTCATTCTCCTGGACCGCGGAGCCAGAAGGCTGTATCGCCTGGACCGCCACGGCAAGGTCCTAGGAAGCGTGGCCCTGAGCCTGCGCAATCCCGCCTGGGTGCGCGTGGACATGGCCGGGCGCATCTACATCGCCGATAAGAGCACGGAGGCCGTTCACGTCTTCCGGGCCGACATGAGCCCCCTCAGGAACATCGACCCGGCTGCGGAGGGCCATCCCGTCCGGCGGATGGAGGGGATGGAGGTGGATTTCGCCGGCGACGTGATGCTGCTGGACGGAAGAGCCCGCCGTGCCGTGCTGTTCTCCGGCGATGGACGCTACCTGTCGGCCACCGGAGAGGCCGCGCGCGTGAGCGCCATGGGCTGGGACGGCCTCGATTCGGTGGTCGTCCTTAATGAGAAGAGCGGCGCGGTGGGGAGGATCGCGCTGTGAGAAGGCTGTTCTTCGCTCTTCTCGTGACCGCCGGATTGCTGCCCCTGGCCCTGGGGGGCCAGGTGGTGATCCAGGAGATCGGCGCCCTCCAGGAGACATTCTCAAAGGCGCAGGATTCCTATCACGCCTTCAAATTTCCCCAGGCGCTCCAGCTTCTGAATCCCCTGGATGACACCCTGACCAAATGGGAACAGACGGGGCGGCTTCAGCCGAGCGACGAGACGCTTCTCGAACGGGTGCTGGAGTTGAAGGGTGTCTGCGCTTACAACCTCGGCCAATTGGACGACGCCAAACAGGATTTCACGCGGCTGATCCAGCTCCGCCCCGAATATCCCTTTTCGGTGACGCGCTCCCCCAAGATCCAGAAGTTCTTTGAGGACGTCAGGACCTCCCTGACCGGGACACTGGCCCTGTCGGTGGATCCGGAAGACAGCGTGGTCACCGTGGACGGAAGACAACTCGGCACGGGCTATCCCCGGAGCTTTCCGGTGCTCAAGGGTCTGCATGTCCTTCGAGTAACGCATCCGGGCTACACGTCCCAGGAGCAGGAGGTCAACGTCGAAATCGGCACGACCGTCCCCGTGACTATCCGGCTGGTGCCCAACGCCCGCTCAATCTACTTCTTCGTGCAGCCGCAGGGCACCCAGCTCCTCATCGACGGAAAGCCGGCCGGCAGGGCCGAAAAGACCGCTTCGGCTCAGCAGGACTGGGCCCAGTTCGCCAGCGAAAACAAGGTGGATCCGGGGTCGGTCTACGTCATCCCGGCCCTCTATCTCCCTCCCGGCGAACACAAGGTGACCTTACTCCACCAGTGCTACCTCACCCGGGACTTCCTCATGACCGTGACCCTGGACAAGGTCAGAAACTCCGTCGGCTTCATCCGGCCCATTACCCTCGAGCAGCGGAGCGTGAACCTGGAGATCGCCTCCCATCCCACGGAGGCGCAGGTCACGCTGGACGGCCAGCAGGCGGGGATCACGCCTTTGAGCCTACAGAACTTCTGCATCGGAGAGCACGATCTCCTCGTGCAAAAGGCGGGCGTGGGAGAGTACCGGGCGAAGCTGGACATCCCCGACCAGAGTCCATATAGGGTCATGGCCGTCCTGAGACCCACCCTCCTGTGGATCGGGCTGACCCGCGTGCAGGACGTAACTCCCGACCAGCTCCAGGGCCTGCAGGGGAAGATGAACGAGGCGGTGGGCACCATGAAGCTCTTCAACACCGTCCTTTCCAAGGAAAAGAACCCGATGCTCTCGGACACCTTCTTCGTCCCCGGGGTTGATCCGCAGGAGGTCTCGGCGACCGTTCAGGAGCTCTGTGAAAAGTACAAGTGCCAGGGGCTGCTCGCCGGCAAGCTCGCCCCGGCGGGTTCCTCTCAAGGAGCGGCTGCCCGGGTCACCCTGAGGCTCTTCGTCCCAGGCATTCCTGGGTACGATGAGTTCAGCAGCGTGCTGGGTCCCCACGAGGAGGCCGCCTCGGCCCTCGAATCCGTGGACCGGCCGCTCATCCACCCGTCCGCCGAGGAGGTGGTGAGCGTGGCCGACCTTCCGGGGGCTCCGGGCCCCACGTTCGTTCGCGGCGTGGGCGACCCGTCCGGTCCCTCCCCAGGCGATGTCCTGCTGGGCGTCGATACAACCCTCACTCCTACCGTCGCTGCAGCCAGCAAGGCCCTGGCAGGGGATCGGAATCCGACCATTCGTTATCTCCACAAGGGCCAGGAGGAGACCTGGCACTTCAGGGCCGATCAGGCCTTCGTGGTGCAGGTCTACGGGGGTTCTTCGTTCCCCTACAGGCGGCTGTGGCTCCTCTCCAGGCAGGCCGTCCTGGGGGCCGAGTCCACCTTCGAAAAGCGCCCGGCGGTCCTGAATCTGGCGTGCGCGGACCTGAACCTGGGACGGCCCGACCAAGCCCTCAAGGACCTGGACATGCTCGGCGCGGAGAGCTCGGGGGAGCCCGCTGGGGCCGCCTGGTCGTACCTTCGGGCTGTGGCGCTCATTCAACTGAACAGGGTCGAGGAGGCCCGCCCCCTGCTGCTCTCGGCGGCGGGCGACCCGTCGGCCAGCTTGGACGGGTTGGGCGACATCCTGGTCCAGCCCCTCGCGACGGACCTGCTACAGCAGCTTCCACCGCCACCGCCGCCACCCCTGCCGGTGCCCAAGCCGGAGCACTGACGGACGATGGAATCGGCGGACGGGCGCGTGATTTTGGAACCGGTAAGGGAGGAACCCGGATGAGCGACACCAGGCCGCCCGTTGGACGCCTGACGCAGCTCAGCCATGGCGCCGGCTGAGCCTGCAAGACCAGTCCACTCGACCTGGCGGAGGTTCTCCGCCAGCTGCCCCCCATGACGGACCCCAGCCTCCTGACCCCCGCGGGGCACGTGGAGGACGCCGCGGCCTATCTATTGGACGCGGAGAGGGTCCTGCTGTTCACCGTGGATTACTTCACGCCGGTGGTGGACGATCCCTATGTGTTCGGGCAGATAGCGGCCGCCAATGCCTTTTCGGACGTCTACGCCATGGGGGGGCGCCCCAAGCTGGCCCTCAACCTCATGAGCTTTCCAAGCCGGAAACACCGCATCGACGAGATGCTCCAGATCATGAAGGGCGGCTCCGACAAGGCGGTGGAGGCGGGCTGTCTCATCGTGGGAGGGCACACCGTCGATGACGCGGAGCCCAAGTACGGCCTGGCCGTCATCGGCGAGGCCCGGGTCGAGAGCCTCCTGCGAAAGGGAGGGGCGAAGCCGGGAGATCGCATCGCCCTTACCAAGCCCCTCGGGACCGGCATTCTGGCCACGGCTTACAAGGCCGGGGACCTTTCCGAATCGGAGTACGCGCCCGCGGTGGAGTCCATGGCCTCCCTGAGCGCCGTCGCCGCCGAGTGCGCGCTCGAATCGGGCCTTCACGGCGCGACGGACGTCACGGGGTTCGGGCTCCTGGGCCACCTGTTGGAAATGTGCCGGGAGGCGGAGGTCGGCGCGGAAATCCGCTTCTCCGCGCTGCCGTTCTTCGACGGGGTGGAGCGGCAGGCCTTGGACCAGAACGTGCCCGGCGGCACCTACGCCAACCGGGACCTGGTGCTTCCCCACGTGGACTCTCCGCCGGGGTTTCAGGACCACCACCTTCTCATGGCCGCCGATGCCCAGACTTCGGGGGGGCTCCTTCTGGCCGTGCCGCCGAGAACCGCCGAGCGCTTCGAGGAGGCGTGCCGAAGCCGAAGCCAGAGGTTCTGGTGGATCGGAACGTTTCGCTCCGCCCCCTGCCGGATCCAGATTGTCCCCTGAGGGAGGGACCTTGCGACCGACGAACTGGCTCCCACCCGCAATGCCGACAAGCCGAAGCCCAATCCACGTCCCGCTCTCACCCCTCGCCCGACAAGGAGCCGTTCATGCCTAAGCCGCGCCATCCCAAGGGGTTGTATGTTCTCTTCTTCACGGAGATGTGGGAGCGATTCAGCTTCTACACCATGTTCGCCGTCTTCGTGCTCTACATGACCGAGCCGGCGCACTATGCGAAGCTGAAGGTCCTGCCCTTCTTCGATCCCCACGTGATGTATGCGTGGTACTCCGGCCTTATCTACATCACGCCCCTGCTGGGAGGTTGGATCGCGGACCGGTATCTGGGCTGCCGGAAGACGGTCTACATCGGAGCCCTGCTCATGGCCATCGGCCAGTTCCTCCTGGCCACGACGAGCGTCTCCCTCTTCTATCCGGGCCTCGTGTTCCTGATCATGGGCGGCGGCTTCTTCAAGCCCAACATCTCCACGATGGTGGGGAACCTGTACGAGCACGACAGCCCCCTGCGCGATTCCGCCTTCAACATCTTCTACATGGGGATCAACGTGGGGGCCTTCATCGCGCCCCTCGTGGCGGGCTGGCTCCAGGTGGCCTACGGCTTCCGCTGGGCCTTCTTCGCGGCGGGCGTGGGCATGATCCTCTCGACCGTGATCCTGATCTCCTTCAACAAGTACGTGGCCCACGCGGATACCACCGCGACGGGGACGGGGGGCTTCGTGAGCGCACGGGAGCCCAAGGACCGGCGCGCCTTCTGGATGCGCATGTGGGCCCTCTACGCCGTCTTCGGGATCATCATCCTCTGGTGGGCCGTCTACATGCAGTACGGCGACGTGATGAACCTCTGGGCCCGGGACTACACCCAGCCCGTTAGGATGGGCGCGTACACCATGCCCATCGAATGGTACCAGTCCATCAACCCCATCTTCATCATCGCGTTCACGCCGATGCTGGTCTGGCTGTGGGGCTTCCTGAACCGCCGGAAGATGGAGCCCTCCACCTCGGGCAAGATGCAGTGGGGATTCTTCCTGAGCGTGGTCTCCTTCCTGATCATGGTGGCCGCCGCCGCGGGGTTCTCGCACGGCCATTCTCCCGTCAGCCCCTACTGGCTCGTAGGCTTCTACGGCATGATGACGCTCTCCGAGCTCTGCCTGAGTCCCATGGGGCTTTCCTACGTCACCAAGGTGGCCCCGCCCCGGTACCAATCCCTCATGATGGGCATGTGGTTCGCGGCCAGCGGTGTGGGAAGCTTTCTCGCCGGGTACCTGGGGCGCATGTGGATCACGCCGGGCATTCAGAACGCCTTCCCCTTGCAGCTCCAGCCTGGGCCCTACTTCTGGCTGATGAGCGGGCTCTCCGTGATCTGCCTGGCCATGATGGCCTTCGCCTTCAGGATCGTGAACCGAGCACCGGAACTCTAGCGCACCGATGGGTGAGCAGGGTCAGTAGGCCGACTGGGCGGCCCTCCACCAACCACCGGGATGAGGACCGTCGCTCGAATCGCCCTTGCGGGTGCCTTACCCCAAATTCCGCGATTGAAATGCGGGTGGCTTCGGCTATGGTTCAGGTTCACGGGGGGGAGACATTGTCTCTTGGACGGGGAGGGCCATGGGTTTCTCTCTCCGGTTCGCAGGCCAAGCCTGCCGAATCGTCGCCTTGCCCTCCGGGGCCCCGCCCCACGGGCAAAGCCCGCTGGGGCCCCACCCCACCGTTGGGGCTTCCTCCCCCGGATCAAGTCCGGGGTCGGAGGCAACCCAAATCCCTTGGCGGGTGAAGATCGTCTTCCACGGAAACTACCATCCATGAGCCTTTCGGAGCCACTCCAATGTCCAATCGCGGGATTTGGGCTTACTAATGGGACACCAGTAGGGTTGACTCTTTGCTGAGGGCAGCTTCGAAGTGGGGATGGGAGAGCAGCGAGGCCGAAAGCCTGAGCCTGCCCCCGCGAAGGCGGGGGGGCCCGCTTGCGAAACCAGCCCACCGCGGTGGGCTTTGCCCAGCCGAGCGGAGCCTGCCCCCGCGAAGGCGGGGGAGAGGGAAGGGGCCAACCCCTTCCCTCTCGGATTAGTAAGAGCCCCCATCCGGGCACCCGGCCGGATGGGAGGGCGGAGCGACGGCCCCGCGGTCCGGCCCCCAGAGGTTCTTTCATCCGGCCGGTCCGTCAGCCGCCGAAGGACTGAGCGGGAATCGAAGAAATCGGTGCGCTCCGTGTCCCCCTTCAAGTTTGCATGAAGCCCTCGCAGGCGCTAGGCTTGCCAATAAGAGACTTGGTCGAGGTCGTGTCCGGGAGGTGCCGAGAGGGCCGGAGGTGTCCGCCTGTGCGCCTCGACGGAGGGGACGGCGGGCACCGGGGCGAGTCAGGTGGAGTCGGGATTCGTCGGCCAGGGCGAAGGACCGCCGTCTTCTTCTCGGCACGGCGGGGGAATGGAAGGGGAGCCGGTCGAGGAGCCGGAGAGTCCGCCTCCCCGGATGTCGGATGGACGAAAATTCTTGATCGCCCTGGTCGTGCCGGAGGGTCGCGCGTCGGAGCTGTCGGCTAGTGTGCTCTCCCAGTGATGGGTTCACCGTGGAGGCAGGCGACAGACGGCACACGGAGGGATGGGGGGAGGAGGCCTCCCCGCTCTTTCGGGGTACCGGCCCTCCGCAGGCGGGCGCCCTAGGGGCGGAGCCCCTTGTGAAATGTAGTGTCCTGGGAAGAGGCCACCGCAAACAAGAGCTAGAGACACGACACCAGTTTCGGCCGGTTCTTCCCGAGGGGAGGTCGCCATGTCCAAAGGGAGAAGGTTCGGCATCAACGGATTCGGGCGGATCGGCAGGCTGGTCTTCCGCCAGTTCATGGAAATGAATGCCGGAGAGGTCGCGTGCATCAACGACATTGGAGAGCTCGATAATCTTGCGTACCTGCTCAAGTACGATTCCATTCACACCAACCCCACCGCGACCATCGGGGCAAAGGATGGCTTTCTCTGCTGGGGGGACCGCAAGGTGCGCTTCACGCAAGTCCCTGACCCCAGCGGGGTGCCCTGGAAAAGGGAGGGAGTGGAGATCGTCATCGAAGCCACGCCCCTCTTCAACAAGCGCGAAGATGCCGCCAGACACCTCGCCGCCGGAGCGGGCAGGGTCATCGTCACGACCAACGCTCGCGGAGCCGACGTCACGATCTGCATGGGCGTCAACGAGGAGGCCTTCGACGCCGGCAAGCACTTCGTCGTTTCGAACTCTTCCTGTACGACGAATTGCCTGGCTCAGGTGGCCAAGGTACTGGACGAGTCTTTCGGCATCCGATGGGGGTTCTTTACCACCGTTCACGCGGTGACGAGCACGCAATCTCTCGTCGATACCCATGCCCGGCGGTGGCGGCGTGGTCGCGCGGCGGCCGTGTCCATCGTACCCTCCACGACGGGAGCCACGACCGGCGTCACGCTCGTGATACCCAACCTCAAAGGCAAGATAGACGGCGTGGCCATGCGCGTCCCGGTGCTGGATGGGTCCATCATTGACCTCGTGGTGCACACCGAGAGGAGCGCTACGACTGAAGCCGTCAACGAGGCCTTCACCCAGGCAGCTGGCTCACAACGGCTCAGGGGCATCCTGGGGATCACCGAGGAGGAGTTGGTCTCGGCTGACATCGTGGGTACCCCCCATTCGGCGCTCGTGGACGCCCCGTCTACGCGCGTCCTGGACGGGCATTTCGTGAAGGTTCTTGCGTGGTACGACAACGAATGGGGCTATGCCCGGAGAGTGGTGGACCTCGCCATGTATATGTCCGACCGCACATAACAAGGGCTCCTACCATTCAACGGCCATCCGCGAACGGCCTGGCCGGCAAAACAGATCGCGCGCATTCTCTCCATCGCAATGGCGCAGCAGTCCGCTGGACCAAGAGCCGAAATACTCCACGCATGCCGAATTAATATGCAGCCCCCAAAGACCTACGTAATGAATTGATGATAAACGTATTATCACGGATGCTGCGAAGCGGTGTAGTGAATTGCATCGCCCAGACGAAAAGGGAGCGTCAGGGCGCCGCCCGACGCGCGACCAAGCCATTATGGGTCAATGGGTTACGAGGAGATAGGGGAAATCGGATTTGGCCCCTCCTTTGCACGGGAAGGGAAGGGGCTTCGGGCGCTTGGCTCTCGAAGGATGGGCGGGCGCCCGGGGGGCTGGGCCTTCAGGAGGGAGGGTCCCATGGTTCCGATCCTGGTTGTTGCTACCGTCCTTGGTTTTCTGCTGGCCGACTTGGCGGTTCGATTCATCATCCAAAGACGGCTGGGGGTGCGGGAGGCCCCGCCTGTCTCCACCGCTTCCACGCCGCTTCCGGATGGCCCCCTCCACTGGAAGGTGGAGGTTCCCGAAGGGGTGTTCCTGTCACCCCGTCATGCCTGGGCGATCCTCGAACCGGACGGCCTGGTACGGGTCGGGATGGATGATTTCGCCCGACAGATGTTGGGGGACATCGACACTCTGGATCTGCCGGCGTTGCAGGCCTCGCTCAGAAAGGGGGAGTCGGCGGTCACCCTGTTCAAGGGGCATAGGTTGGCGCGCCTGACGACTCCCGTCAGCGGAGTCGTGGAGGAGGTCCATCATCTGGTGACGGTGGATCCTCAGGCCATCGCCCGTGACCCCTATGGAGAGGGTTGGCTGTTCAGGGTCAGGCCTTCCTCCCTGGCGCACGAACTGAAGGGGTTGGTGGTGGCCGAGGATGCGAAGGAGTTCCTGGGCAACGAGGTGGAGCGGTTCAGGAACTTCGCGCAGCCCTTCCACGCCGACCTGGCGGCGGATGGGGGGAAACCCGTGGCCGGCATCGTGCCCGCGCTGGGTTCGGAGGCCTGGGACGAGTTCAGGAGAGAATTCCTGGGCGAGGGCCTGTGACCCGCTGAGGGGCACCACGGCGGGTGCGGGATATGAGCTACCCAGAGATGTCCCGGCGGAAGTGGGCTTCTCTCGCCTGTATACCTACCCTATATTGAACGTAACCATCCCGGCGGGGGTCGCAGCGTGCCCCCTTCCGCCCGCTGCCGAGTTGGGGCCCGGGCCAGCCTCACGCCGCGGCGAGAGCATCCGGGCGGGCATCGGGTGATCCGGGAGGTCCCTCCGCCGGGGGCATGTGGGACTTTGATCGATGACTTGGGGGCCAAGTGGGAGCGTTCAGGGGAGTGCGGATGGACGGGAGGTGGCGGTTCCGGGGGCTCACTTTCAAACTGGCTGCCGCCCTCATCGGGACGGTGGTGGTGATCTCGGGAAGCCTCTGCTACGTGAGCGCCTACTTCCACCGACAGGCCCTGGAACGGCTCATGGTCCAAGAAGCGGACCGCGTCACGGATGTGGTGCGGCGCTCGACGCGCTTCGCCATGCTCAACAACAGCCGCGATGACCTCTACAAGATCATGGACAGCATCGGGACCCAGCCTGGGATCGTCAGGCTCCGGATCTACAACGAACAGGGGCTCGTAACCTATTCGACGGATAAGGCGGAGATCGGCCACTCGGTCAACAGGAAGGCCGAAGCCTGTTTCGCCTGCCACCAGAAGGGGCAACCCCTCAGCCGCCCGAATCGGCCCGACCGTATTCGGGTGTTCCGTGCGCCCAACGGGGGGCGCGTGGTCGGGGTGATCAACGCCATCGACAACGAGGCGGCCTGCTACAACGCCCCCTGCCACTTTCACCCTTCGAACCAGCAGATACTCGGGGTGCTGGATGTGGACGTCTCTCTGAGGGATGTGGATGCCACGATCGCAAGCCTGAAGAACCGTGCGCTCGTCGGCGGGGTCATCAATTTCGCCATCGTCTCCCTGGTCTCCTTCCTCTTCGTGTTTCTCCTCGTGGACAGGCCCCTCAAGGCGGTCATTGCCGGTACCAGGCGGGTGGCCGACGGCGACATGGATCACCCCATTCCGGTGCGGTCCCGAGACGAATTGGGGGAACTGAGTCAGTCTTTTAACGACATGACTCGGAGGCTGAAGGAGGCCATGGAGGTGGTCAGGCACTACAACCGGACCCTCCAGTCCAAGGTGGAGGAGAAAACCGCCGAACTTCGGCAGGCCCAGGAGCACATGCTCCGGATCGACCGAATGGCGACGGTGGGGCGGCTGGCGGCGGTGATCGCCCACGAGATCAACAACCCCCTCTCGGGGATCCGGACCTACGCCAAACTTCTCCAGAAACGCGCCGTCAGGGACCCGGGAGTAGGGGAAGAGGAGCGCCGGTACCTTGAGCTCATCGAGAGCGAAGCCACCCGCTGCGGGGAGATCGTGAACTCCCTGCTCCAGTTCTCGCGCAAGTCTCCCATCAAGCTCGAACCCCAGGACATCAGCGGGCTCACGGCGGAGGCTCTCCGGCTCGTCCGCCATCGTCTCGACCTTCAATCGGTGACGGTGAACACCCATTTGCCGGAGGGGTTGCCCCGCATCCACTGCAGCGGCCAACAGGTGATTCAGGCGCTGCTGGCCGTCTTCATCAATGCCTGCGAGGCCATGCCTTCGGAGGGAACCCTGACGGTCTCCACGGGATCGGAGGAGGGGGAGAGGGGTGTCTGGGTCCGGGTCGAGGATACGGGTGTGGGGATAGACAGCGAGACCATGGAGCACATCTTCGAGCCCTTCTTCTCCACGAAGGAGGAGGTCCACGGGGTCGGCCTCGGCCTCGCCGTAGTCTATAGCATCGTCCAGCGGCACGGCGGCCGCATCGACGTGGAGTCCACGGTGGGCAAGGGCTCCGCGTTCACCCTCCATTTCCCCGTTTTGCCGCCGCAGGCAGGGGCTTCGCAGAAGGAGGTGCCGGCATGACCACTCCCATCCGCATCCTGGTCGTGGACGACGAGTTCAGCGTGAGGGACTCGCTCCAGGCTTGGTTTCGGGATTCCGGGTACGAGACCGAGGTGGCCGCCAGCGGCAAAGAGGCGCTCGCCAAGATGGGCCGGCAGCGTTTCGACATCTTCCTTCTGGACATCAAAATGGCCGGGATGGATGGCCTGGAACTGCAGGAGACGATCAAGGAGCACCAGGAGAACCCCATCATCATCTTCATGACCGCCTACGCGTCCGTGGACACGGCGGTACGCGCGCTGAAGCAGGGCGCCTTTGACTACGTCACCAAGCCCATCGACCCGGAGGAGCTGGAACGCCTGGTGCGCAACGCGGCCGAGAGGCGGCTCCTCCAGAAAGAAAACCTCTCCCTGAAGGTGCAGCTCGAGGAGCTGACCCCATTCAAGGACATCATCGGCGAAAGCCAGCCCATCCAGGACGTGGTCGAGCTGATCAAGAACGTGGCGCCGACGGACACGACGGTGCTCATCCGCGGCGAGAGCGGGACCGGGAAGGAGCTCGTGGCCAGGGCCATCCACGCCGCCAGCCCGAGACGGTTCATGCCCTTCGTCACCGTGAACTGCGGCGCCCTGCCCGAGGGCCTCCTGGAGAGCGAGCTCTTCGGACACGAGCAGGGGGCCTTCACCGGCGCCCAGTTCCGACACAAAGGGAAGTTTGAGCTGGCGGATGGCGGCACGCTCTTCCTGGACGAGATCGGGGACGTCAGCCTCAAGACCCAGACCGACCTCCTCCGGGTGCTCCAGGAGAGGGAGATCACCCGACTCGGCGGCACCAAGCCCATCAAGGTGGACTTCCGGCTCATCGCCGCGACGAACTGCGACCTCGAGGCGCGCGTGGCCGAGAAGAGCTTCCGCGAGGACGTCTATTACCGGCTGAACGTATTTCCCATCGTGCTGCCGAGCCTGAGGGGGCGGGCCGGGGACATCCCGATGCTGGCCGGCTATTTCCTCCAGAAGTACGCCCGGAAGATGAACCGGCCGATCCGGGGTATCTCGGCTTCCGCCATGGCCCTCCTTTCCCAGCACTCCTGGCCTGGAAACGTGCGGGAGTTGGAGAACTCCATCGAGCGGGCGGTCATTTTCTGCAAGGGCGACGAACTGTTGCCCGAGCACCTTCCGATCCATAGGTCCGCCGCCTCCGAGGCCTCCTCTGGCCTCCCCCTGTCCGAAGTGGAGAAGATCCACATCCAGAGGGTCCTGGCGGAGACCGGCGGGAACATCTCCAAGTCGGCCCGCGTCCTGGGCATCGACCGGGCGACCCTCTACAACAAGATCAAACGCTACGGGCTCTTCGTACGAGAATGACTCCGCTCAGGCTGATCCCCATCGGGAGCATGAACCCGGGGGTCATGGAATACCTGGCCCTGGTATTGCCCGAGTCCACCGGTCTGACGTGCGTCCGGGCCCCGTGGGTCATCAACTACACGGAGGCATACCTGAACGAGCGGGGCCAGTACCATTCCACCCGCCTGCTGGACATGATCCAGGTGCAGGCCGATGGGGCCCGGGCTTCGGGCCCCTGTCTCGGGGTCACGGAACTGGACCTGGCGGTGCCCATCCTCACCTTCCTGTTCGGCGAGGCCCGCCTTCAGGGGAGGTTCGCCGTGGTCTCCGCGCATCGCCTGCACCAGGCCTTCTACGGCCTGCCCGGCAATTCGTCCCTGCTGCTGAACCGTGTGGAGAAGGAGAGCCTTCACGAGTTGGGCCATCTGGCGGGCCTGCGCCACTGCCGGCTCTCCTCCTGCGTCATGGCCTTCTCCACCTCGGTGGAGCAGGTGGATCTCAAGGAGGCCGCCTTCTGCGATCGCTGCCTCCCGGTCTTCGAAGCCTGGGTTCAAGGCTGGCAGAACCGCCCTTGAGCCGGCGATGAAGGGTGGTCCGGTGGGGCTGTTCTGGCCATTCCCAATCGTGGAGAGCCGCGGTGAGCCTTCAGGAGTCGGAGGTTACGCGATCGCCTCCCCGATCTCCTTGCCCTGAAGTGGCGTCATTCGGGCTCCCCCGTTCTGGTGCGCCACGGCGAACTGATTGGATGCGGCGTCAACGCGCGGACGTGACACAGGGGCGAAGGCGGTCCCACGCCTCGGTGTAAGTCCCGTAATCTTCGGCGCTGAAGCAGACGAAGAGGACGAGGGCCGGGGCACCATGGTCGCGGAGAAACCCACTCACTTCTGCGAGGGCGATTCGGCAGGCCCTCTCGATGGGGAAGCCGTAGGCGCCCGTGCTGATGCTGGGGAAGGCGAGACTGGCAGCGCCGTGCTCCAGGGCGAGGCGCAGGCTGTTCCGGTAGCACTTGGCGAGCAGCTCCTCCTCGCCGTGGCCGCCTCCTTGCCAGACGGGCCCGACGGTATGGATGACGAAGCGGGCCGAGAGCAGGTGGCCACCTGTCATTCGGGCCTCTCCGGTGGGGCAGCCGCCGATGCGGCGGCACTCCTCCAGTAGTCCGGGGCCGGCCGCCCGGTGGATGGCCCCGTCCACGCCGCCGCCTCCGAGGAGGCTCGTGTTGGCCGCGTTGACCACCGCATCCACCTCCTGGCGTGTGATATCTCCTCGAACAATTCGAATCGTGGCTTCCATGATGCCCCTCCAAGAACCCGTGCGTGGGGTGGCACCTTTCCAGCCGAAGAGATCGAGGCCTGGATGGGAGGCGGGGTACCCGCGGCTCCGCCGGAGAAAGTGCGGTCAGTCGGTGCTGGGGACGGCGCAGCCCGTGGGATCCGTGGGCTTTTCCGAAGGGATCAGACCTCCGGCTTCCAGGCGGTCCAGCACCTCCCGGCAGGTGCCGTTGGCGCAGGTGACCACGTGGATGCCGCTGTTCTGGAGGATCTGAAAGGACTCGCGCCCGATCTCGCCGGTAGCCACCCAGGAGACTTCGAGGCGGGACAGCATCTCGGCCGTCTTCGCCCCCGCCCCCAGGCCCATGCCGGCGAAGGCGCCGTTGTCGATGATGCGGACCACGCGCGTTTCGGTCTCGGCCACGAAGATGTAGAGGGAGCGGCCGAATCGCCGTGAAACGGGTGCATCCAGGGATTTCTCCATGCTCGTGACGGCTATGCGCATCTCGTCGTCTCCTTCGATGCGGAGGCGGCTCCTATGATCGGATCCCCGTTATTCATTGTACATCCCACGGCGCCTGCCGCAAATCCGGGATCCGGGCGGGGTCTCATTCGCCCGAATCGCCGGGCCTCTCGGACCCCAGATCCCGTGCCCGCTCCAGGTGGCCCGACAGGCGCTGCAAGGCCCGCTGGCCCTCGTCGTATTTCTGGTGGGCGTTGGCCAGGTGACGGCCGAGGGTCTCGAATCCCCCTTCGAAGCTCCGGAGGTCCCTCTCCAGGGTGGCCAGGAGATCGAGTACCTGCCGGGCGTTCTGTTCGACGGCGGCGGCCTTGAGACCCAGGGCGACGGTTTTCAGGTAGGCCGTCAGGGTCCCCGGCGAAAGAGGCAGCACGGATCGTTCGTAGGCGTAATGCCAGAGGTCCTCTTCCTCCGGGACGTGGACGACGAAGGCCTCGTAGTAGAGAGACTCGGCCGGAAGGTACATGAGGGCCAGGGGAAGGGTGCCCTCGCCGGGGCGGACGTAGAGTTTGGCGATGTCGTCGATCTTCTTCTTGAGGTTGGCCAGAAACGCCCTCCGTGCTTTCGGCCGGTCGTCTTCTTCTGCCTCCAGGTACCGCTGGAAGTCCTCCATGGGGAACTTGGCGTCGATGGGCAGCAGGCCCCTGTCCAGAAGGACCATGGCGTCCACCTTCCTGCCGTCGGCGAAGGCGTACTGGTAGACCACGCGGTCCTTGGGCAGGATGTCTCTCAGGATCGTCTCGAGACCCAGCTCGCCCAGCTCCCCTCGTGCCTTGGGGGCCCGGAGCAGGCGCTGGAGGCCTTCGATGTCCTTCCCCAGTTCGGCCATCCGGAGCGAGGTCTGCTGGACCATCCCCATCTTCTCGGTGACCTGGGCGAGGGTGGCCTGGGTGCCCTCCATGTGCCGCTGAAGGATGCCCGTCTGGCTTTGGAGGGAGGCGGCCTGGTGGCTGAGCTGCTCGCGCAGGCTCTGCTCCTGACCCGAAAGCCTCTGCTCCAAGAGGTGCTGGGTTGTGCCGAGCTGCTGGGTCAGGATGGTCTGCAGTTCCGCATTGCGACGTTCCAGGCCGTCGACGCGGCCCACCAGATCGCCCCGCAGGCCTTCCAGGAGGACGGCCCTGCTCTTTTCTTCGCCGGTGATGCGGGAGAGGCGTCGGAGTACGACCCCCAGCAGGGCCAGCAATCCGAGGAGAAGGGCGGCCAGCACCAGCCCGAGGGATATGGGGCCGCTCATAGCTTCCTCCCTCCGGTCTCCGAAGGCCGAGACTGGGGAACCGGGACCGGCCCAAATGGGGGATCGGGCACGAGCGCGCGGATGCCCATGGCCCATCCGGCCATGGTTCTCACGACGGGGCCCGCTTCCACCTTGGCGCGAAGCGCGGGGGAGACGCGGCCGGCCGCCTGCACGAGGCCCCCCGTGAGGTAGACGGCCAGCAGGAATCCCAAGGCTGCTCCCAACAGCCGGTTCAGGGGCCCCAGACCCGCCTCCTGAGCCAGTTTGCTGGCTAGGATTCCGGTCAAGACGAAGCCAAGGAGAATGAGCACGAAAGCCGCGACGCGCGCCGGAGATCCAGCCAGGAGGGGCATCCTGCCGGCCATATTCCGCTCCAGCAGGTCGGCCACGCGCCCTGAAAACAGGAAGGCGGAGAGCAGCCCGACCAGGGAGAGGGCCAGCCGGAGAGCGCCCTTCCAGAGGCCCCCGAGCACCAGGGCCACGGCCACCAGCAGGATGACACCGTCCCAAATCGTCATGGCGCCGGACCCATCCCCGAAAATGCGGATCCTTCCGAGCCTAGCATGGGTGGGCCACGGGGTCCACGGCCATCCACCGCTCATAGCGCAGGGCAGGGAAGAGGGGAAGGTCCGCCGCGCGGCACAGCCTCTTGAGCCTGGGCAGGTCGATCCCCTTCGACTGTCGCGCCCGGAGCGTGGCCCGGGCGAGGGGGCGTGGGGCCACCTCTTCGATCCATCCCTCGCGCAGCGCCTCCGGGGCGGTGAGCCGCCTCGCCCTCAGCAGGGCCTCCGATCCGGGCGTGCCCCGGCGCGGCAGGAAGGCCGTTCCTCCCCATCCGGTCATGAGGCCGAGGCTTGGTCCCGGATGGGCGAAGCGGGCCGCAGGGGCGGCCACCCGGTAATCGCAGGCAAGGGCGAAGTCCACCCCGCCGCCCATGCAGGCCCCCCGGACGCAGGCCACGAGCCAGAGCCGGCTCGCTCGCATTCTCCGGAAGAGGCGCTGCCCCATGCGCGAGAAGCCCGCGGCCCCTTCCGCGCCGAGCTGTCTCAACTCCCGGAAATTGGCGCCCGCGAGAAAGGTGGTCGGGGAGGCCGAGGTGAAGGCCACCCAGCGCAGCTCCTCCCTCGACTCCCAGCGGTCGAGGGCCCCCTCCAGTTCGGCCAGGGCCAGCCGGCTGAGCGTAAAAGGGCGGCCCTCATCGCCGAAGACGACGTGCAGACCCCCCTCAGGAAGGCAGGATGTTTCGAGGATCAGCCGGGTGGACATGACCGACTTTGGAAGAAGCAGGGTGGCCGCCCGGGTGGCCGGCTTAAGGTGGGGGCGACGGCGCTTGCGGGTGTCAACCGGAAACCCGCGCGCGCCTGGGCTCCACCTCCTCCTTGAGGAACCGCACCACGTCGGCGGTGGAGGTCCCGGGGGTGAAGATCCTGGCGACGCCGGCCTTCAGCAGCTCCGGGATGTCCTCGTCGGGGATGATCCCTCCGCCGAAGACCACCACGTCCTCGGCGCCCTTCTCCTTCAGCAGCCGGGTGATCTTGGGAAAGAGCGTTCCGTGCGCGCCGGAGAGGATGGAGAGGCCGATGGCGTCCACGTCCTCTTGCAGCGCGGTGGCGACCACCTGCTCCGGGGTCTGGTGGAGCCCCGTATAGATGACCTCGTAGCCCGCGTCCCTCAGGGCCCTGGCGATGATCTTGGCCCCCCGGTCGTGGCCGTCCAGCCCCACTTTGCCGACCAGGAGCCTCAACGTCTGCTTGGCCATGGTGCCTCCTCCAGCTGAGCCAGTATACCTCACCTGCGACGGCGCAGGAGAAGCCAGACGCCGAGGCCGAACGCCATCAGCACCGCCGCCGCCAGGATGGGGAAGAGGAGGACGAGCAGGGAGGTCAACACGGCCCCGCCCGCTTCCGCCGTGGATACGCCCGCGTTGGCGGCGCCCAGGGTGAACAGGGAGCTGAGCGCCCGAGCCTTGACCGTGAGAAGCTGCACCGTCCCGGCGGCGGCCCCCCCGGCGATGACGGCCAGGCTCCAGCGGAGCCAAGGGCTCATGGCCTGCACTACGGAGGCTGTCACCAGAACGCCCGCCACGATTGCGGCGGGAGTGGCGGCGGCGTCCAGCAGGTTGTCCAGCCAGGGGACGTAGTAGGCGATCACCTCGAACAGGGTGGCCGTGGCGAAGGCGAGGAGCGCAGGCCAGGTGCCGATCCACTCGAAGCCGGGGGCGAGCTTCAGGTGGCCGGCCATGGCGGCGATGCTCATCACCAGCGGCGGGATGAATACTCGAAAGCCGCAGGCGGCCGCCAGGCCGATCCCCACCAGGATGCTCAGGGCCGCTTCCATCGATTCACCTCACGGACGGGAAGGGCGATGGCGCGGACCGCGGCATGCCGGCGCTGCGTTGCCAGGGCCGGCCTCCCCGCGGATCAGATCACGCTGTTCTCCCTGTACTCGCCGAAGACCTCCTTCATCGCGTTGCCGGTCTCCTCGATCGTGCAGTAGGCCCTGGCGCACTCCAATAGGGCGGGCATGAGGTTCTCGTGGGTGCGAGCCTTGGCCGTGAGATCGGAGAGCGCCGAGAGGACCGCCTTGCCGTCCCGCGTGCGCCTTACCTCGGCCAGCCGGGCCTTCTGCCTGACCTCCACCTCCGGAGGGATCTTGAGCAGGGGGATGGGGATCTCTTCGGGCATGGTGTAGCGGTTCATGCCCACGATGGTTTTCGTCCCCTCTTCCACCTGTTTCTGGTAGCGGTAGGAGGCCTCGGCAATCTCGCGCTGGGGGAACCCCTGCTCGATGGCCTGGATGATGCCGCCCATCTCGTCGATTTTTCGGATGTACTCGAGAGCCTGCCGCTCCATCTCGTTGGTGAGGGACTCGACAAAGTAGGAGCCCGCCAGCGGGTCTATGGTGTTGGCGGCGCCGCTCTCCTCGGCGATGATCTGCTGGGTGCGCAGGGCCACCGTGACGGCCTGTTCGCTCGGCAGGCACAGCGTCTCGTCCATGGAATCGGTGTGGAGGCTCTGGCAGCCGCCGAGCACGGCCGCGAGGGCCTGGATGGTCACCCGGATCACGTTGTTGATGGGCTGCTGGGCGGTCAGGGAGCACCCGGCGGTCTGCACGTGCGTGCGCAGCATCCACGAGCGCGGGTCCTTGGCGCCGAATCGCTCGCGAAGCTGGCGCGCCCAGATGCGGCGGGCCGCCCTCAGCTTGGCGATCTCCTCGAAGAAATCGTTGTGCGAGTTGAAGAAGTAGCTCAGGCGAGGGGCGAACGAGTCCACGTCCATGCCGCGGGCCATGCCCGCCTGCACGTAGCCGATGCCGTCCGCCAGCGTGAAGGCCAGTTCCTGGGCCGCGGTGGAGCCCGCCTCCCGGATGTGGTACCCGCTGATGGAGATGGTGTTCCACTGGGGAACTTCCTTGGCCGAGAACTCCATGGTGTCCACGATCAGGCGGACGCTCGGCTCGGGCGGGTAGATCCACTCCTTCTGGGCGATGTACTCCTTGAAGATGTCGTTCTGGATGGTGCCGCGGAGCTTCTTCAGGGGAACCCCCTGCTTCTCGGCCACAGCGAGGTACATGGCGTAGACGATGGCGGCCGGGGCGTTGATGGTCATGGAGGTGGAGACGTCACCCAGCGGGATGCCGTCGAAGAGGATCTCCATGTCGCGAAGCGTGGCGATGGCGACGCCCTCTTTCCCCACTTCGCCTTCGGCGAGGGGGCTGTCACTGTCCCGGCCCATGAGCGTGGGCAGGTCGAAGGCCGTGGAAAGGCCCGTCTGGCCTTCCTTCAGGAGGTACTTGAACCGGGCGTTGGTGTCTTCCGCGGTTCCCATGCCGGCGAACATGCGCATGGTCCACAGGCGGCCTCGGTACATGGTGGGCTGCACGCCGCGGGTGAAGGGGTATTCTCCGGGCCAGCCGATTTCCTTCTCGTACTCCTGCCCCTGGAGGTCCTCGGGTGAATAGAGGCGGCGAATGGGCAGGGAAGAGACGGTCGAGTATTCCGCCTCCCTGTCGGGGTGCCTTTCCAGATGGGGGTTCAGGGTCTCCCGCTCCCAGCGGGCGCGGCCTCGGGTGTTCTCATTGGAGGGTGCCATGGCGCTACCTCGCTCCGAAAGGGGCCCGATGACGGGCCATTTTGCTCGATCCTCATTTATCGTACCACAAGGCACTTTCGGCAAGGTCCGTGCCTCGAAGGGCCGCCACCGTGCCCGCTTGGCACTGTCAAAGTGGCGCATGGCGCCAATTAGGCACTGACCCGGTCCCCCAGGGATTCCGCGGCAGCGGGGGGATTATCTCTATTTTGCAGCGAAATCCGTGCCATGCCGTCCCTTGGCACGCCCGTTGCTCACCAAGAGCGCGGTGCTAGGAGGCATGCATATGAAGCGAATTTTAGTGGCAACTTTGGCTGGTCTGATGACGATGGGTATGCTGGCCATGCAGGCTCCCGCTCCGGGGACCGCTGCAAAGGCACAGAAGCCCGCTGCCGTGGCTTCGAAGGCCCCGGCGAAGAAGGCGCAGTACCACAAGAAGGCTGAAAAGAAGGCCATGAAGAAGGCCGAGCACAAGGCCATGGCCCACAAGAAGGCCGCGCCGAAGAAGAGCTCTTCCAAACCCAACCCTGCCCCTTCCCATCCCACCAAGTAACTTCCACTCAACGGTTTCCCTCCCAACGGCCCGTCCCCTCCCCCGGGGGCGGGCCAACCTTATTGTGGCTAGTGGGATGGGTCATCACCCTTCGGAGGTCCGCGGCAGACTCTCCGGAGGGCTGAGCCCCTGCGGTTTCTCCGGGCGCAGGTGCCGCTTCCCTTTTGCGCCCTCCGCGGCTATGCTGATCCTCCAAGAGGTGCGCCATGAAGATCGTGATCGCCGCGGACCACGCCGGTTTCGAGCTCAAGGAATACGTAAGGGACCTCCTTCTGCGCCTCGGGCACGAGGTAACCGACGAGGGAACCCATTCAACCGAATCCGTTGACTATCCCGATTATGCCGACAGGGCCTGCGGGACCCTGCTGTCGGGAGCGGCGGAGAGGGCCGTGCTGGTGTGCGGGTCGGGTGTGGGGATGAGCATGGCGGCCAATCGGCACCGGGGAATTCGAGCCGTGCTCTGCACGGATCTCTATCTCGCACGGTTTTCGCGCCTTCACAACGATTCCAACGTCCTCTGTCTGCCCGGCAGGCTCATGGGCAAGGGGCTGGCGGAGGAGGTGGTCAAGACCTGGCTGGATGCGCCCTTCGAGGGCGGTCGCCATCAGAGGCGGATTGCAAAGCTGGACCACAAAGCATGACCCTGGGTGCCGATGAACCGGCGACCGAGATGCACTCTTGAGGGACGCCGGGTGGGACCTTCAGGTTTCTCTTTCGCGGGCTCGCCGAGGGTCGGATAGGGGGTAAGTGATGAGAATGGAAGCCATCTGGGAGGCCGATCCGGAAGTGGCCGCGGCCATGGCCGCCGAGATCCGCCGGCAGAACGACCACCTGGAGATGATCGCCAGCGAGAACTTCGTCTCGGAGGCCGTTCTGGAGGCCGCGGGATCGGTCTTCACGAACAAGTACGCCGAGGGGTATCCCGGCAGACGCTACTACGGGGGGTGCATCCACACCGACACGGTGGAGGCGCTGGCCATCGAGCGGGCGAAGTCCCTCTTTGGGGCCGAGCACGCCAATGTCCAGCCGCACTCGGGTTCCCAGGCGAACATGGGCGTCTACATGACGGTCCTCAAGCCCGGGGATAAAGTCCTGGGTATGGACCTGAGCCATGGCGGCCATTTGACCCACGGCCATCCCCTGTCCTTTTCGGGCAAACTCTACCAGTTCATCCCGTACGGGGTTCGACGGGAAACGGAGACCATCGACTACGAGGCCCTCGAAGGGCTCATGGCCGAGCACAAGCCCAAACTGGTGGTCGTCGGGGCCAGCGCCTATCCGCGGGTGATCGATTTTCCGCGTATCTGGGGGATGGCCGAACGCCACGGCGTGCTGGTCATGGTGGACATGGCCCACATCGCGGGTCTCGTGGCGGCGGGGGTTCACCCGTCGCCGGTCCCGTACGCGCACTTCGTCACGACCACCACCCACAAGACCCTGCGCGGCCCGCGGGCAGGTCTGATCCTCTGCAAGGAGGCCTTCGCCAAGGAGCTGGACAAGACCGTCTTCCCGGGCATCCAGGGCGGGCCGCTCGTGCACATCATGGCGGCCAAGGCCGTGGCGCTGAGGGAGGCCTCCACGCCGGCCTTCAGGACCTACGCCGCCCGGGTCGTGGCCAACGCCCGGACCCTTTCGGATGAGCTGCAACAGCGGGGCTGGAGGATCGTTTCGGGCGGCACCGACAACCATCTCCTGCTGGTGGACGTCTTCGCGAAGGGAATTACCGGCAAGGAGGCCGAGGCGGCCCTGGACGAAGCCGGCATGACGGTGAACAAGAACACCATCCCCTTCGACACGCAGAAGCCCTTCGTGGCTTCGGGCATACGGGTCGGCACCCCCGCCATCACCACACGGGGAATGGGGGAGGCCGAGATGCGTCGGATCGCAGGCTGGATGGGCCGGGCTCTCCTGGAGCGCGCGACACCGGGCGCCCTGGCATCGATCCGCCGGGAGGTGGAGGGACTCTGCCGCGACTTCCCCCTTTACCCCGGACTTCTGAAGGGCATTCCGGAGGGCTACTGAGGTGATCCCCCTGCTGCTCGCGCCGCCGTCCGGCCGTCCCGCCCGAGTCCTGGGTGATGGATCCGAGGCCCTCCCCGCCCTGCGT
>JAJYCJ010000033.1 GCA_021778515.1 Acidobacteriota bacterium
CCAGGAGCACCAGGCCCGAGATCAGGAAGAACAGGGGCTCGAGCACGTGCAGCGGAAAGACGTTCGCGAACTCACGGGGCTCCGTGACCTCCTTCGGCGCCCAGAGGGCCAGCGCGCCGAACACCAAGGCTCCGGGGACGAAGAGCAGGGGCCAGGTCTTGGGATTGGCCACGGCGCGGCTCAGGAACCCCGGCGCGGCGAAATGCTGGATGGCCTGGCTGCGCAACGCTCCCATCACCTCGCCGGGCTTGGCGCCCCGCGGGCATCGGCTGGTGCAGTCGCCGCAGTTGTGGCAGAGCCAGATGGCCGGATCGCCCACCAGCCGGTCCTTGAGTCCCCACTGGGCCTCGATCATCTGCTTGCGCGGGAAGGGCGACTGCTCCGGGGAGAGATTGCAGACCACGGAGCAGGTGGCGCACTGGTAGCACTTCTTGAGGTCGCCGCCTCCCGAGTTCAACACGTCCTTGATGAACCCCACGTCGGGCCGGATCGTCATCGCCTCAGCCATCGCTCGCTTCCTCTTGCGCTCCGCATCAAGCGCTTCCGCGGTGCCTTCCCCGCAGGAGGCCTCTCCGGAGGCCGATGCATAGCGTCCATCGCGCTCCGGAGAGCGCTCCTACCGTTTTCCCCTCGTCAGAACCCCTTGTACGGGTTCGGTCCCATCTCCCGGATCCGGTCCATGAAGTCGTTGATGAGCACGGGGAGCTTGCCGTACTCGTTGATGGCGAGCTGGGTCACCTGGATCCGCTCGGACTCCAGCTGGAGGCGCGTGAGGGTCTCCTTCACGTTCTCCAGGCGCCGGTTGGCCAGCTCCGACCCCTTGGCAAAGTGGCACTGGTAGTCATCGCCGTACTTGCAGCCGATGAGCATGATGCCGTCGATGCCACCCGAGAGCGCGTCGGCGATCCAGACGATGTTCATGGAGCCCAGGCACCTGAGCGGGATGATTCTCACGCTCGGATCGTACTGGGCGTGGTTCATGCCCGCGATGTCGAGGGCCGGATAGGCGTCGTTCTCGCACATGAAGACGAGCACGCGCGGCTTCTCCTCGTCCTCCTCGGGCACCTCGATGGCCTTGATCATGGAGGCGATCATGTCCACCGAGTAGTTCTTGAAGGAGATGATGCGCTCCGGGCAGGCACCCATGCAGATGCCGCACCGCCGGCAGCGATAGGGGTTGGGCTTGGGCGTTCCCTTGGCGTCCTCGTCGAGGGTGCCGAAGGGGCACTCCTCGGTGCACCGCTTGCACTGCGTGCAGCGCTGGAGGAAGAACTCGGGGAAGGAGAGGTCCCCGGCCCTCGGGTGGACGGCCTGGCCCTTGGAGGCCAGCTCCACCGACTGGATCGCCTTCATGGCGGCCCCCAGGGCGTCCTCCGCCGCGTGGGAGGAATCCATCGGGGCCCGCACCGTGCCCGTCGTGTAGATCCCCGTCCGCCGGGTCTCGTAGGGGAAGCAGACGAAGTGGGAGTCGGGGAAGCCGTAGCGCAGCACCGGAAGATCGGGGCCCTGCCGGTAGGTCAGGTGGAGAATCTCCGTGCCCTCGTGCTGCTTGAGCTCGGCGACCCTCTTCTCCGCTTCCTGGCGCTGCGTGTCCGATTCGTTGCGGAGCACCTTGGCCTCGGCGTCGTGCAGCTGCCGGATGGCCTCGCCGTCCGCCGAGTTGGGCACCATGCCCGTGGCCAGCACCACCATGTCCGCGGGGATCTGGACCGAGCCGCCGAGGAGGGTGTCCTTCACCTCGACGACGAGCCCGCCCTCGCCCTTGCGGACCGAGGCCACCTCGCCCTTGGTGAGGAAGGTGGCCGGGTGGTTCTGGGCCTTGGCGTAGTACTTCTCGTACTGGCCCGGGGTGCGCATGTCCTTGTAGATGATGTAGGCCTTGGCGTCGGCGTTCTGCGCGTGCAGGTACTCGGCGTGCTTCAGGGTGGCCATGCAGCAGACCGAGGAGCAGTAGGGCAGGTGCTCCTTGTCCCTCGATCCGGCGCACTGGATGAAGAGCACGCTCTGGGGCGGCCTGCCGTCCGAGGGGCGGGCGATGGCGCCCGATGCCGCCATGCGCTCGAACTCCACGTTGGTCACCACGTCCGGGCTCAGGCCGTAGCCGAGGTGGCCCAGCTTGGCGGCGTCGTAAGGCTTCCAGCCCGTCGCCATGATGATGGAGCCGACCCGGAACGACTTCGAGCCGCCCTCCACCTCCACGGTCACGTCGAACATGCCCGGCTGGCCCTCCGTCTTGACGATGGCGGCGGAGGTCAGGACGGTGATCTTCGGATGGTAGGTGAGAGCCTGGATCTTCTCGGCCATGCCGTCGGCCGAGAGCTCCGTGTAGGGCGGCGTCTGCGGGAAGCGGCTCTTCAGCGTGCCCACGAAGCCGCCGAGCTGGGCCTGCTTCTCCACGAGGGTCACCTCGTAGCCCGCCGCCGCCGCTTCCAGGGCCGCCGTCATGCCCGCCACGCCGCCGCCCACCACCAGGATGGTCTTGGAGATGGCCTCGGAGGCCGGCTCCAGGGGCTCGCTCTTCTGGGCCTTGACGATGCCCATGCGGAGGTAGTCCTCCGCCATCATCTGCGTGTCCTCGTCCTTGGGCTTCTGGCACCACGCCACGTGCTCGCGGAGGTTGACGCGCTCCATGATGACGGCCGTGGGGTCGAAGGAGAAGGCGGCCGTCTTCACGCGGGGCGAACAGGCCGCGACGACCGCCGTGTTGACCGTCCCCTCCTCCAGATCCTTGCGGATCTGCGCCACGCCCTCGGCGCCGCAGAGGAAGGGGTGCACCCGGCAGACGGGCGCCTTGTACTCCTTCTGGGCCACCTTGGCGAGCTTTTCCATGTCCAGCGATTCGCCGAGGGAGCAGCCACTGCAGAGGTAGACGCCGAGTTTCTTATCCATGGTGGGCGCTCCTTACGACACACTGGTAAGCCTTCAGGGCGGCGCCGGTGGCGTCCTGGACCGTGGCGGAGACCTCCTCGGGCCGCCGCACGCACCCGGCCCCGTAGAGGCCCGTCTTGCCCTCGGGGGCCGCGATGAAACGGAACTCGTCCAGGGCGAAGCCGGCGGGCAGGCCGTCGGTGTTGGGGACGATGCCCGTGGCCAGGACCACCATGTTGAAGCGCCGGGTGACCTTCCTGCCGCCCAGCACGTCCTCGGCGGTGACCAGCAGGTCGTGCGTCGCCGGGTCTTCCTCCACCTTGGCGACCTTGCCCTTCACGAGTTCCACGCCCTGCTCCTCCACCACCTTCGTGCGGAAGTCCTCGAGGCGCCCCGGCGTGCGGATGTCGATGTAAAAGATGGCGGCCTCGGCGGCCGGGTCCATGGCCTTGACGTAGGTGGACTGCTTGAGGGAGGCGGCGCAGCAGACGGCCGAGCAGTAGGGCAGGTGGTTCTCGTCCCGGGAGCCCGCGCACTGCACGAAGGCCACGGACTTGGGCTGGGCCTGGTCCGAGGGCCTGAGAATCTTGCCGGCGGTGGGCCCGTTGGGGGCGGCGAGCCGCTCCATGATGACGTTGGTCACCACGTTGGGGAACCGGCCGAACCCGAGGTTGTCGATCTTGTTGGCGTCGTAGGGAGTCCACCCCGTGGCGGCCACCACGCTGGCCACCTCGAAGACCTTCTCCTCCGCCTTCTGCGCCAGGTCCACGGCGCCGTAAGTGCAGGCCTCGGCGCAGGCGGTACAACCCTCCTTGCAGGCCGCCCGGTCGATGGCGTAGGCCGCCGGGAAGGCCATGGAGTGGGGCAGGTAGGCCGCCTTGGTGGTGCCGAGCCCCATGTTGTACTCGTCGGGCCGCTCGGCCGGGCAGACCTCGGCGCACTTGCCGCAGAGGGTGCAGGCGTCGGTCACGAACCTGGGCGACACCTTGACGGTCGCCCGGTAGTCCCCGGGCGTGCCCGTCACCTCGGCCACCTCGGCCTGGGTGAGCACCGTGATCCGGGCGTTGTTCTTGATGCGCTTGAAGTTGATCTCCAGCCCGCAGGTCGGCGGACAGAGCTTGGGGAAGTACTGGTTGATCCGGGAGACGCGGCCGCCCAGGTACGGAGCCTTCTCCACGAGGACGACGTCGCAGCCGGTCTCCGCCGCCTCGATGGCGGTGGTCATGCCCGCGATCCCTCCTCCGATCACCAGGATCCCTTTGCCGTTGGGACTCTCAGTCACTGGTTGCATCATGCCTTTCCCTGCCTCTCCGAAGGCTCAACGGGCCTGGGGAGCCGCCGGTTCTTCCGCGCCGGCCGCCCTCTGCCTGGCCTCCATGACCGAATGGCGGACCCTCATGGTCTTATCGCCGAACAGGCTGAACCGGAGCCACTGCATGGCGAAGTCCAACAGCTCCTCATCGTCCGTCCGCAGGGCCTCGACCCTGGCCTCGTCGACGTCGAAATACTCGAGAAACCGGCTCTCGAAGACGAAGCGGCGGAACCGGTCCAGGTCGTAGCAGGCCATGTAGAGCATGTCCAGCTGGGCCGGCGTGAGCGCCTCGCCCTTCTGGGTCCATTCCGGGTGGAGCATGAGCGCCTTGAAGGAGGCGCCCATCATGTCGTACTCCTCGATGCCCTGGTCCGAAACCCACTCGCGCACGGACCAGCTCCGGCCTTCGCCGTGGCCCTTGCAGAGCTCCTCACTGATCAGGAAGTGGAAGCCGTGCTCGTCGGGATTGGGGTTCTGCGGCTCCGCCGCGCCCAGGGGATACATGCGGCACGCCCACGGGCGGTTCCCGTAGAGAGTGCATCCCTTCTCGCCCACGAAGGGGCACCGCTTCTCCTCTCCCTGCATCTTCAGGAGGACCACCGGAAATCTCGGCTTCTCGGTGAAGCCGCTCAGCGTGTGCTTCTCAAGAAATTCTGAGGAATCCGTGCGCAGGGCGCGCGTCATTCTGAGGACGTCGTAGGGTGTGAGCACGATGGAGACGTCCTGGCAGCAACGGGTAAAGCAGGAGACGCCCGGCCGGCACTCGAAGGTGAACCGGTCGTCGGGTCCCATGCGGGGATAGTCTTTCAGGATCTTATCTCGGGTAACGCCGTTTTCACTCATGGGGGGTTCCCTCTTCGGTCAGGATGCTGCTGCGCAGGGCCTCTCTCGACCAGACGGGAAGCGGGCCCGTCTCCCCGGTGCCGGGATCCAGGCGGTGGCGGTAGGAGGCGGACACGTTGTAGTGATCGCGCATCCAGTCCCAGCCCCTCACGAAGTAGGGGCACTCGTCGTTGAAGCAGACGAACTGGTACTCGCCGCTCCAGGAACCGAGGCTGGGGTTGGCCCATTTTTCCATGGGCTTCTGGCAGTGGGGGCACCGGATATCCGACTCTGACTGCATGGCAGCATCCGCCTTGAAAAGAGAGAGGTCCCCGCCCCCCCGCGGGGACCTCTCTTTGATGCCGATCCTAGAAGATGCGATGGATCGGGCGTTTGATCATTTCCCAGTTGCCGTTCTTGGGATCGTACTTGCAGTTGGCGAAGCAGAGCCAGTTCTGCTCGTCGATCTTGGGTTTGTCGGCGCGGAAGTAGTAGCCGGGCCAACGGGTCTCTTCGCGGAAGAGCATGGTGCGGACGTGGGCCTCGGCCTGCCACATGCGCTGGACGTTCTCCCAGCAGCGCATGAGCTCGTGCAGGTTGGACGCGCCCAGCTTGTCCGAGTCTTCCTTGAGGAGGGCGAGCAGTTCCAGAGCCCTTTCGAGCTGCGCCTTGTTGACGGTGAAGTTGGAGGTCACGCCGCCGGCGTACTCGTCCATGATCTTCTGGAGGCGGAACATGAACATCTTGGGCTTGATGTAGTTCGGGTTGACCTCGGAGTCGGTGGTGGCGTTCTTGAAGGCTTCGAAGGTGTCGATGGGCTTGAGGATCTCGGCCTTCAGGGCATCCACCGCGGCCTGGTCCACCTTGGGCATGGTGTTGTTCTCGAGGATGAACTTCACGGCGGCCTTGGCGGCGATGCGGCCCTCGGCGTGGGAGCCGGAGGAGAACTTGTGGCTGGAGGCGCCGGAGGCGTCGCCCGCGCAGAAGAGGCCCTTCACCGTCGACATGTTGTCGTAGCCCCAGAAGTAGTCGTTCTTGGTGCCGGCGGTCTGGAGGTCGGCGGGACCGCTGACCCAGGCGCCGGAGGCACCGGAGTGGGAGCCGATGAAGTAGGGCTCGGCCGCCGCGATCTCGGAGGACTTCTCCTCGGGCTGCACGTTGCTCGCCGCCCAGAGGATGGCCTGGGAGATGGTCATGTCGAGGAAGTCTTCCCACGCCTCGGACTCGAGCTCCTTCATCTTCTTCTTGTAGGCCTTCTCGTCGTCCTTGAACTGCTCGGCGATCTTCTGAATGGCCTCCTCGGTGCGCATGAACAGGGGGCCCTTGCCGTCGGTGCAGTCGAGCATGCCGAGGTAGTTGCGCAGGTTGGCGGGGATGGGCTTCACGCGGCCGTAGGGGCCCCAGTTCTCCAGCTCGGGCTTGCGCTCCACCATGTACTCACCGCCCATGGCGTTGGTCGCGCGGGACTTGAAGAGCAGGAACCAGGCACCCACGGGGCCGTAGGCGTCCTTGAAGCGGACCGGGATGAAGCGCACTTCCTGGCAGGTCATCTCGGCGCCGGCCTTCAGGGTGAAGTAGGCGGAGGAGCCGGAGTTCCACGGCGGATACCAGGCGCGGCCGAGGCCCTCGCCCGAGCTCCGGGGTTTGAAGACGTGGACGGCGCCGCCCATGCCCGCCAACACGGCCTTCGCCTTGAAGGTGTAGAACTTGTTCTCGCGCACCGAGAAGCCCACGGCTCCGGCGATGCGGTCGCCGTCCATGACGGGCCCGACGATGAAGATGCGCTCGAAGATCTGGCCCACGCCGCTCTGAAGCAGAGCGTTCTTGGCGGCCTCGGCCACGATGACCTTGTAGGACTCGCCGTTGATCATGAGCTGCCAGCGGCCCTCGTGAACGTAGGCGCCCTTCTCATCCTTCCAGATGGGCAGGCCCCACTTCTCGAAGAGGTGCACGGTGGAGTCCACGTGCCTGGCGATGTTGGCCACCAGGTCCTCGCGGGTCACGCCCATGAGGTCGTTGCGGACGTAATCGACGTAGTCCTTGACGGAGTTGGCGCCGTCCTTCAGGCCCACGTACTGGTTGATGGCGGAAAGGCCCATGGCCACGGCGCCGGAGCGGTCCATGGCGGCCTTGTCCACGAGGGTCACCTTCAGGCCGTTCTTCTTGGCCCAATAGGCGGCCTCCACCGAGGCCCCGCAGGCGGACATCCCGCCCCCGAGGATCAGCAGATCAGTCTCGACGGTAACGTTTTCGAAGTTGGCCATCTCTACTCTCCCCCTTTACTTGTTCAGCGTGAATACTTCGGCCATGCCAGTCGAAGCGGGTTCGGTGAAGAGGGCCGGGCTGTTGATGTCCCCCTTGGTCTCGAAGCCGCCGTCGGGAACCGCAGAGCCTTCAGCCGTGGTCCGAATGGGGAACTTGAAGCGCTTGAGCATGCCGTTGCGGAACTTGACGGTCCACATGATGGAATCGGTGGAGCGCAGGGGCGTCACCTGGGCGCCCATGGGGACGAAGTCCGCGTAGCCGCGGATCTCGATGGCCTGGGTCGGGCAGATCTTCACGCAGTTGTAGCACTCCCAGCACATGGCCACGTCCCGGTTGAAGGCCTTCATCTTCTCCTTGTCCAGGACCATCAGGTCGTTGGGGCAAATGTACTGGCAAGCGGTCTTGTCCAGCGCTTTGCACCCGTCGCACTTCTCGGGGTTCACATAACTTGGCATCAGGTCACCTCCTAGATACGACGTCCAAAAGGCCAATCCATGTTCCGCATTTCCGGTCCCGGCGGCCCTTGGCCCTTTCCGCCACCGGTCCCCCCACCTCTCAAAAGTGCGTACCTCTCCTTTGGGGGCGAGCCCCCTGTTTTTTGCCCCCCCCAGGGACCGCGTCCCGGTTGTTGGGGCCATCGTCCTGATTTGCTTTGGGTTTTGAGCGCTGCCCAAAGCCCCGCCAGAGCCACCCCCAATGTAGCCCCCCCCTTTTTCGGGGGTCAACGAATGGGGGGCTCAGCAGGGCAACTTGGGTGATATGTCACAAAGCGGGGCTTCTCCGTGGTTCTTTCCGTTCATGCAACCCAATTTTATCCCTTATCAGTCATGTAATTACGATATACCTTCGGGCCGTGGATTATACGGCACAGGCACCGATCGAGTCATTATGATACACCACGGTTCACACCGCCTTTCGGAACCGCCCCCGTTCCTTGACGGCCGGGCGTCGTCTCCATACACTCGGGGCGGCCGCTGGGGCTGCGGCCGCACAAGGGGGGGAAGGGGGCGTGGTCACCCGAAGAAACCTGGCACTCACATTCTTCCTGATCGGATTGACCTCCTACGGCGGGCCGGCCATCGTAGCCCAGATCCGGCAGGTGATCGTCTTGAAGAGACGCTGGCTCACCGAGGAGGAATTCCAGGAGTCCCTCGCCTTCTGTCAGACCATCCCAGGCCCCATCGCGGTTCAGACGGCCGCCCACATCGGATGGAGGATGTACGGGGGGCTGGGCGAGGCCCTCGCCCTGACGGCCTACGTGCTTCCCGCCTTCGGCCTCATGCTGGCCCTTTCCGCCGCCTACTTCCGCTTCGGCTCCGTGCCCCTCGTGGCGGCCGTCTTCAAGGGGCTGGGCGCCGTGGTGGTGGGCATCGTGGCCGAGTCCATCCTCTCCATGACCCAGACCGCCCTGAAGGATTGGAGGGGGCTGCTCATCGCCTCCGCGGCCGCGGCCGCCTTCTTCACGCGGCAGAACACCCTGCTGGTCCTGTTCGGTTCGGCCGCCGTGGGGGCCCTTCTGATCGGGGGTCCGCCGTGGCGGTGGCGCGCGGCGCCGGCTCAAACCAGCGCCCATTCCGCGAATCGCGCGCTCTGGCGATCGGCGGCGTGGGCGGCGGCCATCGGACTCCTCTTCGCCGCCCTGGTGGCCGCATCGGGGAAGGCCTGGCCCCTCTTCCCCGCGCTGGGGGCCACCATGGTGAAGGTGAACCTGCTGGCCTTCGGCGGCGGCTACACGGCCGTGGCTCTCATGTACCAGCAGGTGGTCTCCTCGCACGGCTGGCTCACGGCGAAGGAGTTCATCGACGGCCTCGCCCTCGGCCAGATCACGCCCGGCCCCGTAATCGTAACGGCCACTTTCATCGGCTACCGTCTCGGCGGGGTCGCGGGGGCCTTCTTCGCCACCGCGTGCGTGTTCATCCCCTCGTCCCTCTTGATGGTGGTGCTGGCTCCCCAGTTCGAGCGGATCCGGCGGTATGCCCTCGTGGGAGCCTGCGTGAGAGGGCTGCTGGCCGCCTTCATCGCCATGCTCTTCCTGGTGCTCTGGCAGGTGGGCAAAGCCTCCCTCCTCGACTGGCCCACGGTGGCCATGGCGCTGGCCGCGTTGGCCGCGCTCCGCCTCAGGGTGAACCCCGTGTGGGTGATCCTGGCGGCCCTGGGGGTGGCCGCGGTCCTCTTCCGGTGAGCGCGAGGGCCGGCGGGCGCCCTAGGGGCGGAGTCCCTTGGGAAGTATTGTGTCCCAGGAAAAAACCATGGGAAACACACTACAGGGACACAACGCCAGAGGCGAGGAGACGTGGCCGCAAAATCGGAGTGGTGCCGAGGGCCTGAGGTACCCCTCCCGCCTCCGCCCTCCTCCGCCCTGGCCCCACTGGCTTCAATGCCCCGAGTTTTCCAACTCCTGCTGGTGCGTGATGTTCATGAGGCGCAGGGCGACGTGCACGCCGCCGCGGTCTCTGTACACGACCCGGACCTCGTCCCCGACGGCCGGCTCGGTCCCGATCTCTGCCTGGGCCACATCGAGGGTCACGGCGGGCTCGCCGGGGCGCGATTCGTTCTGAACGCTTACCTGCCTTCCATCCGCGCTCACGGCCGTCACCTTCCCTTGCACCACGGGAGCCGTGGACACGCATCCCGTGGCGAGCAGCGCCACGAGCAGGAGGGCCGCCGCGCCGGCGGTCCGGAGGAAGCCCTGCGGGCCGCGGCCTCTCGTCCTGGACCTCATGCCAGCCCCCTCTTCGCCCGCAGCTCGCGGGCCGCCCCCTTGACCATGCCGACGATGACCACGAGGGTCATCGCCGAAACCGCGGTCATGACCATCCACGAGGCCGCCTCGCTCAGCTTCAGCTGCTTCAGAACGACCGACACCATGGCACAGGCCACCGTGAGCCCGAACATGAGGCGGATGCCGTAGCCCCGGATGTACTTGGTGGCGATGGTGCCGACCTGGGCACCGGGCGCCGCGCCCAGGAGCATGATGATCACGGCCAGCAGCTCGATCCTCCCCTTCATGCCGTAGGTGAAGGCCCCGTAGAAGCCCGCGATCATCACGGTGAACAGGTCCGTGCCCACCGCCACGTAGGTGGGGCAGCCGATGAGGTAGACGAGAGCGGGCATCATCAGCAGGCCGCCGCCGATGCCCAGGAAACCGGCCAGGACTCCCACCATGAGCCCCACTCCCGCGGGGAGCCACATGGAGCAGCGGACTCCCGCCACGGGGAAACTCACGATGGGAGGAAGGCTGATCTTGTGCAGGGTCTCGTGCCATCGGATCCCCGAAGCCTCTTCGCCCCCGCCGGACCCGCCCCGCTTCTCCATGGCCCGCTTCTTGAAGTAGTCGAAGAAGACCAGCGATCCGATCAGGAAGAGGAACACCACGTAGACCCAGCGGATGACCGGCCCGGCCAGGCCGAACCGTTCGAGGTGCATGACCAGCCGGGCTCCGATCTCGATGCCCACCACGTCGAACAGGAGCATGGTGAGCCCCAGCTTGGCATCCACGTTGCCGAACTTGGCGTGCCGCCTCGTGGAGATGATGGACTTCCCCGCCATGTGGCACAGGTCCGTTCCCACGGCGAAGGGCATGGGGAAGCCGAAGATGTTGAGGGCGGGGGTTACCATCCAGGCCCCGCCCATGCCGAAGAACCCTCCGAGCACCCCCACCGCCACGCCGAGCAGGACGAGCAGGAGCACGTTGATGGGGACGCCGGAGATGGGCAGCGTGATCGTGAACAGCTCCATCATGGCGGCCACCTACTCCTTCCCCTCGCGCTTGGAGAGGTCCAGGCCGATGAGGCCCACGATCCAGTCCATGAGCAGTCCGAGCATGAGGCCCATGAGGGCCGTCAGGAGCACGGCCTCGAGGGTGAAGAGGAGGCGGTTGGTGTTGTAAAGGTTGGCGATGTAAAGATTGAAGCCGGCGAGGTTCCTGGTGTCCGCCACGTGCACCAGCTTGCCCTGCTTCTCGCTCCCGGCCGCCCACGTGGCCATGGGGGCCAGGAACATCAGCACCCCGCAGACCGTGGGACCAAGGGTCCTCAGTCGTTTCATGCTTCCCCCCCGACTTTTCTTCAGGGCGGTACCCCCCCGCCGACTGAAGTTCTCCCTCAATATGGAGAGCACCCGGTCCCCGAATCAAGGCCGGACCGGGGCCACTCCCTCCGATTGGTCAAAGGGCTCAAACTCAAATCCCGCGATTGGACGTGGTAGTGACGCCGAAAGGCAGATGGAACGTGGATTTCGTGGAAGACGGTCTTCACCCGCCAGGGGATTTGGGTTGCCTCCGACCCCGGACTTGATCCGGGGGAGGAAGCCCCAAGGGTGGGGTGGGGCCCAGCGGGCTTTGCCCGTGGGGCGGGGCCCCGGAGGGCAACGCGACGATTCGGCATGCTTGGCCTGCGAATCGGAGGAGGAAGCCCATGGCCCTCCCCGTGTAAGAGACAATGTCTTCCCCCGGTGAACCTGGACCTTGGCCGAAGCCACCCGCATCTCAATCGCGGAATTTGGCTCAGAAGACCAGTTGGTACTGGAGCCTGAACTCGTAGGAGCGGTACCGGGAGGCCTCGCTTTCGACGCGCCGGTAGTCGGCCTGGAGTTTGTTGTTGAACCCGTTGAAGTACCAGTTCAGTCCGACGCCGGTCTGCGTCTGGCGGTCGTCCGGCCCGTCCGCGTTCGGGTCGTAACCCCACCGGCCGAGGACCAGCTCGAGCCTCCTGGGAATGAGGAGAAACGCCATCTGCGCGTTGTAGCCGCTGGAATCGGCGGCCGCGCCCTTGGCGTCGTGGCTGTGCCGGTCGAAGTACTCCCCGTAGGCCGTGAACCAGCGGTATTTGAACATGAGGTCGTAGCCCGCGGTGGAGTATTCGAGGCCCGACTTGTACGCGTTGGTCTTGGGATCTCTCACCCGCTGGTCGTTGTGCTCGACATCGAAGCCGAGCGAGAGCTTCGGGACGGGCGCCCCGTCCGGGTTCGCCTCGTCGTAGCCCGCGCTTCCCCACGGGCTCACCATCACGCGGATGTCGGTCTGATACGTTCCGTCCGCGTTGGTGTAGACGCTGCGGCCTCCGCCGTTGTACACACCCACGCTGTACTCGATGAGGTCCTTCACGGAGCTGGGGCCGAATTGCCCGGTGGCCGTGAGCCCCACGTCGCGGATCGTGCAGAAGGCGGTGGAGACGAAGGAGCGGTCGGCGAACATGTCGGTGGCCGTCTGGGCGATGCTCTGGCGGCCGAAGGGGGTCTTCCCCTGTCCAGCCCTCAACATGAACCACCTGTGTCCGTGGGTGAAGTCGTATTGGACCCAGGCGTCATCCAGGACGCCGAGGGAGGTGTTGGCGTTGGCCCAGTCCACCTGGATCCGGAAGGTCAGGTCCTTGGTGTAGGCCCATCCGATGATCTGGCTCTTCATGCGGCGCACGGCGAAGGTCCCCGTGTCCTGGAGCCGCGGATCGTCGAAGGCATCGCCGGTCCAGCGGTACTGGAGGCGGTTGGAGAGGTAGAATTCCGCCCGGGCGAAGCGGAAGGTCGTCCTTCCGTCTTTCCAGGACACCGAGAAGGGGGCCGGGGCCGCATCGCGAGAGGAGGCGGAGGCCTCCATCGGGGCCGATTCGCGGGAGCCGGGGACGGCGGGCCGGGCCTGTCCGGCCTCCAGATCGGCCACCCTCTTTTGAAGGGCCTCGATGACGGCCTGCTGGCTCTTGAGGACCTCCTGCGCCTGTCGAAGTTCGCGCTTCAACTCCTCGATGTTCACATCCACCGATTGCGCCCAGAGAGGCGGCGCTGACAGCGCCACGGCCGAGGCCGCCAGAAACCACCCCACACCGATCCACCTCGACCGACGGCCCATGTCCGCCCCCTCCTTCCCCCCAAATTCCGCGATAGAAACGCGGGTGCCTCCGGCTACCGCTCGGGTTCACGGGAGAAAGGCGTTTTCTCCTGGACGGGGAGGGCCATGGGCTTCCTCCTCCGATTCGCAGGCAAAGCCTGACGAATCGTCGCGTTGCCCTCCGGGGCCCCGCCCCACGGGCAAAGCCCGCTGGGGCCCCACCTCTCCCTTGGTGCCCTCTTCGCCTTCGGCTCGATGGCCCCCAATCCCTCATGGGTGTGACACCGCCTCCCACTGTGCGTGATCTGTCGCGGCTTCCACGGCTGTTCCTCCCGTCCATCGCGGGATTGGGGTTCCCCCTTGCGCTGTCCCACCGAGCCTGGGCTGCCCGCCAGGCGCCGCGCGCCCCCGACTCGCGGGACGGAGACACACGCCCAGGACTTCCCAGGAGCACCAGATCCCGAAATGAGTTCGAATCCCCCAGGAACGGCCCTGCCCTGTCCGCGGGGACATCCCTCCTACGCCCTCATCTTGAGAACCGGCCGCGGGTGGGCGTCAACGGCCCTCCACGGGCGCACCCCCGCCTGGGTTAAATGGCTCATGACCTGGTGCATCCGCACGACTCCGCCGCCTGAGGAGGCGGTGCCGCCCCCCATCGCCCGGCCGCCGTGCTACATTGCCTGTAAGGGGGCCAGGCCATGGGAGGGCGAGGGGAGATCAAGGCCATCGCGCCGGTGGGGGGCCGGTCCCTGCGGACCGCGGTGCTCGCGCTCGCCGCCCTGCCGGCCCTCGTGCTGCTGGCCTTCGCGCTCCTCCTCGCGCTCACGGGGGGCCGACGGCCGGGCGCGCTGGCCGGCCTCCTGCTCCTCGCCCTCTGCGCCGTGCTCCTCGCCTCCATTCCCTTGATCCTCCACCTCCTCCACCGCCTCTCCGCCATGGAGCGCCAGGGCGCGGCCTTCTACCACGAGCTGACGCGGCTGGCCAAGGTGGCCTCCCTCGGCGAGGTCTCCTCCAGCATCGCCCACGACCTCAACAACCCGCTGGCCATCATGAACGAGGAGGCGGGCTGGGTCATGGATCTCCTCCAGGGGGCGGGTGGCGACGAGCGGGCCGCGCGCGAGGAGATCCGCCATTCGGTGGAGCAGATCCAGATCCAGATCCGGCGATCCCGCGAGATCACCCAGCGCATCCTCAACTGGGCCCGGGACACCGACGAACCCGCGGCGGCCGTGGACCTGAACCTGCTCCTGAACAAGACGCTCTACCTGCTGGAGAGCGACCTCCAGAGGGTGCAGGTGCGGGTGGTCAAGCGGCTCGCGAGTGTTCCGCCGGTGGCCGCGGGCAGCGTGGCGGAACTGAGGCAGGTCTTCCTGAACCTCATGAAGAACGCCCTGGATGCCATGGGCGAGACGGGCGGGACGCTGACTATCGCCACGAGCTCATCGCCGGGCGAGGTTCGCGCATCCATCGGCGACACGGGGTCTGGAATTCCCCCGGAGGCGCTGCCCCGCCTGTTCGAGCCCTTCTTCACCACCAAGGAGGAGGGCAAGGGGACCGGGCTGGGGCTGGCCATCAGCTCCTGGATCGTGGGCAAGCTGGGCGGGCGCATCGAGGTGGAGAGCACGCCGGGCCAGGGCGCGGTCTTCACGGTCGTGCTCCCGGCCCGGACTTCCGAAGCGATGGAACCCTGTAACGGAGGGTCGCATGCGGGTCATCCGACTGCTGCTGGTTGACGATGAGGAGCGATTCGTGGAGACGCTCGGCAAGCGGCTCACGGCGAGGGGGCTCTACGTCGAGGGGACCCACTCGGGAGAGGCCGCGCTCGCCCTGCTCCAGGCGCGCCCCTTCGACGTGGTGCTCCTGGACGTCCGGATGCCCGGGATGGACGGCATCCAGGCCCTGCGGGAGATCAAGAAGGTCCAGCCCCTGGTGCAGGTGATCCTCCTCTCGGGGAACGCCTCCATCAACACGGCCGTGGAGGGCATGCGCCTCGGGGCGGCGGACTACCTGCTCAAGCCCGCCGAGATCGAGGAGGTCATGGCCAAGGTGGAAGAGGCCTTCGAGAAGAAACGGCTGGAGGAGGGGTGATGGGTGAACTTCCCATTCGGAAATCGGGAACGAAAAGACTCACCACCGAGACACCAGGACACCAAGAGGGTGGATTACGAATGGTGAAGGGCCAAAGGCGAATGGAAGGATCATCGTTCATACGAAACCACGGCGTAGGAGCGCTCGCCATAGCGCACCCTCTGGGGAAGCCTCCTGCGGGGCGTCTCCCGCGTCTCGCCGCTCGCCCCTTCGCGTCCCACTCCTCACTTTCCCAGGAGACGTGCCTGATGGGGTGACTCGGCTCCTTCGCAAGCTCTTCGGCCTGGATCAGTGGCGTCCGGTGGTGGCCCGCCAGGACCGGCGGGCGGCGCTCTCGCTCCAATACCGCCTCTTCAAGGAGCTGATCACCTCCAACGACGAGATCCTGGAGCTCATCGCGGACGTGGAGCAGAAGCTGCAGGGCGACGGGCTCTTCGGCATGACCTACGTGCGCTCCCGGTGCGTCAACGCGGCGACTCACGCGTATCGGATGATCCAGACCATCAACAAGCTGAGCTACCGGCGGTATCAGGAGCTCTACGGCGTCTTCAACGGCATCCGGGCCGGGCTGGAGCACCATCTCGACAGGGGGCCTCACCCGATCGAGGCTCCCGCGGTCTACCCGCTGAGCGAAGTGGACCTGCGCCTGGCCGAGCGGGTGGGCACCAAGAGCGCCAACCTGGGGGAGCTGCGCAACAGGGCCAAGCTCCCGGTTCCGGACGGATTTGCCATCTCCACCGACGCCTTCCTCGCCCTGTTTCAGGCCGGCCAGCTCCGGGACGAGATCCGCGCCATGGAGGTGGGCGTGGAGCTGGAAGACCAGGAGAGCCTGGCGGCGGCCAGCGCGTCCATCCGCGGGGCCATCCTCCGTGCGCCCCTTCCGGAGGGCCTGGAGGCGGCGATCCTGGGAGCCTACCTGCGGATGGGAGAGCGGCTGAAGTGCACGCCCAGGGTCTCCCTCCGCTCCAGCGCCGTGGGAGAGGACACCCAGACCTCCTTCGCCGGTCAGTACGTGAGCGTGCTCAACGTCTCGAACGCGGAGATCCTCGGCGCCTACAGGGAGGTCCTCGCCGGGCTCTATACCCCGCGGGCCATCTACTACCGCGCAGTGAACGGAATCCTTGAGGAGGACGTGCCCATGGGCGTGGCCTGCGTGGCCATGGTGGACGCCCTCGCCAGCGGGGTGGCCGCCAGCGTGGACCCCGGCCGGCCGGACTCCGGGGCACTGGTGATCAACGGCTCATGGGGCCTGGGCGTGGGCACCGTGAGCGGCTCCGTGAGCCCCGATTTCTGGGAGGTCGGGAAGGGAGCCGAGCCCCGCATCCTGAGCCTCCGCCTGGGCACGAAGGAGATCCGCGTGGATCCCCTTCCCCAGGGTGGCGTAGGGCCTAGCCCCGTGGAGCCGGCCTTGCGGGAACGACCCTGCCTGGAGGAGGGGCGGGTGCGGGAGCTCGCCCGCCTGGTGATGGCGGCGGAGGAGCACTACGGGGCGGCCCTGGAGCTGGAGTGGGCCCTCGACCGGCTGGGCCGGTTCCAGCTCCTCCAATGCCGTCCCCTGCGCCTTTCCGCGAGCCGCGGCAGCCTCCGGCGGGAGGCCCCCGAGGAGGTGGACGGCCACCCCCGGCTTCTGACGGGCGCCGGCGCCTCCGGCGGCTGCCGGTCGGGCCCCGTGGTCGTGGCCTCCAGCCCCGAGGAGCTGGGCTTCTTCCCCGAGGGCGGCGTGCTGGTGGCGCGGCACTCCTCCCCGCAGTTCGTGAAGGTCATGGACCGCGCCGCCGCGGTCGTGACGGACGTGGGCGGCGCCACGGGGCACATGGCCTCCCTGGCCAGGGAGTTCGGGCTGCCGGCCGTGCTGGACACCCAGAAGGCCACCGCGGTCCTGCGGCCCGGCCAGGTGGTGACGGTGGACGCGGACCACGGCGCCGTCTACGAGGGCCGAGTGGACGGGTTCCTGGCCGGCCAGGCCCCGGGAGGGATTCGGCGCGCCATCCGGGGAACGCCCATCTACCGGGTTCTTCAGGAAGCGGCCCGGCTCATCGTCCCCCTCAATCTCACGGATCCCCGCTCGCCCGATTTCCAGCCCTCCTCTTGCCGGAGCCTCCACGACATCGCCCGCTTCATCCACGAGAAGGCCTTCGAGGAGATGTTCCGCGTGAGCGACCAGGTGGCCGATGGAGAAGCCCGCACCGTGAGGCTGGAGGCGCGCCTGCCCTTCGAGGTCCACCTCATCGATCTGGGCGGCGGGCTGGCGCCGTCCGCGCAGGGCGGAGCGGTCTGCGCCGAGGAGATCACCTCGGGGCCCATGCGCGCCCTCCTGGCGGGCATGACGAACCCCGAGCTGCGGTGGTGGGAGCCCCGCGGCATCAGCGTGACCGGGTTTGTCTCCGTGGCCACCGAGTCGCTCTTCTCCCCCCACCACGACCTCGGCCAGCGGCGGCTGGGCGACCGAAGCTACGCCATCGTGGCCGACGCCTACTGCAACTTCAGCTCCCGGATCGGCTACCACTTCGCCGCCGTGGACGCCTATTGCTCCGACTCCCTGCACCGCAACTACGTGAGCTTCCGCTTCAAGGGCGGCGCCGCGGACGAGGAGCGCAGGGCCCGGCGCTGCGCCTTCATCGCCCAGGTCCTCTCCCGGCTGGACTTCCAGGTGGAGCGGCAGGGGGACCTGGTGAACGGCCGCCTCCGCAAGTTCGGCAAGGAGATCCTCCTGGACCGGCTGGACCAGGTGGGACGCCTGATCATCGCCACCCGGCAGCTCGACATGCGGATGGGGCCCGGCACTTCGGTGGATTGGCACGCGTCGGCCTTCCTCTCGGGGAATTACCTCTTCGACCCCGCCATCCGGCCCGAAGGGGCCGGGAGCGAGGGATGACGATGGACTGGGAGGGGTGGGTCCGGGGGCTCAAGAAGCGGCTGGTCCAGGGTGCCAGGGAGGACCCCCGCCGGGCCCTCCAGCGCAAGTACGAGGCCTTCAAGCGCCTGGTCGCGGCCAACAACGCCGCCCTCGATCTCATGGCGGACCTCCAGGCCAAGGCCTCCGGCGAGTACCTCTTCGACATGGCCTACGTTCGGCAAGCCACGGGGAAACTGATCGAGGAGGGCCGGGCCTCCGTCGCGGCCCTGGGAGAGATCTCCGACGGGCGCTACCGGGCGCTCCGGCCGGCGCTGGCGCGGGTGGAGGAGTCGGTGAGCGGCTCCATGGCCCAGGCGGCCGGCCCGCCTCCCGGGCCTCCGGTGCTGGATCTGTCGGCCATCCCGGAGGTTCCCGTGGAGCTGGTGGGGAACAAGAACCTGCGCCTGGCCGAGATCCGGTCGAAGGTGGGGCTGCCCGTGCCCGACGGCTTCGTCGTCACCAGCCGGGCCTGCCGCGACTTTCTGGAGGCCGGCGCGCTGCTGGGAGCCCTCTCCGAGGAGGTTCAGGGGCTGGTGCTCTCGGACCAGGCGGCCCTCGCCCGGACCAGCGCCCTCATCGCCCGGGAGATCGCCGCCGTCCCCTGGCCCGCCGACCGGGCCCGCGCCATCCTCGACGCCTACGACGGCCTCGCCCGGCGCCGGGGAGGCTCCGCTCCCCTGGTCTCGGTCCGCTCCAGCGCCGCCGGGGAGGACGGGGAGTTCAGCTTCGCGGGCCAGTACGCGACCCTCCTCAACGTGGGCCGGGACGGCCTCCTGGAGGCCTGCAAGGAGGTCATGGCGAGCCAGTTCAGCCCGCGGGCCCTGGTCTACTACAAGGCCCGGGGGCTCTCCGAGGCGCTGCTGCCCATGGCCGTGGGCGTCATCGCCATGGTGGACGGCCGGGCCAGCGGCGTCCTCTACACGCGGGATCCGCAGGAGCCGGACTCGGGCGCCATGCTCGTGGCGGGCCACTGGGGGCTCGGCCCCACCACCGTGGACGGCCGCGGCACGCCCGACCTCTTCCGGGTGTCGAGGGAGGAGGGCCACGCCGTGCTGGGAAGCACCGTGGCCCGGAAGGAGAAGATGCTCCTGTGCCGCGAGGGCGAGGGCCTCGTGGAGACCTCCGTGCCCGGCTGGATGCGGGAGCAGCCGTGCCTGACGCGGGACCAGCTCGCCCTCCTGGGCGAATACGGACTCCGGCTCGAAAAGCACTACGGGCGGGCCCAGGACGTGGAGTGGGCGGTGGACGCCGAGGAGCGCGTGCTCATCCTCCAGTCCAGACCGCTGAGGCTGGCCTCCCGGCCGGCGCACGGCCCCGGGGAGGCGGCCCTGCGCCAGGGGCTGGTGCCGATCCTCTCCGAGGGGGTGATCGCCTCGCGCGGCGTGGGCGCCGGGCCGGTGGCCCTCCTCGCCAGCGAGGAGGAGCTGGGAGCGGTGCCCGCCGGGGCCGTCCTGGTCGCCCGAGCCGCCTCGCCCCGGCTGGCCGAGGCGGTGCACCGCGTGGCCGCCGTCGTCACGGAGGCCGGCTCGGCCGCCAGCCACCTGGCCACCGTGGCGCGCGAGTTCCGAGTCCCCGCCATCGTCGGCGCCCGGGGAGCCATGGAGCGCCTGCGCGCCGGCCAGGTCGTGACGGTGGACGCGGAGATGGGCAACATCTACGAGGGACGCCAGGAGCCCCTGCTCGCGGCGGCGGCGGCGGCGCGCGCAGGGGAGTCGGCCGACTCTCCCCTCTTCCGGCGCCTGCGGGAGGTGCTCGCCCACCTCACGCCGCTGAACCTCACCGATCCCAGGGCTCGCCAGTTCAAGCCCTCGGGCTGCCGCACCCTGCACGACCTGCTCCGCTTCTCCCACGAGATGGCGGTCCAGGAGATGTTCCTGGCGGGCGGGCGCGCCACGGCCGGCACGCGCAGGGCCCTGAAGCTCCAGAGCCCCATCCCCCTCGACTTCTACTTCATCGACCTGGGCGGCGGACTGGAGGTACCCGAGGGGAGCCGCACGGTGGCCCCGGAACAGTTCCGGTGCGAGCCGCTCCTGGCGGTGTGGCGGGGGGTGACCGAGGTCCCGTGGAGCACCGGCTCCGCCGTGGACGCCCGCGCCGTGGCCTCCACCATAGCCTCGACGCTGGCCGCGGGCGACCTCCTCCAGCGGATGGCCGAGCCGAACTTCGTGGTGGTCTCCCGCTCCTACCTGAACCTCTGCTTCCGCCTCGGCTTCCACTTCTCCCGCGTGGATGCATCGCTCTCCGACGACGACGCCTCCAACTACGCCGCCTTCCTCTTCCACGGCGGGGCGGCGGACGCGGCGGGCAAGACGCGCCGCGTGGCCTTCATGGCCAAGGTCCTGGAACAGGCGGGGTTCTCGGTCTCGGCCCGGGAGGACGCCCTCTTCGCCCGCCTCGACAGGCCCGGCCGGGCGGACCTGGAGGCCGCGCTGGCGCTGCTGGGGCGGCTCCTGGTGGTGACGCGGCAGACGGACACCCTCATGACCGAGGACGGGGCCGTGGAGAGGGCGGCCCGCGCCTTCCTCGGGGGTGACTTCACGCTGGGGCTCCGGCCCGGCACCGGAGAAGGGAGGTAGCCGTGCGCTGGTACCAGAACCGAAGGGTCGTGCCCCTCGTCGGCATGGTCGCCGCGGCGGCCCTGCTCGTGGCGGCCTTCATCCTGGGCCTGGTCTCCTTCGGGAAGATGCGGCAGGTGGTGTCCCAGGAGTTCAACCAGCAGCAGCTCGTGCTGGCCGAGAACCTGGCCGGCCTGATCCACCAGGACCTGGACTTTCTCAGGCGCGAGCTCCTGGTCCTCAACGAGTCTCCCAGCCTGAGCCAGCCCGGGAGCGAGGGCTGGAAGAGCCGCCTTCAGGTGACCCTCCGTTCGGTCCAGAGCGACGAGCTCCTGGAGATCCGGTACGTGGACTCCTCGGGCGAGACGTGCGAGGTGTGCGATGCGCGGGGCCGCGTCCGGCTGGAGCGGGGCACCTACGCCGAGGAGCCCTACTTCCGGTGGGCCCGGCGGCCCGAGAACCGCGGCCGGGTCTACCTGGGGGACCGCCTGCCGGTGGAGGAGGCCCGCCTCGGCGGCCGTCCGCTCCTGCTGCTGGCCACGCCCCACTACCCCGTCGCCCGCGAGGGGCTCGATCCTCACCCACCGGACGCCTTCTCCGGGGTGCTCCTCTTCGTGGTGGACGCCTCCGCCCTCGCCACGCGATTCTCCGAGGACGCCCGGTCGGGCACCTCGGGCTACGCCTGGGTGATCGACGAGAAGGGGACCTTCCTGGCCCACCCCATGCGGGATTTCATCGGCCAGAACGCCTTCACCGTCCGGCAGAGAAAAGACCCCAGGATGGGCTTCGAGGGGATCAACGTGATCATGCGAGAGCGGATGCTCAAGGGCCAGTCGGGAACCGGCGAGTACGTGTCGGGCTGGCACCGGCAGATCCAGGGCCCCGTCCGGAAGCTCATCGGCTTCGCCCCCGTGATCCTGGACCACGACCGCCGGGAGGTGCTCTGGTCGGTGGCCGTCGTGGCCCCGGTGAGCGAGGTGCAGGGCATGGTGCGCGCCCTCTTCCTGCGGCAGTTCTTCGTGCAGACCGCCATCTTCCTGGCGATCCTGGCCGGCCTCTTCTCGCTGATCCGCCTGGAGCGCTACTGGGGCCAGCTCAAGAAGCAGAAGGAGCAGCAGATCAACCTCAGCGCGCGCCTCGCAGCCCTCGGCACCCTGGCCGCGGGCGTGGCGCACGAGATCAACAATCCCATCGCCATCATCCTGGGCTTCACGGACCTGCTCCTCGAACGGGAGAAGCCGGGCAGCAAGACCTGCGAACAGCTCAAGATCATCGAGAGGCAGGGGCTGGCCTGCAAGAAGATCGTGGAGAACCTGAACCGCTTCGCGCGGGTGCCGGAGCAGGCCGCCGAGACCACCGACGTCAACGAGGAGCTCCAGCGCATGGTGGACATGGTCCAGAACACCCTGCTCACGGAGAAGGTCCGGTGCGTGGCGGAGCTGGAGCCCGGACTCCCGCGCGTCATCGGGGAGCCCCACGGGCTCCAGCAGGTGCTCCTCAACCTCGTGACCAACGCCAGGGCCGCCATGCGAGACGGGGGCGTGCTCACGCTCCGCACGCGGCGCACCGGCGAGTGGGTGGAGATCGCCGTGAGCGATACGGGCCACGGGATACGAAGGCGCGACCTGGAGAGGATCTTCGATCCCTTCTTCACCACGAAGGCTCCGGGCGAGGGGACGGGCCTCGGGCTCTCCATCAGCCACGGCATCATCGAGAACGCGGGCGGCACCATCACCGTCACCAGCACCCACGAGAGCGAGGCGGGCGGCCAGCCGCCGGGGAGCACCTTCGTGATCCGCCTCCGGACGGCGCCCCTCGAGGAGGAGGCGTGATACCATTTCCAAGACAAGATCTGGCCAAGGAGCACGCGAGGGGCGCGGGGTCCCGCAATGACGGAACGCATTTCTCTGCGCCCTCTTTGAGCTCTGCGGCGTCGATCTCATGGGCCTTCTGCGCGGGGGTCGCGAGAGGAGATAGGCCATGGCGGAGAGAATTCTGATCCTGGATGACGAAGTGGACATGCTCCTGCTGCTGGAGACCATCATCACCTCCAAGACCGACTACGAGGCCATCACCACCAACAACCCGCTGGAGCTGGAGGAGCTTCTGAAGACCCACTCCTTCGGGATGGTGATCTCGGACCTGAAGATGCTCGGCCGGGACGGCCTGGAGGTCATCGGGGTGGTCCACGCCCACGACCCCGCCCTTCCGGTGGTCATCATCACGGCCTACGGCAGCCTGGAATCGGCTCAGGAGGCGGTCCGGCGCGGCGCCTACGACTACATCACCAAGCCCTTCCGCAAGGAGCAGGTGCTCATCGCCATCGAGCGCGCCCTCGAATGGCGCCGCATCACCCGGGAGAACGAGCAGCTCAAGGGCCGGTGAGGGCGGGGGACGCCGCGGAGCGAGAATGGCCATGGACGGGTTCGTGAAGGACCGGCCCGAGTTGCACCTGGGCCAGGAGCAGGCGGAGAAGCTGAGGGAGGCCGAGCGGGCCTTCCAGAACAGGCCGCGGGTCTCCATCCGCATGCGGATCGTGGCCGGCTTCCTGCTCTGCTTCTTCCTCACGGCCGCCACCGCGCTGGTGACGCTGGCCGTCCTGTACGAGGCCCGGGCCAAGGTGCGCTTCCTCCAGACCACGCAGGACCTCTCCTTCGAGATCCACGAGGCCCGTCGCTTCGAGAAGGACTACTTCCTCTACGGGACGGGGCTGGACGAGGCCCAGACCCACGCCGGGAGGGCCGTGGCCATCCTGAGGGCGCAGACCGTCAACGTCCTGGACGTGGCGGGCGAGGAGAACCTGGCCAGGCTCAACCGCCACCTCAGCGCCTACGACGACCTCCTGCGCGAGTGCGCGGTCCTGGAGCGGGGCGGGACCTCCGAGGCGCAGGCCCGCAAGACCGTGGAGGCGGGGCTGAGGGAGAACGGCGCCCGGGCCATCGACCTGGTGCACTCGCTGGAGATCCGCGAGTCCTCGGCCGTGGACCGCATGCTCTCCCTCTCCCAGATCGTGCCCTTCCTCTTTCTGGCCCTGCTGTTGGTGCTGCTCTTCTGGGTCGCCCACCTGCTGGCCCGCACCATCACGCGCTCCCTCGAACGGTTCCACGGCTACACGAACCGGATCGCGGCCGGAGACTTCTCCCCCATCCAGCCCGCCAAGCCCTACCGCGACGAGTTCTCGGACCTGGCCCTCGCCACCAACCGCATGCTCTTCGAACTGCGCGCCCGGGAGTCCCAGACGATCCGGGCGGGCAAGCTGGCCGCCGTGGGCACCTTCACCTCCGGCATCGCCCACGAGCTGATCAACCCGCTCACCAACGTCCTGATCACCTCCGAGAGCCTCATGGACGAGTGCCAGACCATGAGGGACGACCGCCGCTACCGCCTGGTGGAGGACATCTACTCGGAGGCCGAGCGCGCCGCCGACACCGTCCGCGGCCTGCTGGACTACACGCGGGAGAGCAGCCCCAAGCTGGGGCCCGTGAACCTTCGCGACCTGGCCGCCGCCTCCGCCCGGCTCGTCCGGAACGAGATGTCCATCCACGGCGCCACCTTTCAGGACGAGATCCCCGAGGGGTTCCCGCCCATCCTCGGGGACTTCACGCAACTCCGGCAGGTCCTGGTCAACCTCCTGCTCAACTCCGTCCAGGCCATGCCGAAGGGCGGCAGGATCACCGTGAGGGCGAGCCGGCTGGATGCCGCCCGGGCCTGCGTCGAGGTGGCCGACGAGGGCGCGGGCATCCCCGCCGAGGCCCTCCCGCACGTCTTCGACCCCTTCTTCACCACCAAGGAGCGCGGAAAGGGAACCGGCCTGGGCCTCTCCATCAGCTACGAGATCGTGAAGCGCCACGGCGGAGAGATGCAGATCGAGAGCGAGCCCGGCCGCGGCACCACCATCCACCTCTGCCTGCCCCTCGCGCCGGAGAACGCCGAGACGGATTGAGCGTAGCCGGCCGGCTACGAATGCGTCCCGGCCGAGGGCCGTGGAGCGGCGGCATCGAGGATCCGGAGCGCCTGGGCCTTGAAGAGGCACCACACCGGGCGGCCCTCTCGGAGACCGAGCTCGTGCTCCGACTGGCGGGTGACGTCGGCGAGCAGCGTGAGACCCGCGTCGATGACCACGAGCGTCCGGCGCTCGCCCTGAAGGACCCGCCGAATGGTCCCGGGCACCTGGTTCTGGATGGAGGTCCCCGCCACGGGGGCCAGCGCCAGCGCCACGTCCTCCGGCCGCAGCGCCACCCGGATCTCTCGGCCCGCCGCGAACTCCGGGGAGAGCGCCGCCTTGAAGGCCGCCCGGCCGGAGCCGCCCGAGACGGGCTCGATGAGGGTGACGGCGTCCTCGGCCCGGTGGCCCGCCACCCTTGCCGCGACCACGTTGAGGAGGCCCTGGCCGCGGAAGAGGTCGAGCGCTTCGGGGAGCTCCAGCAGACCGAGGAAGGGGCCCTGCCCCACCCTCTTCCCCCCTTTCAGCAGGAGCATCTCCCGGCTGATCTGGAGCGCCTCGGCCAGGTCGTGGCTCACGTAGACGACGGGCAGGCCGGAGGCCTGGAGCGCCCCGTGGAGGAGCGGCAGGATCTGGCCGCGGAGCCCCTTGTCCAGGGCCGAGAGCGGCTCGTCCATGAGGAGCAGCCGGGGCGAGGCGAGGAGCGCCCGGCCCAGGGCCACCCGCTGGGCCTCCCCGCCCGAGAGGCTCCGGACGGAGCGCTTCAGGAGGGGCTCCAGCGCCAGCCACCGCACCACCTCCTCGGCCCGGAAGCGGCGGCGGGCCGGCGGCACAAACCGCTCCGGGAAGCGGAGGTTCTCCCCCGCGCTCAGGTGCGGAAAGAGCCGGCCGTCCTGGAAGACCACTCCCACCCGCCGCCGGTGCGTCGGCACGTGCACGCCGCGCTCGGCGTCGTCCAGCACCTCTCCGTCCAGCACCACGCGGCCCCGGCCGGGCCGCACGAGGCCCGCCACCACGCCGAGGAGCGTGGACTTGCCGGCGCCCGAGGGCCCAAACAGCGCCGTGGCCGGCCCCTCCAGCGAGGCCGTCACGTCGAGGGCGAAGCCCCCGCGCCGCAGACCGACCTCCAGCTCAAGCACGGCCGCCCCCTCCCAGCCGGCGCTTGACCGCCCGGGCCAGCATCTCCGAGGCGGCCAGGGCCCCCAGGCTGAGGACCACGGAGAGGATCACGAGCCGCTCCGCCGCCGTATCTCCCGAGGGGAGCTGGAGGAAGGTGTAGATGGCCACGGGCAGGGTGCGCGACTGGCCCTCGATGTTCCCCGCGAAGGTGAGGGTGGCGCCGAACTCCCCGAGGCTGCGGGCGAAGGCCAGCACGAATCCGGTGAGGACCCCGGGGGCCGCCAGGGGAAGCACGACCCTCGCGAAGACCTGCCAGGGAGCCGCGCCGAGCGTCTGCGCGGCCTCCTCCAGCCTCCGGTCGATGAGCTCGATGGCCAGGCGGATGGCCCGCACCATGAGCGGGAAGCCCATGGCGGCCGAGGCGAGGACGGCGGCCTTCCAGGTGAAGGCCACGCTCAGGCCGAAGTGGTGGTAGAGAAAGCCGCCGATGAGCCCCCTCCTCCCCAGGAGGATCAGGAGCAGGTAGCCGGTGACCACGGGCGGCAGGACCAGGGGAAGGTGCACCACCGCGTCCAGCGCCGTCTTGCCCAGGAAGCGCCGGCGGGCCAGGAGCCAGGCCACCCCCAGGGCGAAGGGGGCCTCCAGGACCACGCTCAGGAGGCCCACCCTCACGGAGAGAAGTAGGGCCGTCCACTCGGCGTGCGAGAGCACCGGAGCCACGCCTCAGTCCGCCAGACGGAATCCCGCCTCGCGCCAGGCGGGTGCGGCCTTCGCCGATCCGATGAAGGCCAGGAAGGCGGCGGCCCCAGGCCGCGCGCCCCGGCAGAGCGCGGCGGGATAGACGATGGGGGCGTGCGAACCCGAGGGGAACTCGGCCAGCACCACGACCTTGGAGCTGGCCATGGCGTCGGTGGCGTAGACGATGCCGGCGTCGGCCTCGCCCATTTCGACGAGGCGCAGGGCCGCCCTCACGTTGTCCGCCGAGTCGAGCCGCCCCTTCAACGCCTCCCACCAGCCGAAATGCTGGAGGGCCTCCTTGGCGTAGATGCCCGCCGGCACGTGCGCGGGATCGCCCACGGCGAGGCGCCCCCTGAAGGCGCCCGGCAGGTCGAAGCCGCCCTCCATCGTCACGGGGAAGCCGTGCCCCTTGGGCGCCACCAGCACCAGCACGTTGGCGAGGAGGTCCCGGCGCGTGGCCGTCTGGATGAGGGAGCGCTGCTGCAGGTAGTCCATCCACTGCTCGTCGGCGGAGACGAAGAGGTCCGCCGGCGCCCCCTCCTCGATCTGGCGGGCCAGCAGCGACGAGGAGGCGAAGCTGAAGCGCACGGGCGCGCCGCCGTCCCGCGCGAACTGCGCGCCCAGGCGCTGGAGCACGTCCGTCGTGCTCGCCGCGGCGAACACCGTGATGGGCCTCTCCTTCGCCGCTGTGCTCCCCGTCGCCACCAGGGCCAGCAGCAGGGCGATCAGGAGGACACCTCGCCACGGGCCTATCTCGCGAACCAGTGCGCTTCGATTCCCCATCCTCATGCTCCGTTTCATCGGGAAGGCGGGGCCCATCGCGCCAGGTGCCTGCCCGGCGACTCCCCGGCGGCCCAGGCTGGCCCGCTCTCCCGTGATGGTATCACCTTTGCCTTTCCGTTCGAATCGGAGGGCTACCCTGTCGCCTTGCGGGTCCCCGGCGCGCGGAAGAGCCAGCCCGCCGCGAGGCCAGCCAGGACGGCCACGAGAACGGAGAGGAGGCCGTAGAGCCACGCGTGGCGGGCGGCGAGGTCGCTGATCCAGGCCTCCGCCCCCACCTTGCGGAGGCGGATGGTCAGGGCCGCCTCTCCGGCGGGCCGGCCGTCCTTTAGGGCCAGGGCTTTCAGCTCATAGCTTCCCGGCGGGGCCGAGGCCGGGAAGGCGAAGAGGGCGCGGAACTCGCCCGTCGGGTCGAGCGATGCGCCCCCGCCCACCAGATCGTAGAAGCCGGCCGCGCTCCTGGCCCGGATCAGCTCCTCGATGTAGAGCTCCCGGTTGGGCGTGCCCCTCACGCCCACCGTGGCCTTGAGCCCGGGCGCGCCCAGGCCGAGGGCCGCCTGGCGGGAGGGCGGGAGAAGCTCGGCCAGGGGCTCGCTGGTGCGGATCTGGTAGAGCCAGGGGACACCCTCGAAGCGGACGGCGCCGGTGGTGATCCAGAAGGGGCCGTGTTTGGAGCGGCGCGGCCACGCCTCCCCGGCGAGGGGCGAGGAGAGGACCACCGCCACCTGGCAGCCCGGCGGGACGCGGCCCCGAACGGCCAGGGAGGCCCCGTGGTAGCCGGCGCTCATGCGGATCTCCGGCGGATAGGCCCTGACGGTCACGGCTGGCGGAGGCGTGGCCGCGGAGAGAAGAGGACACAGCAGGAGGGGCAGGAGAGCCGGCGCGCGCATCAGGGCGCCACGGGTCCCGCCAGGAAGTGCGGCGGCATCACGAGCAGGTCGTTGAACATCTTGAGCGAGAGGGCCAGGACGAGCAGCGCCAGGACGATCTTGAGCTGATCCCCGCGCAGCCGCTTCGCCAGCCGGGCGCCGAGCTGGGCGCCCAGGGCCGATCCCACCAGCAGGCCCAGGGCGAGGAAGGCGTCCACGCTCCGGTTCATCACGGCCTGCATGAGGGTGACCGAGGCCGAGGTGAAGAGCATCTGGAAGAGGCTCGTCCCCACCACGATCCGCATGGGCATGGCCAGGAAGTAGGTCATGGCGGGGATGAGGAAGAAGCCGCCGCCCACCCCCATGAGGGCGGCGAGGACGCCCACCAGCGCGCCAAGCAGAAGCGGGGCGAGGGCCGAGGTCTCGACCCCGGAGGCGGGGAACCTGAGCCTGAAGGGCAGCCGCCGGAGCCAGCGGTAGGCCGCCGACTCCCGCGGCGTCTCGTACTCGCCCTTGACCTGGCTCGTGAGCCCCTCCACGAACATGACCGCGCCCATCACCGCGAGCAGCACCACGTAGGCGAAGACGATGACCACGTCGGCGTTGCCGCTGCTCCGCAGGGAGCGCACCAGGGCCGTGCCCGCCCCTCCGCCCAGAACCCCTCCCGCCAGCATCAGCAGGCCCATCTTGACGTCCACGTTCCCGGCCCTCAGGTGGGCCAGGCTTCCCGACGCCGAGGCCCCCACGATGGCGTTGGTGCCGGAGGCGGCCGAGACCACGGGGCTGACGCCCATCATGATGAGCATGGGCGTGAGGAGGAAGCCGCCTCCCACCCCCAGGAGCCCCGACAGGAATCCCACCAGCGCGCCCAGGCCCAGAAGGAGGAGCACGTTGACGCTCATCCCGGCCACGGGCAGAAAGAGATTCATCCGCTCCCCTCCCCTCCCGGACAGACTCGTCGTTCCGGGTTTTGAATGAATGTGCGGCGCCGGAGCGCCGTCCGTCAAGGGCGGGTGGGAGAGGCCGGTTTGCAGAGTGCGGAGCGCAGGGTGAAGGTCGGCCTCTGTGGCGGCCGCCATTCATGGCGGCCGTTCGGCCGATGGCAGCATCGGCCGCCGCGGGTGGGCGGCAGACTTGGAAGGATCGCGACCTTGAGGTCGCTCCCACGGTGGCCACGGCCCCCGGCAGGAGGCCTCTCCAAAGGCCGATGTGCCGTCCGAGAGTCATCCATCACGCCGCGGTGAATCTCCCCCCTCAGATTCCTCGTGCCTTGGTGTCTTGGTGGTGGACTTCTTTCGCTCTCCCGCTCTCCGAGTTCCGCTTTCTGTTTCGCCCGCGTGGCCGTCCAAAACAACGTCGGTTCGCATTTGAGCGGCCTGCCTTCCGGAGCGAAGCGGAGGAAGGCGCGTCCCGGCGCCGATGGGCGGCCGGGGGCCTGCGGACGGAGCGCGGCCACGCTTGCGCAAACACGCCCGGCGAAGGTCCCCAGCGCCGCGCCAAAGGCGCGGCCCAGGCCCAGCCGTGGTTCGGAGCCGGTAGGACGGGCTATTTTGGACAGGCATGTCTCGCCCGTTTGTCCCCGGTCCCGGCGGGCCGTATACTGCGGATGAAGTCTGCACAGGGGCGCGGCTGGATCTCGCGGGAGGGGACTCGGCGGCCGCCGCCTGACCGGGGGGACCATGAGCGAC
>JAJYCJ010000130.1 GCA_021778515.1 Acidobacteriota bacterium
GGTGGAGAAGGAGAGCCACCTGCTGGAGGTGTGCCGGTACGTGGTGCTCAACCCGGTTCGCGCGCGCGGGATGCGGGTGGCCTCTCCCGAAGACTGGCCGTGGAGCAGCTATCGCGCCACAGCGGGGCGGGAGGCGCCGCCGCCCTGGCTAACGGTTGGATGGATCCGGTCGCGGTTCGGGAAAGAGGGGGCCAAGGCCCGAAAAGGGTACCGGCGCTTCGTGGCAGCGGGCATGGGACAGAAGCCGAAGCTGGAAGAACGCGCCGGCTTGTGGATCGGGTCGGAGGGGTTCGGGGCGCGCCTGAGGGGCCTGCTCGGGGACAAGGAGGAGGTCCGCGAGCACCCGAGGCGCCAGCGCCGCCCGGACCGGCCCGATCTGGGGTCTTACCTGCCGCTGGAGCTTTGCGAGGACCGGGCAAAGAGGAACGAGGCCGTCTACGGCGCCTACATCGAGGGGCGCTTCAGCCAGCGGGAGATCGCGGATCACCTCGGCTTGCACTACGTCACGATCAGTGGCATCGTCCGTTCCAAGGAGTTGGAGAAGCGACAAGACGGTAAGACCGCAAGCAAAAGGAGATAGGGGCCGGCCGTGAACAGAGACACTAACACTAAAGACCTGACCCCATTCTTCACCTGGTGGCTCGTCGTGGCAGGGTTGCTGCTGGTGCCCGCTTTTCTGAGGGCACAGAGTGTTCTCCCACCGTCTGAGGCTGTCTCGAATAGTCCCTACGATGCCCAGGCAGAAGGCTCTCTGCACTGGCAGCTCACCTACAATCTCCTGGGCCACGGGGCGTTTCCATCGCCCTACGAAGGGGCCAACAGCTTCCAGAGCCGTAAAGAGATCCGCGGTTCCTTTTCAACCACCCTCTTCGCGGGCCACCGCCTTTGGAAAGGGGCCGAGGGGTACCTTGATGTGGAAGCTACGGCCGGCAGCGGCTTGAGCGGCGTTTACGGCCTCCTTTCCCCACCCAACGGCGAGACCTACCGCGTCTCCTCCGCAGCCCTCAAAGGCTATATCGCAAGGGCCTACCTTCGGCAACGCTGGTCCTTGGGAGGGCGGATGGAGAGCGTGGAGGACGATCAGAACCAGATCGCCGGATTTATTCCGTCGCGCCGGCTCGTGCTCACCGCCGGCAAGTTCTCGGTGACCGACTTCTTCGACGGGAACCGGTATGCCGGCGATCCCAGGACTCAGTTCAATAACTGGAGCCTCTGGGCCAATACCGCGTGGGATTATCCGGCCGATACCCGCGGGTATACCTGGGGCCTCGTACTCGAATTGGCTTGGGACCAGTGGGCCGTGCGCCTCGGGAGCTTCATGGAGCCTGCCGAAGCCAATGGCATGAGTCTGGACCACAGGATTTCCCACTCCCACGGTGACGCCATCGAACTGAAGCACCGGCAACGGCTGGCCGGGCGCGATGGGGCCATCCGTTTTCTGGTCTACGATAACCACGCCCGCATGGGCAGTTACCGCAGCGCGCTCCTTCGCGACCCCACCGCTCCCGACGTCACCGCCACCCAGGAGGCTGGGCGCACGAAGTGGGGGCTCGGGCTCAACATTGAACAGGCCATCAGCGACCACGCCGGTCTCTTCATGAGGGTCGGCTGGAATAACGGGAAGACGGAGACTTGGGCCTTCACGGAGGTGGACCGGACGTTCTCGGCGGGGCTTTCCGTTGATGGGACCCGGTGGGGGCGGCCCGCGGACCACGCAGGAATCGGCTGCGCCGTGAACGGACTGAGCGGAGATCACCGGGCCTATCTTGCTGCGGGTGGACTCGGCTTCGAGCTCGGTGACGGCCGCCTGTCGTATGCCCCCGAGCGGGTGGTAGACGGCTACTACTCGTGGGCGTTCTTCCCCCATCTCGCCATTTCGGTGGAGGTGCAGCGGTACACCAACCCGGGAGCCAATACATCACGCGGCCCTGTCACCGTGTACGGGCTTCGCCTCCACAGCGAGTTCTAGTCATTCGAGGCCAGATTCCTCGAGGATAGGGGTCAGGTCTTTAGTGTTAGCATCACTTGTGCTATCCTATGGCCATGGGGTCTCTGGGTGAGTGATGAAGGGCCCTGTGGAGGTGAATGATGGCCCGTCCTCTACGGATCGAGTTTCCAGGCGCGGTCTATCACGTGACGTCTCGGGGCAACGAGCGGGGGCTGATCTTCCGGGACGATCAGGACCGGCGGTGCTTCCTTGCGGTCCTTGACCGCACGGTGGGGCGTTGGCGGTGGGTGGTCCACGCCTACTGCCTCATGGGCAACCACTACCACCTCGTGATCGAAACGCCCGAGCCGAACCTCTCGCGCGGGATGCGGCAGCTGAACGGAGAGTACACGCAGGCCTTTAACCGGCGGCACGGGCGGGTGGGGCACCTCTTCCAGGGGCGCTTCAAGGCGCTGGTGGTGGAGAAGGAGAGCCACCTGCTGGAGGTGTGCCGGTACGTGGTGCTCAACCCGGTTCGCGCGCGCGGGATGCGGGTGGCCTCTCCCGAAGACTGGCCGTGGAGCAGCTATCGCGCCACAGCGGGGAGGGAGTCGCCGCCGCCCTGGCTAACGGTTGGATGGATCCGGTCGCGGTTCGGGAAAGAGGGGGCCAAGGCCCGAAAAGGGTACCGGCGCTTCGTGGCCGCGGGTATGGGACAGAAGCCGAAGCTGGAAGAGCGAGCCGGCTTGTGGATCGGGTCGGAGGGGTTCGGGGCGCGCCTGAGGGGCCTGCTCGGAGACAAGGAGGAGGTCCCCGAGCACCCGAGGCGCCAGCGCCGCCCGGACCGGCCCGATCTGGGGTCTTACCTGCCGTTGGAGCGTTGCGAGGACCGGGCAAAGAGGAACGAGGCCGTCTACGGCGCCTACCTCGAGGGGCGCTTCAGCCAGCGGGAGATCGTGGATCACCTCGGCTTGCACTACGTCACCATCAGTGGCATCGTCCGTGCCAAGGAGCTGGAGAAGCGACAAGACGGTAAGACCGAAAGGAAAAGGAGATAGGGGCCGGCCGTGGACAGAGACGCTAACACTAAAGACCTGACCCCGTTCTTCCGACCAAGCCGGCGAAGCCCGCACCGGGAGTCACACGACCAAGAGGAGAAGTCATGAAGCGCTCACGTCTCTGGATCACGATCGGGATCATCGCCCTGCTCTCGGCCGCGGGCTCGGCGGTGGCTTTGCAGGTGCAGGCCGCTGGAGCGCAGGGGACCCGCGGTCGGGCCTACATCGTCACCGTGACCGACTCCACGGGGCAGTCCGTCTCCCGCGAGGTCATCACGCTGCACGCCGACCACACCATGTCCGTGACCGACTCGGCCCAGGGCGGCCCCGGCTACTACTTCACCAGCGAGCTGGGGGCGTGGGCGTCGAAGGGCCGAGGCCGGATCGTCGGAAGGACCATCGACTTCGACCTTCCGCCGAGCCCGGCTGACCTCGCCCGGCTGGATTTCACGCTGACGCTGTCGGGCGACCGGAGCCGGCTGGCGGGTAGCGTCACCGTCACCTACTTCCCCACGGATACGGCCGATCCCCTCGGCGACGGAGGGACCGTCATCGGCACCTTCACCCTCGCGGGCCAGCGCATCCAGCCGTAGCGGCGGGAGGGAGGCGGTGCAGGCGGGGGCGGTGGGGATGTGGCGTCTGGGGGTTGCGCACGCCCCGCCCTATTCGGCGTCGAGGTTGCGCGGCCTGCCGAAGACCCCGTCGGGCGGGTCCGGCCCCCCGGCCAGGGCGGGTTTGGGCTTGGGCAGGAGGGAGACCACGACGATGAACATGAAGAGCCCGGCCATCCCCAGCGCCGCCTCCGTGTAGAGCATGCCGCCGGCGCCCCACCGCCCGTAGGCCCAGCCGTCCACGCTCGTCATGTAGTAGATGGGCATGTTGGAGAGCGCCGCGAAGAGGTTGTACTTGGAGGCCGCCGAACCCAGTCCCATGGCCTCCAGCACGAAGGCGGTGAAGCCGGCGTAGGTCATGCCGGTCACGACGGCGTAGAGCATCGTGAAGATTACGTACATCGCCTCCGTGCGGGGCGCCAGGGCCATGGCCACGGCGCAGACGGCCTCCAGGACGCCGTAGGCGGCGTAGGCGGCCTTGCGCTCCATGCGGTCGCAGAGCCAGCCTCCCAGGAAGCACCCGAAGGCGGAGGCGAAGCCCGCCATCACGCCCGTGGCCAGGGCTACCGCGTCGGCCGTGGCGTGCCAGTTCCCGGCCACGGCGGACCAGAGGCCGGAGGCCGCTCCCGAGCCGATGGGCAGGAAGCAGAGGACCAGGGCCACGAAGCCGACGCGGGAGCGGGCGACGTTCCAGAGATTCCGCCCCACCTGGGCGAGGCTCTTGGGGAGTCCGCCGCTCCGGGAGTCCGCGGGCGGCTCCGGCACGAAGAAGAGGGCCAGGCAGCAGAGGAAGCAGACGCCGCCGACGAGGGCACCGGAGACCCAGTGCGGGTGCATGTGCTGGGCGACCCACAGGCCGGCGCCTCCTCCGATTCCCGTCCCGCCGAGATTCCCCGCCTGGAACCATCCCCCCGCCCGCCCGCGCTCCTCGTCGGGCGTGGTCAGGGCCAGGAGGCTCTCGACAGACATGCCCAGGAAGGTGGAGGCCACGTTGGAGATCAACACGATGGCCGAGAAGAGGGCGAGGTTCTGGACCCGGTCGTGGAGGATGCCGAGAGAGGCGATGCCGGCCGCGCTGACGATCGCGGAGAGGAGGTACCATCTCTTTCGGCTGAGCGTCGTGTCGGCGATGGGGGCCCAGAGGAACTTCCACGTGTGGGGCAGGAGGCCGAGCGCCACGAGGGCCGCCACCTGCGCCACCGACACCCCGGCGTGGACGAGCAGGTAGCCCACCGCCACGCTGAGGTAGCCTCCCATCACGCCGAACGGCGCGATGAGGACCATGAAGACCCAGGGGTGGACGCGGCGGGGGCTCACGGGGCGAGGACCTTCAGCCATGGGGGACGGCGCGGGCTTCCCTGCGCCTCGTCCGAGCCCGGGCAGGGCGTGAGGGGCCGCAACGGGCAGACCCTATGGGCAAGGGAAGTGGTCTTGGGCAAAGTGGCCGGGATGGGGAATTTGCCGATGGGACGTCCTCGCCTTTCTACCTCCTCCCATTCCGCCCGTGGAACCGCGGGGCGGCGTGACCTATTCCTTCAACCCCCGCGTTCCACTGGCGATTATATCCAGAAAGGGGGTGTCGCGCCACGCCCTGGATCCCTGAAGAGCCATGATTCTCGGGTCGCACAACGACGGTTGGTTTGCCAGCGAGCGTTCCGCGCGGCTGGCGCCCCTGCCTCGGCCGGCCGATTCTGGGCAGCGGAGGGCAGACGATGATGCGGGCCCCGGAAGCGGACCCACGGGAGGTCCGAAAACCACTGTGGTGAGCGGGTTGCCGTGGGAGCGGATTGATCGATAGGTCATTTCAAGACCCGACCCCTGAAGGCCCCCTCATCTTCTGCTAAGCTCGGTTCGGAGACGGAAGCATGGGCGGCTGGTTGGCGAGACGGCGGCGGTGGGTCTGGGCGGGGGCGCTGGTGGGCGCGGCGCTGGCGCTGCTGGCGTGGGTGCGCTGCGGGCCGCTGCCGCCGGATCTGCTGGACGAGGGGCGCCACCTCTCTACGAGGGTGGTGGACCGGCACGGGGAGGTGCTCTACGAGAGCCTCTCGGAGGCCGGCGGGCGGAGCCGCTGGCTGGGGCCGGATGCCCTGCCGCCGATGGTGGTGAGGGCCACGCTGGCGGCGGAGGACCGGCGCTTCTTCCGCCACCCGGGGGTGGATCCGCTGGCGGTGGGGCGGGCCGCCTGGGACGACCTGCGCGCGCTCAGGATCGTGGAGGGCGGCTCCACCCTCACCCAGCAAGTGGTGAAGCGGCTCACGGCCCGGAGGCGGACGGTGCCGGGGAAGCTCCGGGAGATGCTCCTGGCTCTGCGCCTGGAGCACCGCCTCTCCAAGCGGGAGATCCTGGCGCTCTACCTGAACCTGGCCCCCTACGGGAACCAGTACGCCGGGGTGGCGGGGGCCAGCCGCGGCTACTTCGGGTGCCCGCCGGAGAACCTCACGGCGGCGCAGGCCGCCTTCCTGGCGGGCCTGCCGCAGCGGCCCTCGGCCTTCGACCCCTACCGCCACATGGATAGGGCGCTGAGGCGGCAGCGCTGGGTGCTGGCGCGGATGGCCGAGACGGGGGCGCTGGATGGGGCGGCCCTGCGGCGCGCCGAGGCGGAGCGGCTGCGCCTCGTGCGGGCCCCCAAGGCTTTCGCCGCCCCGCACTTCGTGCAGGAGGTCCTCTCCGACCCCTCCCTGGCTGGCGCGAGCCGGATCGAGACCACGCTGGACGCAGGCCTCCAGCGCGAGGTGGAGGGCATCCTCGGCATGCAGAGGGCGGACCTGCTCCGACACGGCGCCCACAGCGCGGCGGTGGCGGTGATGGACAACCGCACGGGCGAGTGGCTGGCCTGGGAGGGCTCGGGGGATTACGCGGACACGGCCCACGGCGGGGCCATCGACGGGG
>JAJYCJ010000034.1 GCA_021778515.1 Acidobacteriota bacterium
GTTCTGCAACCGGCCGTCGGCCTTGGCGGCTCGGGTCTCCTCCAGAGCCCGGGCGATGGCCGGGGAGGGGGGAATGCCCGCGCGGATCAGGTCGTGGCCCGAGATGGCCAGCTTCAGGAACCGGTCCCTGACCAGGAAGTCTCGCACCCGGGCCTGCCGGGACGGAGGCTGGATCTTGGCGAGCAGGAACAGCACCCAGGGGAGAGGCTGCCCCTTCATGACCTTGTAGGCACAGCCTCGTCCGCAGCCCTCCTCCGAGGTGAGCGCCCGGATGGCGTGCCAGGTGAGGGAGCGATAGCGGGCGAGCGCGTCCCGGGTCTGCTGCGAGAAGGGGTAGTGGTCCCGGAAGGTGGCCAGCTCCGCGTTCGACAGCCGCTCCGTGAGCGCCATCAGGTAGACGCAGGGCCGGTCCATGGGCTCGTCCGGGAACTGCGTGTCGAAGAAGCCGAGGGCCTGCTGGACGCGGTAGAGCGTCTCCAGCACCTTGGGGGTGAGTTTGAGGGCGGGCCAGAAGACCTCCAGGAGCCGGTAGGTCTCCATGGCCTTCAGCCCCTCGACGGCGTTGGGGCCGGCGAGGATCTGCTGGACCTCGGCGAGCACCCGCTTGGGGGAGAGGTGGCGGAAGAGCTGCTGCTTGCGCGTGGCCTCGATGAGCTGTTCCGTCTCGGTGGGCAGCGTGAAGCCGAGGCGGACGGAGAATCGGACGGCCCGGAAGGCTCGGGTGGGATCCTCCACGAAGGAGAGGCCGTGGAGCACCCGGATGCGCCCCGCCTTCAGGTCCCTGACCCCGCCGAAGAGGTCCAGGACCTCCCCGAATCGATCCGGCGTGAGGTAGAGGGCGAGCGTGTTGATGGTGAAGTCCCTCCGGTAGAGGTCCTGATAGAGAGCCGCGTGGGCCACCGTGGGCAGGGCGGCCGGCGTTTCGTAGTACTCGGCCCGGGCCGTCGCGAAATCCCAGTGGCTGCCGTCGGGGCGGATCCAGAGGGCCGTGCCGAAGGCCCGGTGGGCCCGGATCCGTCCGCCCTCCCGTCGGGCCCACGCTTCGGCCAGCTCCACGGCGTCCCCCTCGACGACGAAGTCCACGTCCTGCACGGGCCGTCCCAGGAGGAGGTCCCGCACGGCGCCGCCCACGAGCAGGCAGGGCGTCCCCGCGGCCTCCGCCAGGGCGCCCAGGGACCTCAGCTTTCCGAGCTCCTCGGGCGGGAAGGAGCCGCGCATGAGGTGGCCGATCTCCTTGGCCGACGGCTGGCCCCCCGACCGATGGACCATGTGGGTCTTGTCCTGGTGGTAGAGAGATTTGAAGAGGCTCATGCGGGAGACGAGCCCCTCCACGTGGTCCAGGTCGCGCCCGAACAGGGCGATGCGCCAGTTGTTCTCCAGCATGAGCCGGCGCACCTCCTCCGCCGCCACCTCGGGTGGAAAGAAGGGCGGCGGCGAGATGAGAAAGTCCGAGATGGGCCTCTCCGCCAGCCCGTGCTGGAGAGCCCCGTCCACCTCCTGGCGCGTCACGACCCCCACGAGCCTGCCCTCTCTGAGGACCGGCAAGGCGTTGACCCGGTGGCGGTTCATCTCGCGAAAGGCCTCGCGCGTGGTCGCGGTGGCCTCCAGCCGGTGATACTCCCGGGTCATGATGTCGCTCGCCCTGAGGCCCGCGGGATGGACGAAGGTCAGCTCATCCAGGAGCAGGGCCCTCACCTCCGCGGGCGTCTTGTCCCTGATCACGGCGGAGGCCGCGGAGGGATGTCCTCCGCCGCCGAAGACCGAGAGGACCTGGGCGGCATTTACGTGCGGCGTCCTGGAGCGCGCGATGATGTGCACCCGGTTTTCCAGGTAGGCCAGCAGGAAGACGGCCTGCATCCCCTCCATGGCCAGGATCTCGTGGACGAGGACCGACAGGTCGGGGACGTAGTCGTCCAGGGCCAGGGTGGTCAGGTGCACCGTGACTCCCCCCACGGCCACTGCCTCCAGGTGCTCGAACATGCCGGCCAGGAGTCGCATCTGCGCCTCCGTGAATCCGCGGTGCAGCGTCTGCTGGACGGCCCTCAGGTCGCCTCCCCAATCCAGGCATTGAAGAACGGCCCCGAAATCCGAAGGGCGCGTGGTGGGAAAGGAGAGGAAGCCCGTGTCCTCGTAAATGGCCAGCAGGAAGAGGGTGGCTTCGAAGGGGGTGGGGGCGATCCCGGCCTCCAGGAGGCACTTCACCATGACCGTGGTGCAGGCCCCCGCCTCTTCCACCACGTGGCGCTCCCCTTTCAGGTCCCCGGCCCCGGGATGGTGGTCGAAGACTTCCGTGGGCGTGGGCGGTTTCCGCCGGAGCAGATCCACCAGCGGCCCCAGTCGCTCGCTAGAAGAGACGTCCACGCAGACCAGCCGCTCCACCTGGTCGTGGTCCAGCCCCTTCAGCGGCTGGATCTCGGGGAGCCGGTCCCGGTTCTCCTCCAGCCAACGGCGGACCAGCGGCTCCGCGGCACCCGAGAAGACGAGCCGCGCCCCCGGATACAACAGCGCCGCCGCCACCATCGAGGCGAGGGCATCGAAATCCGCGTTCGTGTGCGTCGTAATCACGATCATGGCGCGCCTCCTTCAGGCCACGGTGGCGGCGCGGCGAAGGGGTGCGGGGGAACGGGCAGGTTCCCCCGCGGCGAAGGGCGCCTTTCGCGAGGGCAGGGAGGAGCAGCGGCGCCGAGCGGAGCGAGGCGGAGCGCCGAGGAGGGCCGACCGAGGCCCGCCTCGGGGAGCGCGTCCCCGCGCGACGCCCCCACCATCGAGGCGAGGGCGTCGAAATCCGCGTTCGTGTGCGTCGTGATCACGATCATGGCGCCAGTCTAGCAACGGCGCCCGGAATTCACCACAGCAACCCCGCTGCTACTTTTCACTTTTCACTTTTGACTTTTCACTTTTGATCAGCGCCCCAGGACCTTCTTGGCGGCCTCCAGGAAACGCTCATTGCCGTAATGGTGGAAGACGGAGACCCTCAGGGAGTTGGGGTAGCCGTTGTTCGCCATGGGCCGGATGATGACCCCCTCCCTCAACATGGCCTGGAAGAATTGCTCGCCGGGCATGGGCACGTCGATGAGGACGAAGTTGGCCTGCGAGGGGACGACGGGGATCCCCGCGTCCTGGCAGCCCCGCGTGAGGTAGGGCCTCTCCGCGGCGTTGAGCGCCACCCCCTTGGTCACGAATTCCTGGTCCTGCAGGGCCGCCAGGGCCGCCACCTGGGCCACCGAGCTGGTGTTGAAGGGCGAGCGGACCTTGTGGAGCGTCGCGATCACCTCGGGGTGGGCGAAGCCGTAGCCCACGCGCAGCCCGGCCAGGCCGTAGGCCTTGCTGAAGGTCCCCAGGACCATCAGGTTGGGGAAGCGGTCCAGGAGGGGCTGGACGGTGGCGTAGTCGGGGGCGTCGGCATACTCCTTGTAGGCCTCGTCCACGATCACGAGGACGTGGCCCGGGATCCGTTCGAGAAAGGCCTGAAGGTCCGCGAAGGAGGTGTGACGGCCCGTGGGGTTGATGGGGTTATCCAGGATGACCAGGCGGGTATTCTCGTCCACCGCATCCAGGAGCGCATCGAGATCGTGGTTGCGCTCCCTCATGGGCACCGCCTTGATGGGAGCGTCCATGATCTGGCAGGCGATGGGGTAGAGGGCGAAGGAGCCGAAGCTGAAGACGGCGTTCGCCTGCCGGTTCAGGTAGGCCCGGGCGGACATCTCCACGATCTCCACCGAGCCGTTGCCCAGGATGACCTGCTGCGTGGGGACTCCGTAGTGCCGGCCGAGGGCCTGGCAGAGGTAGAAGCCGCTGCCCTCTGGATAGATGTGGAGCTCGCCGAGCAAGTTCCGAACGGCCTCCACGGCCTTCGGCGAGGGACCCAGCGGGTTCTCATTGGAGGCCATCTTGATGCTGCTCGAGATGCCCAGCTCGCGCTCCACCTCCTGGGTCGGCTTGCCGGGAACGTACGGATTGATCTTCCGGATGTTGTGCGGAACGGGTACCTGCATGTCCATCATCTCCTTTTGGGAGCTTTCTCCTTCTCCGCCGCCAGATGGGCGTGGGCCTTCAGCGCGTCCACCTCCTCGGGCAGGAGGGGACGGACCTCGCCAGGCTTCATCTTGCCCAGGCGGACGGGGCCCATGGCCACGCGCTTGAGCTTGATCACCGGGTGGTCGATGCGGAAGAACATCTCGCGCAGCTGGTTCTTGCGCCCCTCCGTCATCTCGATCTGAAGCCACGTGTGGCGGGTCTCGCGCGAGGGAATCCGCCGGATGGTCACCGGCAGGGTCCTCCTCCCCTCCAGCACGATCCCGTGGCGCAGCCTGTCGAGCGCATCCGCGGCCGGATCCCCCTTGACCTTGACCTGGTAAGTCTTGAGCACCTTGTACCTCGGATGGAGCAGCCGGTTGGCCAGTTCCCCGTCGGTCGTAAGCAGCAGCAGGCCCTCGCTGTGGTAGTCCAACCGCCCCACGGGGAAGAGCCCTTGCACGCCTCTGGGCAGGAAGGCCGTCAGACAGGGCCTCCCCTTCTCGTCGGAGAGGGTGCTGACGATCTCCTTCGGTTTGTAGAGCGCGAAATAGCGCGCCTGCTCCTGGAGCCGAACCCGCTTGCCCTCCAGCTTGACGGAGTCCCGCCCGGGATCGACGAGGGTGGCCAGCTCGGTGACCACCTCCCCGTTCACCGTGATGCGGCCCTCCAGGATCAGGGCCTCGGAACCCCGCCGGGAGGCAACGCCGGCGCGGGCCAGAAAGAGGTTCAGGCGTAGGCGCGATCCCTTCTCAGTCATGGGCGGGCTCCTTTTCCACTGGAGGCCCCTCGGCCTCCTGCTCCGCCGGGACCGCCTCCTGAAGCACATCGGGCGGCTCGACGACCCTGGGGAAGGGTTTGGCCTGGTCCCCTGCGGGGGGTGCCACCTCGCGGAAGAGGCTCTCCTGCCGGACCCCCTCCCGGAACACCTCCTCCAGCTCACGGAAGGAGGGCAGATCTTCCAGGGAGTTCAGCCCGAAGTGGATGAGGAACTCCTTGGTGGTGGCGTAGAGCAGCGGACGGCCTACCACGTTCTTCCGGCCCGCGATGCGGATCAGCTTCTTCTCCAGGAGCCCCTTCAGGACGGGCCCGCACTCCGTACCCCGGATGGCGCCCACCTCCGCGGCCGTGATGGGCTGCTTGTAGGCCACGATGGCGAGGCTCTCCACGGCCGCCGGGCTCAGCTTCCGGAGGTTCTGCACCTTGAGGAAGTTCCTCACGAAGGGGGCGTGCTCGGGCTGGGTGACCAGGCGGAATCCCTCGGCCACCCTCTCCACGCGGAGGCCCACCGACCGCTCCTCGTAGCCGTCCTGCAGCGCCTTCAGCAGGCTCAGCGCCTCGGGGGGGGTGACCTCTCCCTCGAGGGCGCTCACCACGTCCTGCACCGTGACTGGAACCGAAGCGACGAAGAGGATAGCCTCCACGGCCCCCAACCGATCCGTTTCCCGCATCATGCCCCCAGGACTTGGCAGTGTAGCAGAAGCCGGCCTTCCCGGCACGCAAGAGACCCAAATCCCGCGATTGGACATGGGAGTGGCTCCGAAAGGCCGATGGGAAGTCGTTTGTGCCCAAGCCGGTCTTCACCCACAAGGGATTTGGGTAGCCTCCGACCCCGGACTTGATCCGGGGGAGGAAGCCCCAGAGGTAGGGTGGGGCCCCGGCGGGCAACGCGACGATTCGGCAGGCTCGGCCTGCGAATCGGAGAGAGAAGCCCTTGGCCCTCCCCGCCTGGGGACGCTTCCTTTCCGCCGTGAACCCTCCCCACCATCGAAGGCAGAGCATTTCAATCGCCGAATTCGGGGAGAAGAGATGGTGGATGAGAGATGACAGGGCCGAATCGGGGGCGGTCCTCGGCGATCTTCCAGTTGCGGCGCCCTCGGGCGAGCGGGTAGAATGGCACTCCAGCCATGCCTAGGCGCCGATGCAAGCCTGGAGGAGTTGTCACCGTCGTACGCCACGTTTCTTTGCGAGGTGACCGATGAGAGCCGTCAATCCAGCCACAGAAGAACCCATTCGGGACCTTCCCGACCACAGCCTGGCGCAGGTGGACGAGAAGCTGGACCTCGCCGCGGGGACCTTCGACTTCTGGCGCCGCACCTCCTTCTCGGAGCGCGCCTCCCTCATGAAGGGCGCCGCCCAGAGGCTGAGGGACGGGAAGAGCGGCTACGCGGCGCTCATGACGCAGGAGATGGGCAAGACCATCACCGCCGCCGAAGCCGAGGTGGACAAGTGCGCGTGGGTCTGCGACTTCTACGCCGGGAACGCCGAGCGTTTTCTGGCCCCGGAGCCCATCGAGACGGATGCCGCCCGGAGCCTCGTGCGCTTCGATCCCCTGGGGCCCGTGCTCGCCGTGATGCCCTGGAACTTCCCCTTCTGGCAGGTCTTCCGCTTCGCCGCCCCCGCGCTGATGGCCGGCAACGTGGGCCTCCTCAAGCACGCCTCCAACGTTCCGGGGTGCGCGCTCGCCATCGAGGAGGTCTTTCGCACCGCCGGCTTCCCCATGGGGACCTTCCAGACCCTGCTGGTGGGCTCCAGGGTCGTCGAGGGAATCATCCGCCACCCGGCGGTGCGCGCCGTGACCCTGACCGGCAGCGATCCCGCGGGCGTGGCCGTGGCCTCCCAGGCGGGCGCGGCCCTGAAGAAGACCGTGCTGGAGCTGGGGGGCTCCGACCCCTTCATCGTCCTTCGGGACGCGGACGTGGAGGCCGCGGCCCGTTCGGCGGCCACCGCCCGGACCATCAACAACGGCCAGAGCTGCATCGCCGCCAAGCGGTTCATCGTCGAGGAGCCCGTGGCCGAGCGCTTCGAGACGGCCCTCGTGGCGGCCATGGCGGCGCTGAAGGTGGGCGATCCCATGGACCGGACAACGGACGTGGGGCCCCTGGCCCGGGCCGACCTGCGGAAGGACCTCCAAAGCCAGGTGGACCGCACCGTGGCGGCGGGGGCGCACCTCGCCCTCGGCGGGCGCCCGATGGAGGGGCGGGGCTACTTCTACCCGCCCACCGTATTGACCGGGGTGGAGCCGGGCATGGCCGCCTTCGAGGAGGAGACCTTCGGGCCCGTGGCCGCGGTGGTCAGGGCCCAGGATGCTGAGCACGCCATCGTCCTGGCCAACGCCTCGCCCTTCGGCCTCGGAGCGTGCCTCTGGACCGCAGACCCCGAAAGGGGTGCGGCGCTGGCCGCGGAGGTGGAGGCCGGAGCGGTCTTCGTAAACGGCATCGTGAAGTCCGACCCCCGCCTGCCCTTCGGGGGGGTGAAGCGCTCCGGATACGGCCGGGAGCTCTCCGCCTTCGGCATCCGGGAGTTCGTGAACGTCAAGTCCGTCTGGATCGCCTGACGGGGACGCCCCGCCGGGCTCGCAGGAGGAAGCGATCATGCAGCGCCTCGACCAGTTGTGCGTGAACACCATCCGTTGCCTCGCAGTGGACGAGGTGGAGCAGGCCAAGTCCGGCCATCCGGGGCTTCCCCTGGGCGCCGCGCCCATGGCCTACGTCCTCTGGAACCGCTTCCTCCGGCACAACCCCGCCGACCCGGCCTGGTTCAACCGCGACCGATTCATCCTCTCGGCCGGCCACGGTTCGGCTCTCCTCTACGCCCTGCTCCACCTGACCGGCTACGACCTCCCGCTGGAGGAGCTGAAGCGCTTTCGCCAGTGGGGATCCAAGACGCCTGGCCATCCCGAACACGGGCATACGCCCGGCGTGGAGACCACCACGGGGCCCCTGGGACAGGGCTTCGCCACGGGCGTGGGCATGGCCATCGCCGAGGCGCACCTGGCCGCCCGGTTCGACCGGCCCGGCTTCGACGTGGTGGATCACCACACCTACGCCATCGTCTCGGACGGCGACCTCATGGAGGGCATCTCCTCGGAGGCGGCCTCCCTGGCGGGCCACCTGGGGCTGGGTAAGCTCGTCTACCTCTACGACAACAACCACATCTCCATCGAGGGCAGCACCGAGCTGGCCTTCACGGAGGACGTGGGTGCCAGGTTCCTCGCCTACGGCTGGCACATACAGCGCGTCGAGGACGGCAACGACCTGGAGGCCATCGGGGCGGCCGTCACGGCGGCGCGCGCCGAGACCTCCCGCCCCTCCCTCATCCTCGTCCACACCCACATCGGCTTCGGCAGCCCCAAGCAGGACAGCGCCTCGGCCCACGGCGAGCCGCTGGGCCCCGAGGCGGCGAAGGCCACCCGCGCCGCCTTCGGCTGGCCGCCGGACGAGCCCTTCCACGTGCCCGAGGAGGCGGAGGCCCACCTTCGGTTGGCCCGCGTCCGGGGCGCCAGGCTTGAGAGCGAGTGGAGCTCGCTCCTGCGGGGTTACCGAAAGGCTCACCCGGACCTGGCGGCGCAGTTCGAGGAGGCGGTGGCGGGCCAGCTTCCCGAGCGGTGGGAGATGGACGTGCCGGTCTTCAGGCCCAAGGACGGCGCCGTGGCCACGCGCAACGCCTCGGGCAAGGTGCTGAACGCCCTGGCCAAACGCGTCCCAACCCTCATGGGAGGCTCCGCCGACCTGGCCCCCTCCACCAAGACGGTCCTTGCTGAGAGCACCGCCTTCTCCCCCGGCGATCGGGCCGGACGGAATCTCCACTTCGGCGTGCGCGAGAACGCCATGGCCGCCGCCCTGAACGGCATGGCCCTGCACGGAGGGGTCATCCCCTACGGCGCCTCCTTCCTCATCTTCAGCGACTACGCCCGGCCCTCCATCCGCCTCTCCGCGCTCATGCAGGTCCACGTGATCTACATCTTCACGCACGACAGCATCTCGGTGGGCGAGGACGGACCCACCCACGAGCCCGTCGAGCAGCTCACCAGCCTGCGGCTGATCCCGGGCCTCCTCGTCCTGCGGCCGGCCGACGCGAACGAGACCGCCGCCGCCTGGCGCACGGCCCTGACCTGGAAGGGCCCGGTCCTGATGGCCCTCTCGCGCCAGAACCTGCCCATCCTCGACCCCGACGTCTATCCGGTGGGCCAGGGATTCTCTCACGGGGCCTACGTCCTGGAGGAGGCCCCCGGCGGCGAGCCGGAGATCGTCCTGGTGGCCTCCGGCTCGGAGGTGCACCTGATCCTCGAAGCGAAGCAGCGGCTGCAGGCGGAGGGCGTCCGGGCCCGGGCCGTCTCCATGCCCTCCTGGGAGCTGTTCGACGCTCAGCCCGAGGAGTACCGCAGGGCCGTCCTGCCGCCCGGCGTTCCCAAGCTCGCGGTGGAGGCCGGCAGTCCCCGCGGCTGGCGCGACTACGTGGGAATCGAGGGAGACGTGATCGGCCTGGACCGGTTTGGGGCCTCGGCTCCGGGCTCCCTCGTCATGGAGAAGCTGGGCTTCACGGCGGACAACGTCCTGGCCCGAAGCCGGGCCCTGCTGAAGAGGTAGTGGGCCGGGGACCCTCCGGGATGTGGTCCCGGGCCGGCTCCTCTCCGGGCTCGCCCTCCATCAAATCGAGCCGCCGCGGAAGGGTCGTGGCCACCGTGGCGCAGTGCACCCGGGCCCCGGCCCGGCGGAGGGAGCGCGAGGCCTCCCTCAGCGTCGCGCCCGTGGTGCGGATGTCGTCCACGAGGAGGATCCTGAGCCCCCGCACCCTGGGATCTGCGACGAAGGCGCCCGACAGGTTCCTCTGCCGCGCCGCGGCCGAGAGCCCCTTCTGGGTGCGCGGAGCCCTCCTGAGCCGCAGGAACCGCCGGTGGGGCAGCCCCATGCGCCGCGCCGCGTGGGCGGCCAGGAGCCCCGCGGGCTCGAAGCCCCGCACCATGACCCTCCGCAGGGGACTGGGCACCCCCACCACCAAGTCCCATTCCTCCTGGGGCCAGCGCCGGGCCACAGCCCTCACCAGGGCCCTCGCCAGCAGCGGGGCGAGGGGGTATCGGCGCCGCTCCTTGTAGAGCAGGAGCAGGGATCGGACGGGGCCCCGGTAGGTGAAGGCGCTGGCGTGGGATTCGTAAGGCGGGGGATCGCTCAGGCAGGCCCCACAGACGTGAATCTCCTGCCCCTCCACGGGCGGGAGGGGAAGGCCGCAGATCGGGCACGCGAGCGGCGGCATCCGCTCCCTCTCCCGCCAGCACGCCCGGCAGAGCCCGGGGACGGGGCCTCCCGCGCTGTCAGCGCCGCAGAGGGAACAGGAGCCGTAGGGAAAGAGGACATTCAGGATGGACCGGCAGAGGCGGCGCCCGGTCACGGGCTCGGCTGCCGCCCGGCGGCCGGAGGGGAGGGGTGGGGTTCGGCGGCGGGGGCCGTCCCCGCGGCACCGGCACGGGGCGATCGGCCCGGCGAAGGGTCCGCGGGCGGAAGGTAGAGGATCTGTTCGCCGGGCTTCTTCAGGAAGAAGAGCTCTCGGGCCAGTTTCTCGTAGGTGTCCGGATCGGTCTTGAGCTTTCGGATCTCCTCCTTCAGCTGCCCGTTTTCCTGCTGGAGGGTCTGGATCTCCGTCTGGAGGGACTGGACCTGCCTGCGAAGCGCCATGAGAGCCAACACTCCCCCCGGGCCCCAGATCAGGAGGGCCGCCATGGGAAGCCAGACAAGGACCACCAGCGCCCAGGCGAGCTGGGCGCGGCCGGGTTTCACCCGTTCAGGCGTCGCCGCACCTCCTCTCCCGCGAAGCGGGCAGCCCCGTCGAGCTCCTCTTCGATCCGCAGGAGCTGGTTGTATTTGGAGAGCCGGTCCATCCGGCAGGGTGCGCCGGTCTTGATGAAGTCGGCGTTCACGGCCACGGCCAGGTCGGCGATGAAGCTGTCGTCCGTCTCCCCCGAGCGGTGGCTGATGACGACGCCGTAGCCGGAACGCTTGGTGAGCTCCACGGCCTCGAGGGTCTCGGTGACGGTGCCGATCTGGTTGGGCTTGATCAGGATGGCGTTGGCGATGCCGTCCTCGACGGCCTTCCGGATGAGCACGGGGTTGGTGACCACGTAGTCGTCCGCCACGAGCTGCGCCTTCCGGCCCAGGGCCCTCGTCAGGGCCTGCCATCCCGCGGTGTCGTGCTCGCCCACCCCGTCCTCGATGGAGAGCAGGGGATAGCGCGCCACCCAGCCCGAGTAGAGGGCGACGAGCTCCTCGGCGCTCTTGAGGCCGCCTACCCGGTAGGCCTTCTTCTCGGAGTCCCAGGCGTTGCTGGCCGCCGCGTCGATACCCAGGGCGATCTCACGGCCCGGCTTGTACCCCGCCTTCTCGATGGCCTGAACGAGGATGGCCAGGACCTCCTCCTCGTTCTCCAGGTTGGGGGCGAAGCCACCCTCGTCGCCGATGCCGGTGGAGAGCCCCTTGGCCTTGAGCAGGCCCTTGAGAACGTGGTAGGTCTCCGCGCCCCAGCGGAGCGCCTCGCGGAAGGAGGGCGCCCCCAGGGGGACGAGCATGAACTCCTGGACGTCCAGGTTGTTGTCGGCGTGCGCCCCGCCGTTCACGACGTTCATCATGGGCACGGGCAGCCGGTGGGCAAAGGTGCCGCCGAGGTACCGGTAGAGAGGCATCCCGAGCGACACCGACGCCGCCCGCGCCACCGCCTCCGACACGCCGAGGATGGCGTTGGCCCCGAGGGCGCCCTTGTTGTCGGTGCCGTCCAGCCGCAGCATCTCAAGGTCGAGGCCGCGCTGGTCCAGGGCGTCGGCCCCCTCCAGCGCGTCGGCGAGGGTCTTGTTCACGTGCTCCACCGCCTTCAGGACCCCCTTGCCCTGGTAGCGGCTCTTGTCCCCATCCCTGAGCTCCACGGCCTCGGCTTCGCCGGTGGAGGCACCGGAGGGCACGGAAGCGCGCGCGGCTGCGCCGTCCTCCAGCACCACTTCGACCTCCACCGTCGGGTTTCCACGGGAGTCCAGGATTTCTCTAGCCAGAATCTGATCTATGAACATGACGGACCTCCACCGAGATTTTAGCTCACGCGGGTCCTCATGTCCCCTCTTCCGATCCGGGGCCGCTGGCTCAGGCGAGAGGCTTCGCCTCCGCGGCGCCTTCCTTCTCCCAGGGGGGAAGCAGCTTGAGCAGCCCCCACAGCAGGATGAAGGGGAGGATCATCAGGACGATGGCCGGCAGCAGTCCCTCCCGAGTGGCGAATCCCATCTTGTAGGTCGTGTAGCCCAGGAAGCTCTTAGAGAAGAGCTGCCCGCCGATCACCACGTTCCAGCGCATGGCGAAGATGCCCACGAGGGTAAGGCCCGCGGCGATGGTGTAGATCGCCCTTCGGGCCCTTTCCCCTAATTTCACGAGCTGCGCCAGCCCCAGCAGAGCGAGCGGAACCAGCGTGCCGATGTAGATCTGGATGACGATCTGCGAGACGTACAGCTTGGTGTGCACCATGAAGTCGAGGGCCCGGAAGGACTCGTCGGCCTCGTAGATGCGGTGGACGAGATCGAGCATCTCCAGGGAGAAGTCAATCAGAAAGGCGTAGAGCAGGTACTTCGCCACCGTGTCCAGGCAGAGCATGTCCACCGCCGTGCGGCGGAGCCAGGAGAAAAAAACGTACATGAGGAGCACCAGCGCGATGCCGGACACCATGGCCGAGAAGAGGAAGACCACCGGCATGAGGGGCGAGGACCACCAGGGGTTCGCCTTCACCGAGCCGAAGATGAAGCCCACGTACCCGTGGAGCAGGAAGGCCGAGGGGATGCCCACGATGGTCACGAACTTGCCCACCTTGTCGTCGATGGCTAGGGCCCTCGGGCTGATGTTGTCCGAACCCAGGGCCAGCACTCCGTACAGGTGCCGCTTGACCCCCGTGCTCGCGCGCCAGGCGAGCACGATGTCCCGGCGGTACTCAAGCCAGATCTCCACCACCAGCACCGCCATGAGATACCAGAGGTAGACGAAGCCGAACATGGCCATGGCCGAGGTGGTGTGCGGCGTGAGGAACATCTCGAAGGCCCGCTCGGGATGGCCGAGGTGCAGCTGCAGGGGGAGGGGCGCCACGATGAGAAAAGCCAGGGCGGTGAGGAGGGCCAGCCTGTAGGTGGGCTTCACGGCCTCCACCTTGAAGACCCGCTCCAGCGAGGCCAGGATGAAGGCCCCGGCCACGAGGCCGGTAATGAAGGGGTAGAGGACGATGAGGATGCTCCACTGGAGCTCCACCTCGTTGGGGTACATGTACCCTTGAACGCCGTGCAGGATGGCTTCCATGGCTCACCTCACCGACCCGTCGAGGTCGTTGTAATAGACCTTGGCTCCCGTGGCCATCTCCGGTTTGAGGACGTGGATCATGTGGTCGCGGAGGAAGGCGTGGATGGGATCCTTCGGATCCTTGAGATCCCCGAGCCGCCTCGCGCCCATGGGGCAGACCTCGCAGCAGGCCGTGGTGAGGCCCTTCGTGATGCGGTGGTAACAGAGCGTGCACTTATCCACCGTGTTCGTGCGCGGGTCGATGAAGCGGCAGCCGTAGGGACAGGCCTGCACGCAGTAGCGGCAGCCCAGGCAGTAGCTCTTGTCCACCAGGACCACGCCGTCGGGGCTCTCGAAGGTGGCGCCCACGGGGCAGACCTGGACGCAAGGGGAGTGGGCGCAGTGGTTGCACAGCTTGGGGACGAAGAAATTCTTCGTCCCGTCCCCCTGGCTGTAGCGCTCGGGGAAGCCGCCGTACCCGCCGTCGGGAGAGTCCACCTCCGGGTGCTCCGGGTCCTCCGGCTTGACGTGGTAGCGCTCCACCCAGGTGCGGAAGTAGAAGGGCTCCAGGGGGACGTGATTTTCCGCCTTGCAGGCCCGAACGCACCCGCCGCACCCGATGCACTTGTCGATGTCGATGGCCATCGCCCACCAGTGATCCTTCAGGTGGTAGTTTTCGGCCGCCTCCGGTGTCCCCGCCAGGACGTGCTCGAAGGCGAGGGAGGCGGCACCCGTCAGGATCAGGAACTTGCCCGTCTCCTGAAGGAAGATTCTGCGGTCCACGGCCATGGTCCACCTCCTCACGAGATCTCGGGATGATGCGGGTTGTGGCAGGAGGTGCACGGCCCCGCGTCGCCGTGCTCCTTGGGGTCCACCTGCGGGAAAGAGGCGGGCTTGGCCACGTTCTCGAGGTGGCATCCCAGGCAGAGGGCGCGGCCGTCGGGCAGTTGAGGCTTCGTGGTGTCGGGGTCGGTCGCGTGAGCTTCGAGGGGACCGTGGCAGGCCTCGCAGCCGATCTGCGCGTGGAGGCTGCCCTTCCTCATGTCCACGATGTCCGAGTGGCAGTCGGCGCAGGCCGCCCGCCCCGCGTAGGAGACGGGAAGGCTCCTGATGTCGGTCAGGGCGCCCGCGCGGAAATGGCCATAGCGCCCGAAGCCCTTGGGCACCATGACGGCCCGAAGGACCAGGAAGGCCAAAAAGCCCGCCGCGAACAGCAGCGCCAGACGGTAGAGATGGCTCTTGTCCTTGTCCAACGCGGTCACGGCTCCTCCTCCGCGGCCCCTGCAGGGCCTCAGGGCCTCCGGCGGCGGAAACCCGAAGGATCCGCCGATGAAGGCGGCAACCAGATCCCCCCCGTTTTTCGCGTGCTGGAGAGGGGTGGAGGATGCGCGAGGCGGACCGCCGTCCCCTCTCTCCCAGGTGAATCGATTCGCCGGGCCCCATCCCCCCGCGGAGCCAAGACGAGGCCCGCGGGGACGGAGCGCCGGCAGGCCCGCCTCCCCAAAAGGCGGGCCGTGGCCCGTGCCTTCCTACGCCCCCCTGTGGGCCGCCATGAGCGACGGGCCGCGCTCCGACCCGGGCCTCACTAATCGCGCCTGGTCGCCCTTGAAGTCATGGCAGTTGATGCAGGCGCCGTCGCTCTTGTAGTGGTTCACCTTGTCCGTGTGGCAGGTTTCGCACGTGGCTCGCCCCGTGACCACGAAGGTGTGCGGCTTGTGGCAGTCCGTGCAGGACGCGTCGGGGTGGCCCCCCTTCAGGTGCAGGCCGCCCAGGGAGGTGTGGCAGCTCTTGCAGTCCACGATGGGCAGGACCTCCTGGGCCTTGAGGTGGCAGGTGTCGCAGCCCATCTCGATCATGGGGGCCTTCTCGTCGATCTTGTGGCAGCCCGCGCAGGTTTCCGGTGGGCGGTAGCCCGCAGCGTGGCAGCGGCTGCAGAGGATCTCGGCGTGCCTGCCCTTCAGCTCCCATGGGTGCCAGTTCTCGGTGCTCGCGGGCATGACCTGGCCCAGGGGCACGAGCGGCCCGCGCTGGGGCATGGTGTGGCATACGGTGCAGCTGCGGGAGATGGGCTTGCCGGTGGTCGTGCTGACGTGTTTCCCATCGTGGCAGCGGAAGCAGCCCGGCCAGTTGCGGTGGCCGATGTTGTTCGCGTAGGTGGTCCAATTCACCTTCATGGCCGGAAAGACGCTTCGGTCGTAGATGCCGATGGCCGCGTCCACCGCCTGCCGGATGTCTGAGCCCTTGGTCTTGGCGAGGTCCGGGTAGTTCTTCTCGTAAAAGCCGGTGATGGTCTTCTTGAGGCCCTCGCGGGCGCTGGGGCGATCGGCGTAGTTCTGGATGAGCGCGTCCACGGTGATCTTCTTGATCCACGGGAGGGAGGAATCGATGGTTCCCGCGGCCATGGCGTCGTCCACCGCGGGTCCCGGCGCCGGGAAGATGTGCGTGGGACGGTTGTGGCAGTCGATGCAGTCCATCGTATGCCGGGGCAGCGCGGCCAACTGGGCGGGTGTCAGCTTGGAGTCCTTGCTGACAAAGGTCTCGCTGGTCCCGTCGGCGTGCTTGACCTCCACCCAGGGGATGTTCTCCTGCTGTGAATCGGTGGCCGCGAAGGTGACCGTGTTGTCCAGGATCATGTGCCAGTGGATGCCGGCCCTGGTCCCGACGGCCGCCTCTCCGCCGCCGGTCTTGACCAGCAGGCTGATCTCCTCGGCGGTGTTCTTCTCGTCGTACCCGAAGTGCGGGATCTGGACGAGCTGGGCCCCGTAGAACTTCTTCGGCCAGTGGCACTCCTCGCAAGTCTCCCGGGCGGGGCGCAGGTTCTTGATGGGGACCGGGATGGGCGTGGGGTAGGTGTGGAAGATCGTGGCGATCACCTGCCGGGCGCCCGACATCTTGGATTTCACATACCAGGAGGCGCCCGAGCCCACGTGGCACTCCACGCACCTGACCCGGGCATGGGGCGAGTGCAGATACGCCGTATACTCTGGCTGCATGATGGTGTGGCAGATTCGCCCGCAGAAGGTCACGGACTCGGTGAACATGAAGGCGTTGTAGGAGACGAATCCCATGAGGACGACCCCGACGAACCCTCCCACCAGGACGTAGGCGAAGCGCTTGCGCTGGCGGGGGTCGTTGAGGTCCAGCCTCGGGTAGGGAAGCGCCTCGGTCTCCGGCCCCAGCTTCCTGCGGCGAAGGCTCTCGCGCCTCATCCCGTACAGGAAAATGAGACCGCCCAGCGTCAGAAACGCCGGGAAGACCATGTAGGTGAAAATCCCCAGGTAGGGGCTCGGCCGGGAGAGGCCGAACTCGAGGATCAGGGCGAAGGCGATGAGCACCGCCGTGGCCGCCACCACGAGGCCGCCGAAGTAACTCACCGTATTACGATAGAGTTCCCTGCCCTTGCGCTTCTCCGACACCGGCACACCTCCTCTATGTCTTCCCCCCGGCTTCGAATATGGCCAAGTTTAATCGCCCGGCTCTTTCTTGAAAAGGGTGGCCCCCGAGCCGCCGGGCGGGGTGGGGGCAATTGAGCCAAAATTGGTTATATTACCCAAATCCCCCAAATCGCCGATGGGCGTTGGTTCGCCGCTCTCAGGCGGGGACGCCGGCGGAAGGAGGGAGCCCTCTCGGCCGCGGCGAGGGTCCCGGCATTCCCCCACCGACCCGCGAGCCGGACCGGCGGGGCCGGGAGTTGCCCTCCGGCTGACCATTGGATAAGATGGCCGACGATGGTGCCGGCTCTGGAATTCCTGCCACGGAGGCGTTCGAAGGCGGCCCGGGGCTCCGTCGCGGCGGTTTCCCCGCCCCCGCCGGCGGTGGGGGACTGGGCGCCTTGCGCGCTCGCGCGTCCGGGCATCCGGGGCGGGAGGGCGCTCCTCCGGCGGCCGCCCGGCGGCTCCGCATGATCCGGTTCTACCACGTGGACAAGGTGTACAGGGGGGAGGCTCACGCGCTCGAGGACGTGAACCTCATCGTCCATCCCAGGCAGTTCTGTTTTGTGACGGGCTCCTCCGGGGCCGGCAAGAGTACGCTGCTCAAGCTCATCATCCGTGAGGAGCGGCCCTCCGCGGGGCAGATCCTCGTGAACAGCCGCAACCTCGCCAGCCTCCCGGAACGTCAGATGCCCCACTTCCGGCGCCGCATCGGCGTGGTGTTTCAGGATTTCCGGCTCATCCCCACGCGGACCGTCTTCGAGAACGTCGCCCTCGTCCTCATGATCCAGGGCATTCCCGTGAAGGAGCGCAAGCGGCGGGCCTTCGAGGCCCTCCGATGGGTGGGCCTGCAGAGCAGGATGTCCTCCTTTCCCGAGCAGCTCTCGGGGGGCGAGCAGCAGCGCGTGGCCATCGCCAGGGCCCTCATCAACCGCCCCGTGATCCTGCTGGCCGACGAGCCCACCGGAAACCTCGACCCGGACCTGGCCCGGGAGATCATCACGCTGTTTCGGGAGGTGAACGCGGCGGGAACCACCGTGGTGGTGGCCACCCACGACCGCGCGCTCATCCAGGAGTTCGGGGGGCGGGTCGTCATCCTGGAACGCGGCAAGCTCGTGGACGACGGGGAATGAGCACGGCACGAGGTAGCGAGACGCGCGGCCGAGGCCGTGCAGGGGAGATTTTGTGAGCTGGCTGCGCACGATTCTCTATTTCTTCAGCGAGGGGACGCTCGCCCTGTGGCGCCACAGAGCCCTCCACGGCTTCGCGCTCTTCATCGTCACCCTCTCCCTCTTCGTGCTGGGCTTCTCCCGCTACCTCACGGGGAACGTGAACGCGCTGGTGCAGAGCTGGCAGGATGACCTGGAGGTGCGCGTCTTCTTCGACGACGCTCTGCCCCAGGACCAGATCCTGGCGATCCAGCGCAAGCTGGAGAAGGTCCCCTGCGTGGCCTCGGCCCGCCTGGTGACGCCCGAGGAGGCCCTCAAGACCCTCTCGCGGTTCGCCCCCGCCTTCGCGCAGGCCTCCTCGGAGCTCGGCGAGAACCCGCTTCCCCCGTCCCTCTCGCTCCGCCTCAAAGCTCCGCCCGACCTCGCGGCGGTGCGGCGGATGGTGGCCGAGGCGGGCAAGCTGCCCGGCGTGAGCCAGGTCCTCTTCGACTGGCAGTGGGTGGAGAAGATCCGGACCTATTCGCGGTTCGTCTCCCTGCTGGGATGGATTCTCTTCGGCGCGCTCAGCGTGGCGGCGGTCTTCACCGTGGCCGCCATCACCCGGATCATGGTGCTCTCCCGCCGCGAGGAGATCGCCATCCTCCACTTCGTCGGCGCCACGGCCGCCCGGATACGCGGCCCCTTCGTGGCCAGCGGAATGATCCTGGGGTTTCTCGCGGGCCTCCTGGCCCTGCTGCTGCTGGCCGTCACGCACGTCGCTCTCCAGCGGGTGGCCGGCCCCGACGCCCTCCTGTTGACGTGGGTCTCGAAATCCTTCCTTCCGCTCGCCGACCAGGGGGCCCTCCTGGCCTTGGGCGCCCTCCTGGGCGGCGCGGGCGGCGGGATCTCCCTGGGAGGTCCGGAGCACTGGAACTAGCGGGTGGCTGGCCGCCGAGGTTCTTTGCCCGCGGGCCGGCGTCCCCTAGACAAACAAGCCGCGCGCCCGTCTAATCGGATAGATGCCTGTGCGGCGGAGATCCTTTCGGCGGCAGGAGGGGGAGGAGAGCATGGCTCGGATTCGCGGCTCGAGGGTTCTTGTCCTGGTCCTTCTGGGTATCCTGGCGGGCGTACCTCTCCTGGCCGGCGGCGGGCTCTCCCCGATCTGGACCTACAACCCGAACGAAACCATCCTGTTCGCACCCACCATCGGCTGGGACGGTTCCGTCTACTTCGCCACGGGCGACAGCCACATCCGCGGGCTATCCCCCTCGGGCGTCTCCCTGTGGTCCGTAAACCCGGGCGGGCTGCCTTCCACGGGAATGGCGCTCGACGGGAACCTCCTCCTCTTCTCCACCAGCCAGGGAGAGCTGAACGCCTACGGGCTGGATGGCCATCTCGCCTGGCGGCTCCCCCTCCACGCCGACATCCGCGCCATCCCCGCGGTGGCGGCCGACGGCACGATCTACCTGGGCACGGTGGGCGGCAGCTTCTACGCCGTCCGTGAAAAGGGCCGGATCGCATGGTCCTATAAGACCAGTGAACCCATCCTCCAGAGCGCCGTCGTGGCGCACTCGGGCACGATCTTCGTCTCCTCCTACACGCACCTGTGGGCCTTCAGCCCGCAGGGGGCCCTCCTCTGGTCGAGGCCCCTGGCCAAGCCCCTGGCCACCCCCATCGCCCTCGACGGGAGTGACGATCTCTATTACATCGACTCCGCAGGCGCCGCGTGGTCGCTGAATCCGGGTGGCACCAAGCGCTGGATGGCCCCGGGCAGTTCGACGCTCGACACGACCGCCTCCTCCCCCGCGGTGTCCCAGGACGCGGTCTTCTTCAACGCCACGCTGTCGACGCCCCCGCCGTCCACCTACAAGATCTCCGGCACGATCACGGTCTCGGGCGGAGGCGCCCTGCAGGGCGTCACGGTCACGGCCGCGGGCGGTTCCTCCTCCTCACCACCCTCGGCCACCACCGACTCCAGCGGCAACTACACCATCACGGGCCTGGCCGACGGCACCTACACGCTGACCCCGGCGCTCTCCGGCTACGCCTTCACGCCGGCCACGGCCAGCGTCACCCTGAGCGGCGCCAACGTCACCGGAAAGAATTTCACCGCCTCGTTGGGCTACAGCATCTCGGGAACCGTCACCCTGAGCGGCGGTTCGGGCCTGGCGGGAGTCACGCTCTCCTCGGGGACGGGTGTCACCGCGACCACCGAGTCCAGCGGCCTCTACACCCTGTCGCCCCTGCCCGTGGGCATCTACACGGTGACCCCCAGCCTGACGGGCTACGCCTTCAGCCCCTCCTCCCTCAGCGTGACGATCACCACGTCGAACGTGAGCGGGGAAAATTTCACGGCGAGCGCCTCGAGCGGGGCCGCGGAGGGCGCCTCCGCGGAGGCCGGGGCGGAGGCGACGACCGAATCCACCACCGCGACCTACCAGTTCGGGGCTTACGACCCGGCGGACGGGACGGCCCTCTGGCCGGCGCTGACCATCGGGAGCAACTCCACCCCGGCCCTCGCCTCGGACGGAACGGCGTGGGTGCCCAGCGCGGGGGATCAGAAGGTCTACCAGATCGACACCAGCTCGGGCTCCACGGTGAGCACGCTCTCGGCGCCCGCCGCGCCCCAGGACATGGTGCTGGCCGACACGTCGGCCGGTCCGCGGCTCTGCTTCGTGGCGGGAACCGAGCAGCTCCGCTGCTACGCCGTCTCCGCCGGCCCCGACGGCACCGCCCCCTGGAGCCAGCTGGGCGCGGGACCGCGCCACCTCTTCCGGCGGGACGACCCGCCCGCCGTGACGATCACCGAGCCCGCCGGTGGAACGGTCTCGGGCGACGTGGCCGTGTCCGCCGACGTGACGGACGACTTCCCCGCCGGGATGGTCGTTCGCTTCCTCGTGGACGGCACCCCCTTCGCCAACCTCAACGCCTCCCCCTACGCCGCCACCTGGTACAGCCAGGCCGCCACGGACGGCACCCACATCCTCTCGGTGCAGGCGAGGGACTCGGCGGGCAACGTGAGCCAGGCCGACGTGCAGGTGACATCGAGCAACCCCTCGGGCGGATTCACGGTCTACGCCGATTCGCCTCCCGTCCCCTTCTCCTGGCAGGCGGGATCCGAGACGGCCTTCCGCGTGGAGTTCTCGCTCTCCTCCTCCTTCTCGCCCCTGCTGGCCGACTCCCGGGAGCCGGGCCACCCCTGGCTGAAGAAGGCCAGCTGGCGGCCGGGCCAGGCCAAGTGGAAGAAGATCCTCCTCTCGGCCAAGGATGCCACCACGGCGCCGACGGCGGTCTACTGGCGCGCCGTAGGAAAGAGCGGGGGCGCCCTGGGGGGCGGCTCTTTCGACATCGCCCCTCCCACCGCGCCCGACGGCCTCCAGCCGCCGGACGGGACCACCGCGTCGGGAGCCCCGACCTTCTCGTGGAACGCACAGCACAGCAGGGACTTCCGCGTAGAGGCGAGCCGCAGCGCGGACTTCTCCACGGGCGTCGTCCTGACCAGCCAGAGCGGCCAGAAGCCCTGGCTGCACGGGGCCACGTGGACGCCCGGGAGCAAGGCCTGGAGCAAGGCCGCCTCGGGGGCCTCCGCCCTCTACTGGCACGTGGTGGCCCGTGATGCCCTCGGGAGGGAGACCACGAGCGCCGCCAGCAGCCTGAGCATCTATTCGAGATCCCAAATCCCGCGATTGGACATGGGAGTGGCTCCGAAAGGCAGATGGAGGGTAGTTCCCGTGAAAGACGGTCTTCACCCGCGAAGGGATTTGGGTGACCTCCGAACCCGGCCCAGGCCGGGCGAGGAAGCCCCAAGGGTGGGGTGGGGCCCCAACGGGCTTTGCCCGTGGGGCGGGGAGGGAATGGCCCTCCCCGTCCAAGAGACAATGCCTTTCCCCCGTGTGTCCGAGACCTGGCCGAAGCCACCCGTATTTCAATCGCGGAATTTGGGGAGATAGGCGCCCCGGGTGAGGCGCCCGTGCGGCGAAGGCCCCCGTCCGGCGGCGGAGCCGTCTAGCGTTCGGCGGATCTCGCCTTCCGGCTTCTCCGCGGAGGGCTACGGGGCGGACGGGCCCGTCAGGAAGGCGAAGAAGACCAGCTTCTCAGGGGAGTCGTTGACCAGGCCGTGGGAATGGCCGGCCTTGAGGAGGAAGCCGTCGCCCGGACCCACGGGAAAGGGGTCCCCATCCAGGTAGCCGGTGCCCCGGCCTTGAAGGACCAGGTAGAACTCCTCCGTGTCGGGGTGGAGGTGCTGGCCGATGCTGGCCCCCGGCTGAAGGGTGATGCGGCTCGCCCCCAGGATTCCCCCCATCTCGCCCGCCGCCAGGTACTCCTGCTGAGCCGCCTCCCCCTTGCCGCCCCGGATGTTTCGCCGAAGCTCCACGGGGAGGTCCTTCAGATTCCGGATCATCGTTTGTCCCCCTTCACGTTGGCGGGTGAGGCCGAGCCGTGCCCCCTCACCCCTCCAGGGCCAGTATAAGGGGTTCTTCGAGCGCCTCGCAGATCCAGCGCAGGAAGCGCGCCGCGTCGGCCCCGTCGATGAGCCGGTGATCGTAGGAGAGCGAGAGGGGCAGGATGAGCCTCGGCACGAACTGGCCCTCCCGCCAGACGGGCTGCATCTCCGATCGAGACACCCCCAGAATGGCCACCTGGGGCCAGTAGACGATGGGCGAGAAGGCGGTCCCCCCGATGCCTCCCAGGTTGGAGATCGTGAAGGTGCCCCCCTCCATCTCGTCGGGTGTGATCCTCTTGGTGCGCGCCCGTTCCGCCAGGTCGGCCAGCTCCGACGCGAGGCGGGTGATGGCCTTCCGCTCCACGTCGCGCACGACGGGCACGAGGAGTCCGCGGTCCGTGTCCACGGCCACGCCCACGTGGACGTACTCCTTGAAGACGACCTCCTCCTGCGCGAGGTCGAGGCTCGCGTTGAACTGGGGGAAGGCCCTGAGCGCGCCGGCCGCCACCTTCAGGAGGATGGCCGTCAGGGTGAGCTTGCCGCCGGCCGCCTCCACCCGTGGGGCGTGCCGCTTGCGGAAGGCCTCCAGGTCGGTGACGTCGGCCTTGTCGTACTGGGTCACGCGCGGTGCCGCGAGCCAGGCCTGGGTCATGGCTTGTGCGGTGATCCTGCGGACCTTGCTCATGGGCTCCCGGCGAACGGCGCCCCAACGGGTGAAGTCTGGCAGGGCCGCGGCGGGTGGGGCGAGGCCGCCTCCGGTGAGCAGCGTCTTGGCGTGGCTCTTGACGTCCTCCATGGAGATGCGCCCGCGTTCGCCGGTCCCCCTCACCTGGGCGATGTCCACTCCCAGCTCGCGGGCCAGCCTGCGCACCGAGGGGGCGGCTGGGGCGGCGGCGCGGCTCACGGGAGGCTCCCCGCGGCCTTCGGGAGACGGCGGGGATGGCGGCGTGGGCGGCGGTAGAGGGAGAGCCGGGGCGGGGGGCGCTTCCGGCTCCCGGCCGGCGGGGGGAGGCTGGACGCGGGGCTCGGCCGCCGGGGCGGGAGGCTGGAGCGTGGTCTGCACCGCGGCCTCCGTCTCCACGCGCAGGAGGACCTGCCCGACGGTGATGGCGTCGCCCGCCTTCACGAGGACCTCGCGGACGGTGCCGCCCTGAGGGGAGGGCAGCTCGAACATGGCCTTCTCCGTCTCCACTTCGAGCAGCGCCTGGTCGGTGCGGACCACGTCGCCCACGGCCACCAGGACCTTGACCACGTCGGCCTTCTGGATGTTCTCCGAGACCTCCGGCAGCCGGATTTCCTGAATCATCGCTCTATCCCTCGCCTTCTCACACGGTGACCGGATTGGGCTTCTCGGGGTCGAGGCCCTGCTCCTTCATGGCCCTCTTCACGAGGTCCGCCTTGACCTTCCCTTCCCGCGCCAGCAGGGAGAGGGCCGCCAGCGCGATGGCGCGGGCGTCCACCTCGAAGAACTCCCGCAGGGCAGGGCGGCCGTCGCTGCGCCCGAAGCCGTCGGTCCCGAGCGTCGCGAAGGGCGCCCGGATCCACCGGGCGATGGAGGCGGGCAGGGCCTTGACGTAATCCGAAGCCGCCACGAAGACCCCCTCCTGTCCCTCCAGCATCTCCTGCACGTAAGAGCGGCGCGGGGGCTTGCCGGGGTGGAGCAGGTTCCAGCGCTCGGCGTCCACGGCGTCCCTGTAGAGCTCCTTGTAGCTCGTCACGCTCCAGACGTCGGCCGCCACGCCGTACTTCTCCTCCAGCAGGGCCGCCGCCTTCACGGCCTCGTTCAGGATGGTCCCGCTGCCCAGGAGGTGGGCTTTCGGGGCCGGTGCCTTCGCGGGGGAGGAGGAGAAGCGGTAGAGCCCCCGAAGGATGCCCGCCTTCGTCGATTCCAGGCTCCCGTCGGGCCCCTTCGGCATGGGCGGCATCCTGTAGAACTCGTTCATGACCGTCAGGTAGTAGAAGAGGTTCTCCCCCCTGGCGACCATGCGCTCGATGCCGTCGCGCACGATGACCGCGAGCTCGTAAGCGAAGGCCGGGTCGTAGGCCTTCAGGTTGGGCACGGTGTAGGCGAGCAGGTGGCTGTTGCCGTCCTGGTGCTGGAGGCCCTCGCCGGCCAGCGTCGTGCGGCCCGCCGTGCCGCCCACCAGGAAGCCCCTCGCGAGCATGTCGCCGGCGGCCCAGATGAGGTCGCCGATGCGCTGGAAGCCGAACATGGAGTAGTAGATGAAGAAGGGGATCATGGGGATGCCGTGGCTGGCGTAGGAGGTGCCCGCGGCGATGAAGGAGGCCATGGCGCCCGCCTCCGTGATGCCCTCCTCCAGGATGGCGCCGTCCGTGGCCTCCTTGTAGTAGAGCAGGCTCTCGCGATCCACGGGCTCGTAGAGCTGGCCCGCGTGGGAGTAGATCCCGATCTGCCTGAAGAGGCTCTCCATGCCGAAGGTCCTGGCCTCGTCGGGCACGATCGGCACGATGAGCCGGCCCACGTCGGGGTCCTTGAGCAGCTTGGCCATGAGGTGCACCAGGGCCATGGTGGTGGCCACCTCGCGCTCGCCCGTGCCCGCGTAGAACTCCTCGAAGAGCGACTCGGGCGGCGTCTTGTTCGGCGGCGCGGTGACGCTGCGCCGGGGCAGGTAGCCCCCGAGCTCCTCCCGCCTGGCCTTGAGGTAGCGGATCTCCTCGCTCTCCTCGGGCGGGCGGTAGAAGGGGGCCTCGGCCACCCGGTCGTCGGAGATGGGGATGCCGAAGCGGCTCCGGAACTCGCGCAGCTCCTCGTCGTTCAGCTTCTTCTGCTGGTGGGTGATGTTCTTGCCCTCGCCCGCCTCGCCCAGACCGTAGCCCTTGATGGTCTTGGCCAGGATGACGGTGGGCGAGCCCCCATGCTCCACCGCCGCCTTGTAGGCGGCGTAGACCTTCTCCGGGTCGTGGCCGCCGCGCCTCAGCTTGCGGAGCTGTTCGTCGGAGTAGGTGCCGACCATCTCCAGCAGGCGGGGGTCGGCGCCGAAGAAGTCCTTGCGGATGTAGGCCCCGTCGGAGACGACGTACTTCTGGTACTGGCCGTCCACCACCTCGCCCATGCGCTGCACGAGGAGGCCCTCCGCGTCCTTCTCCAGGAGGGGGTCCCAGTCGTCTCCCCAGATCACCTTGATGACGTTCCAGCCGGCTCCCCGGAAGGCCGCCTCCAGCTCCTGGATGATCTTGCCGTTGCCGCGGACGGGCCCGTCCAGCCGCTGGAGGTTGCAGCTCACCACCCAGATGAGGTTGTCCAGCTTCTCGCGGCTCGCCAGCGTGATGGCCCCCAGGCTCTCGGGCTCGTCCATCTCGCCGTCGCCCAGGAAGGCCCAGACCTTGGCGTCCGAGGCCGGCTTGAGGCCGCGGTCCACGAGGTAGTGGTTGAAGCGGGCCTGGTAGATGGAGAGGATGGGGCCCAGGCCCATGGAGACCGTCGAGAACTGCCAGAAGTTCGGCATCAGGTAGGGGTGCGGGTAGGAGGAGAGACCGCCCTCCGGCCGGCATTCGCGGCGGAAGCGGTGCAGGTCGTCCTCGCTCAGGCGCCCCTCCAGGAAGGCCCTCGCGTAGATGCCCGGCGAGGAGTGGCCCTGGAAGTAGACCATGTCGCCCTCCCGGCCCCCGTCGCGGCCCCGGAAGAAGTGGTTGAAGCCCACCTCGTAGAGCGTGGCGTCGGCCGCGTAGGTGGAGATGTGGCCGCCGATGCCGTGCTCCTCCCGGTTGGCCCTCACCACCATGGCCATGGCGTTCCAGCGGATGATGCTCTTGATCCGCCGCTCGATCTCCCGGCTGCCGGGATAGGGCGGCTGCTGCTCCCGCGGGATGGTGTTGATGTAGGGCGTGTTGGCCGTGAAGTGCGGCTTCACGCCGTACTTGTGGGCCCGCACGTGCAGGTGCCAGAGCAGGTCCCGCACGCGCTCGGCCCCCTGGGATTGGTAGACGTAGTCCAGCGATTCCAGCCACTCGCGGTTCTCCGTCTCCCGGAGGTGCGACGAGCCCCTGGCGTCCTTCTCTCTCATGGTTTCGTATCCTCTCTGTCCGTGGCCTCTGCACCCATCATAGCCGAAGCCGTCGCCCCTTGGCACCCGGGCGGACCCTCTCGCCGGTTTTCGGCGGCGGGAACCGGTCTGGCGGGCTGGGGCGCGGGCGCGAGGCCGCATTCCGGTGCTAACAGCGCCGGGGGCGGGATTGTTTCCCGGGCGCCGGTGAGGACGGCGAGGGGGCGAGGGGGCGAGGGAGCGAGGGAGCGATGAAGCAATGAAGCAATTGAGCGATTGAGCGATGAAGCAATCTAGCGAGGAAGGGAGGAGAGAAGTGCCTCCCCTTGCGCCGCGCCTTCCCGCCCCGTCACCGCCGGCCGCCCGACCCGCCCGGACCCTGCCGTGCGCCCGCCCCTCCTGGACCGCCGCGCTGCCCCGAACCGCCGGGACCGCCCGAGGGGCCCGGGCCGACGCCCTGGCCGGTCCCGCCGGGGCCCCAGCCGTGGCCCATGCCGGGGCCTCGAAGCCCCGCGTCGCTGGCCCATCCCCGCGCGAGATCCGAGGGCGCCTTGCCCTTCGCGGCGGCCTTGGCGATGGCCTTCAGGATGTGGGCATCGTCCATGCCGCAGCGGCGGCCCACCAGGATGGTCCACGGCAGGCGCAGCAGCTCCTCCTCGGGCTGCTTGGCGCGCATGGCCTCCAAAAGACCATGGGCCGCGGCGCTGCTCAGACCGATGGCGCGCAGCCGGGCGAGGCTGTGGGCGCCGGCGAGCACGCGGGAGATGCGGTCGGTCTTCAGCTCACCGGCCAGCTCGGCCAGGTCCTCGGGCGTGAGAGGGCCCGCCTCCAGCGCCCCCGCCAACTCCTCCACCGGGCTTCGGCCCTCCGACCCCTCGTCCCCCTTCAGCCCCTGGGCCTTGAGGCCGTCCACCAGAACCCGGGCGGTCCGGGTCTCTTCCAGCAGCGCCGACGCCCTCGTCTTGACCCGGTCCGCGGGAGCTCCCTTGGAGAGGCACTCCACCATGCGGTCTACGTACCGTCCCGTGGGGAGCCCCTCCTGCTGGAGCTGGTCGAGGCCGGCCAGAACGGGCATCAGGGAGGTTTCGCCCAGCTGCGACCGCTCGGCCGCCGCCGTCAGGCGGGAGAGCGCGGAGGCGGCCTCCGGCTCGGCGGCCGCCGCCGGCGCGGGGGAGAGCATGACCAAGATGGCGAGCAGTGCGATCGTGCGCATGTCAGAGCCTCAGCACGGCGTTCTGGTGGCCCAGGCCGTCGGGGATCAGTTCTATGGCATCGGGATCGGCCTCGTACCGGCTCCCGTCCACCAGAAAGAGGTATTCGTACCGCCCGGTCGGCAGCTTCACCTGCAGCGTCCAATTCCCGTCCCTGCCGCGGGTCATGGACCCCCGCTTCGGGTCCCAGTCGTTGAAGGAGCCCACCACCGCCACCGACTGGGCCTTGGGGGCATAGAAGGCGAAGGTCACCGAGACCAGCTTGCCGCCCCGGGGCGGCCGGGCCGCGCCGGCGAGCCGGGCGGCGCCCTGCTGCCCCGGCACGGGAGGCGAGGTGCCGGAGCGCCGCGCGACGAGCAGCCACACGCCCGCGAGGATGCCCATCAACAGGACCAGCGTGGCGAGCCGGTAGCCCCAGTCCAGGCGGGGGCGCCCAAAGACACGCGCCAGGCGAGACCGCCACGGCGGGCTCGGGGCCGGCATCCTGGCCAGCTCCCCCGCGATGCGCCCGGCGAGTCCCGGAGGGGGTGCGTCGTGGGAGAGCCCGCGGAGCCGCTCTTCCAGCGGCCCCAGCGCCTCCGGCCCGAATTCCTTCCCGGGGCCCGGGCTCATGATTCGGCCTCCCTCCGCTCCATGCACCGCCTGAGCTGATCGAGACCCCTCTGGATCCGCATCTTGGCCGCCGAGATCCCGATGCGGAGGACCTCGGCCACCTCCGCCAGGGAGAGCTCCTCCTGATAGCGGAGCAGGAGCGCGGGACGCAGGGTCTCCGGAAGGCGGACCAGGCACCGCCGCAGCCGCTCCTCCTCCTGCCGGGCCGCCAGCCCCTCGTCCGCCGGCCTAGCTCCGCGGGAGGCCGGCTCGTCGGGCAGATCCTCCACCGCCGACGCCGATCCCCCTCGCCGGTTGCGCCTGCCCGCGTCCCGGCAGACGTTCACGGCGATGCCGAAGAGCCAGCTCAGGAAGCGGGTCCTCCCGTCGAACTTTCCGAGGCTTCGATAGGCTCGAAAGAAGGTCTCCTGCACGATCTCCTCCGCCTCCTGCCGGCTCCCCGTCATCTTGGCGGCCAGGTTGAAGAGGGCCGGGGTATAGGCCTCCACCAGGGGCGCGAAGCGCTCCGGATCCCCCTCCAAGGCGGCCCTGATCCGCCGCTGGACCTCCGCCTCTTCCATCCCATCGTCCCTGTCGTCATCCCCATTATGGCCCTAAGAAGAGACAAGGTCACGTCCCGGGAAGGGCGAGGGGAAGCCGCCAGGCCTCCCCCCGCCGTCCTCCTCTGCCTAGTAGATCCAGAGCGGGACGCCCTGGTCGTTGCGCAGCTGGAGCACCTTCCCCGTAGCCGTGTTCTCGACGGAGAGGGCCACCCAGCCCTGCGCGCACTGCGCCATGCGGATGCTCACCGCCTGCCCCTGCTGCAGCGTGAAGCCCTGCTGGTGCATGTACCAGAAGGGGCCCAGCGCCACCACGTACTGCCCGCCGCCCTGCGCCGTCAAGGTGACCGTATTGCGGTGGGTGCCCAGGCCCAGACTCAGAACCGTCACCTGGCCCGAGACCTCCTGGATCGTGGAGGGGTTCACGTTTCCGCCCGAGGCGTAACAGCCCGCGCCGCCGCGGCTGCCCTTCTTCGTTTGCCCTTGGGCCTGCCCTTGAGCCTGCCCCCCCCGCTTGCCCTTCCAGAGCGGCTTGCCGTTCTCGTCCCTCAGGGTGATGCTGGCGCCCGTGGTGAGGTCCTGCACCGAGAAGGCCACCACGTCCGAGTCGGTCCGGCTGGCGCAGTTCGCCACGGTGGCGGTCACGCTGTCGCCCACCGCCAACGAGAAGCTGTTGGCCACGAGAAACCAGTAAGGGCCCAACTCCACGGTCAGGCTTTCGCCCCCCGCCTCCGCCAGCACGAAGCTCGGGTGCTGGAGCCCGGGTCCCATGGTGACGGAGCTGACCGTTCCGCTCACCGTGCGCACCGTGGAGAGGTCGACCTTGCCGCCTCCGCCCGGACCCGCG
>JAJYCJ010000035.1 GCA_021778515.1 Acidobacteriota bacterium
CGGCGCTGACCGGCCGTGACCTCGGGCGCCGCCGTCCATACGGTCATGCCCCGGCCGATTTGCGCCGGGGTGTTGGGCATGGCCCTCACCACGGGCCCGTGCCCGAGCCGCTCCTGGAGGTCCGCCAAGCGCGCCCCGGCCACGATGGAGACGAGGAGCGCCTCCGGCCTGAGGCGTCCGGCGAGTTCGGACAGGACCGTGGAGAGGACCTGCGGCTTCACGGCGAGGACCACTAGCTCGGCCCCCTGGGCCGCCTCGGCGTTGTCGGTGCCGCAGCGGATGCCGTACGGGCCCGACAGTTCCAGGCCGCGCTCGGGCCTCGGGCCGCTCGCCACGATGCGCTCCGGAGCCACGCCGGCCCGCGTGATCAGTCCCCGGATCATGGCTTCGGCCATGGTGCCAGATCCCACGAATGCCACCCGCTGTTCCTCGGTCATGACGCGCCTCCCCCAAAAAAGAAGGGACCCGCCGATGTGGCGGGTCTCCGGGTGCACTGGCCTGTCGCCGCGCCTTATGGCGGCGAGGTGCGGCCGTCCCCGACCCGCCGGGCGGGGCTGCACGGGCTCGTAGGGACGGGCGGAACCGCAAACGATCGCACCATGGCGCTCTTATACCCCAAGAAGCATCGCCGGTTCAAGGGGGGCTCAACGGGCCACCGTGCAGCGCTCGATGACCACGTCCTTCAGGGGGCGGTCGCCGGGACCCTTGGCGCACTTGGCGATAACGTCCACCACCTCCATCCCGGCTTCCACTTCGCCGAAGATGGTGTGCTTGTCGTTGAGCCATGTGGTGGGGGCCAGCGTGATGAAGAACTGGCTGCCGTTGGTGTTCGGCCCCGCGTTGGCCATGGCGAGGATACCCTTCTTGGTGAAGGCCAGGCCGTTGCGGACCTCGTCCTCGAAGTTCCTTCCCCAGATGGATTTGCCGCCGCGGCCCGTGCCGGTGGGGTCGCCCCCCTGGATCATGAAGCCGTCGATGACGCGGTGGAAGATGACGCCGTCGTATTGGCCGCCCTTGGCCAGGCCAGCGAAGTTCTCGCAGGCCTTGGGGGCCTTGTCGTCGTAGAGTTTCAACGCGATGTCGCCGTGGTTCGTGTGGAGCGTGACGGTGGCCATGGGGCCTCCTTTCTTGCCCAAGGCTACCACGCCGGCGCCCGAAGGGAAGGGGCGGGCGGCGGGGAACCGCGCGGAGCCCGCCGGGTCAGGCCTTCCGGGACCCGAGCAGGCGCAGGAGGCCATCCAGGATGGTGAAGGGGTGTGGCGGGCAGCCCGGGATGAAGAGATCCACGGGGATGTCAGGGGGCATGCCGGCCACCGCCGGGCTCCCCTCGAAGACCCCGCCGGACAGGGCACAGGCCCCCACGAGGATCACGAGCTTCGGCTCGGGGATGGCGGCGTAGGTCCGCCGGAGCGCCTCCTCCATGTTCCTGGTGACGGGGCCGGTGACGACCATCCCGTCGGCGTGCCGGGGGGAGGCCACGAACTGGACGCCGAAGCGCCCGAGGTCGTAATCCACGTTGGAGGTGGCGTTCAGCTCGGCCTCGCATCCGCCGCACCCACCGGCGCTGACCTGCCTCAACTTGAGCGAACGGCCGAAGAGGCGGCGCAGCCGGCGGCTCAGGGCCGCGACCGCCGGGCGGGCCTCCCCGCGGACCACGAGGCTGTCCCGCGTGGAGGCGGCCAGGGCGTAGTCTCGGGTGAACCGGACGGCTCCCGAAGGACACGCCTGGGCGCACTGCGGGCAGAAGAGGCACCGGCCGAGATCGACCCGCGGCGAACCTTCCAGGGCCAGCGCTCCGGTGGGACAAGCCTCGGCGCAGGACGAGCACCCCGGCTCGCAGCGGGAAGCATCCAGCGCGGGCAGGCCGCGAAAGCGCTCCGGCAGGGGGTTCGCCTTGGGCGGAAAGGGCCGGGTCCGGCGGCCCAGGCGCCAGCGCGTCTTCACCGTCCTGATCATTGGTCGTGCCCCGCGTAGGAGAGATTAAAGCTCTTGTTGCAGAGCGGAAAATCGGAAATGGCCTGGCCCCGAAGGGCCATCGCGAGGCCCATCCAGTTGTGAAAGGAGGGATCCACGGCCTCGTAGGACGCCAGTTCGCCCGAGGCGCCCGTCACGGCGACGTGGGCGATCTCCCCGCGCCAGCCCTCCACCAGGGCCGCGGCCACGCGGCCGGGCCGCGCCTTCTGGGCGGGGACGCCGACCGCCCCCTGGGGGAGGGCCCGAAGGTGCCCCTCCAGGAACTCGAAGGACTGCCTCATCTCCAGGAACCTGACCATGGCGCGGGCGTAGACGTCGCCGGAGGCAAGCGTCTGAGGGGGGATTTGCGCGAAGCGGTAGAACCCCGCCGGGTGATCCCGCCGGGCATCGCGGTCACACCCGCTCGCCCTGCCCGCCACGCCCACGAGCCCCAGGGCCTCGGCCACCTCGCGGCCGACGGCGCCGGTCCCCTGAAAGCGATCCTGAACCGCGGAGGCATCGAAGAGAAGCCCCGCGGCCTCCTCGATGCTTTGCCAGGTCCGGGACAGGCTCCCGGCCACCTCCTCGGCCAAGGCGGCCGGGGCATCGAAGCGCACGCCGCCCGGAACCACGAGGCCCCGGCCCGTGCGGCTGCCGCACAGGCGCTGGGTGAGGTTCAGGACGTCGCCCCGCAGCCCCCCCAGGTAGGAGGCCGAAGGCAGGAAGCCCACGTCGCCCGCCAGGGCCCCCAGGTCGCCGGTATGGTTGGCCAGGCGTTCGAGCTCGAGGGCCACCGCCCGGAGAGCCTGGGGCTTCGGAGGCACCAGGATCGCGCCCAGGGCCTCCTCGATCATGGCCCAGGCCACCGCGTGGCCCACCGCCGTGTCGCCCGCCAGGGACTCCGCCAGAGCGGCGCGCCGCATCGGCGGAGCGCCCGCCATGAGGCCGCGCCAGCCACGGTGCTGGAAGCCGAGCTGGATCTCCAGGTGGAAGACCTGCTCGCCGTGGCACTGGAAGCGGAAGTGGCCCGGCTCGATGATCCCGGCGTGGACGGGCCCGACGGCCACCTCGTGGAGCTCGGCGCCCTCCATGGCGAAGTAGGGATAGGAGGCCGGGATCGTCTGCCCTTCGGGAAGGCGGGGGAAGCGCAACGGCTTGAGCCAGGGGTGGCCTTCGGGCAGGAGGCCGCGGGATTCCCACAGATCCCGCTCGAAAGCTTGGGCCTGGGGCCACTCGGGCGTGAGGGCGGGGTACGCGGAGGCGCCCTCCAGGTCGCCCGCCCCCAGGAGGAGGGTCCCCCGGTGGTCCTGGGCGAGGACCGCCATCAGCTCCGTACCACTCCCCCCGGGACGCGCCAGGGGCAGGAGAGCCACGAGTCTGGCGCCTTCGAAGGCCGCCTCGAGGACGCGGTCACGAAAGAGCCGGACGGTCCAAACGGGCACCTCCTCCAGGCGGGCGGCCGTCCCGTTGGCGAGGGGCATGAGGGCGCGGCTCATGGATGCCCTCCCGACACGAGGATCGCTCCCGCTTTCAGAAGGGCCATGAGGCCCCGGGGAATCCAGAGGCCCAATCCCAGGGAGGTCAGGCCCAGCAGCACGGCCGGCGCTCCCAGGAGCCAGGCGTTCCTCGCCGAGAGGGATCCCTCCCGCGCGCCGCCGGGACTTCCGAAGACCATGGGCAGGACCACGGCCCCCATGGCCGTGAAGGCCGCCACCAGGAGCGCCAGGTACAAGACGGCGAGCACGGGATGGCCGGCCGAAAAGGCCGCCGAGAGGATCGTGAATTCGCTCACGAAGAGGCCGAAGGGCGGGGTTCCCGTGATCGCGAAGAAACCCGCCACGAAGAGGGCGGCGGCCAGCGGCGAGCGGCCGATCAGGCCCCGGACCTCCGCCACGGACTTGGTGCCCGTAACGAGGAAGATGAGGCCCGCCGCGAAGAACAGCAGGCCCTTGGCGAGCGAGTGGTTCAGCGCGTGAAGGAGGGCGCCGAAGATCCCCTGGGCCGAACCGAGTCCCACGCCGATGGCCAGGATCCCCATGTGCTCCACGCTCGAATAGGCCAGCAGGCGCTTGTAGTCGGGCTGGCGGATGAGGAAGGCCGTCCCCGTAGCCATGGACAGAAAGCCGAAGGCGAGGAGCGGCTTCTGGACGAAGGAGCTCAGGCCCGCCGCGTTCATCACCTCCAGGGCGCGCAGGATGCCCAGGAAGGCGCAGTTCAAGAGGGCGCCGGAGAGCAGGGCCGACACGGGCGGCGGTGCCTCGGCGTGGGCATCCGGCAGCCAGGTGTGCATGGGGGCAAGCCCCATTTTGGTCCCGTACCCCACCAGCAGGAAGAGGAAGCCGACCTTCAGCCAGGGTGCCGACATGAGGGGCGCCCGGGCCACGAGGTCGGCCACCAGCAGCGATCCTGGACCCTCGGCGGGCAGGGCGAGGGCCAGGAAGAAGGTCCCGGCCAGGGCCAGGGCGATGCCCACCGAGCAGAGGATCAGGTACTTCCACGCCGCCTCGAGGCTCTTTTCGGACCGGTCGAAGTAGACCAGCGGGGCGCTGGAGAGGGTCGTGGCCTCCAGCGCCACCCAGAAGAGCCCCAGGTGCTGGCTCAGCGTAGCCAGGGTCATGGAGCCCAGGAAGAACAGGAGGACGGGAACGTAGTGCCGCTTGCGGGGGTGGCGGTGCAGGGCCATGTACCCGAAGGTGTAGAGGGAGGCCGCGGCGAAGAGGAGCGTCGTCACGCCCAGGAAGAGCTTTCCCAGCGGATCGAGCGCCAGGGCGCCCCCCCATTCGGGGGCGGGGCCCCTCCACATGGCCGCCCCGGCCAGCAGCACCTGCAGCAGGCTCGCGCCTACGAGCACCGCCCGGCGGGAGGTGCGCCTGGGCAGGCTCCAGGCCAGCGCGCCCAGGAGAAACGGGCAGAGCACGAGGGCCGTCAGGATCATCCCCCCTCCTCCATCCCTTCCTCCCGCTCCGCCCCCTCCTTGAGCGCCGTGAGGGCCCTCACGTCGATGTGATCGAAGGTCCTGTGGATGTTGTAGACCACGATCCCCATGACGAAGGTGCCCGCGAAGACGTCCAGGAGGATGCCCATCTCCACCAACAGCGGCATGTGCCTCAGGATGCTCAGACCGAAGAGGAAGATTCCGTTTTCCAGGACCAGGTAGCCCGCCACCTGGGCCAGCGCCGTGCCCCTGGAGACCAGGATCAGGAGGCCCGTGAACATGGTGGCGAAGGCCGCCGCGCCGAGCAGGATCCCGGACCGCTGCGCCGCTTCGGGAAGGCGCGAGGCCAGGGCAAACGAGAAGGCCACCCCCGCGGCGGCGAGGAGGAGGCTGACTCCGTAGGGAACGAGCGGGTCCTGCTCCTTCACCGCGTGGGTCCGCTCCGAGGCGCGCCCGAGGAAGTAGGGGATGAGGAGCCCCTTGAACAGGAGCGTGCCCGAGGCGACGGCCCACGCGTGAGGGTTGCCGGGGCCGTCCAGGACCAGGGCCAGGGCCGCGACGGCCGCCGCCTGGAGCGCGAAGGCGCGGATCAGGACGGCCAGGCGGCTCGATGCCGCCAGGCTCACGTCCAGCAGGAGCACCGTCACGAGGAGGAGCTGGGCGAATCCGCTCACGGGCGCCCCCCCGCAAAGAGGACCAGGCAGCCGAGGCTGGCCAGGACACCCGCGAGGGCCAGGAATCGGGGTACCTTGGCCAGCTTGAGGCGCGCCGTGAGGCTCTCGACGAGACCCACGCTCACCGTCACGAGCGCCATGCCGGCCGCGTACAGACCCGCGGAGGCCCAGGCGGGAAGGCCCGCGGGGATCCAGACCGACACCAGGAGGGAGGCGAAGATCCAGAGCTTGAGGGAGGCGCCGTAGAGGATGGCCGCGAAGGTGGGACCCGAATGGTCCAGCACCATCACCTCGTGAATCATGGTGAGTTCCAGGTGGGTGGCCGGATCGTCCACGGGAATGCGGCTGTTCTCCGCGAGCAGGAGGAGGAAGAGGGCCGCCGTGAAGAGGCCGAGCGCCGGCGCCTGCCGCGCCAGGCCGGCCGCCGTCCCGCCTCCCAGGAGCGCTCCCAGGGAAAGGCCGTGCCGCGCCCACGCCAGGCCGCCCAGGGCCAGGAAGAGGGCGGGTTCCGAGAGGGCGGAGAAGGCCGCCTCTCGGCTGGCGCCCATCCCCTCGAAGGCCGACCCCGTATCCATGGCCGCGACCAGGGTTCCGAAGCGCCCCAGCGCCAGGAGGTAGGCGAGGAGCAGGAGGTCCCCGGGGAAGGAGAGCGCGGGCGGCAAAGGCCCCGCCGGCAGGAGGAGGAGCGCGGCGGCCGTGGAGGCCAGCGCCGCCACGGGCCCCAGTCGGAAGAGGGGCGTCGCGGTGGTGCTGAGGAGCTCCCCCTTGCCCAGGAGGCGCGCCAGGTCGCGGTAGGGCTGGAGGAGGGGCGCGCCGCGGCGCGCCCCCATGATGGCCTTGACCCTTCCGATGAGCCCGAGCAAGAGGGGAGCCAGCACGAGGGCCGGAAGCGGCGCGAGCAGGCGCACGACGACGGGGTTCATGCCAGCACCTGCCAGAGGAGCAGCGCGATCAGGGCCAGGAGCGTGTAGAGGAGGTAGAGCTGCAGGCGCCCCTGCTGGAGGGGCCGGACCCGGCCGGCAAGGTTCGCAGCACCTCCGAACAGCGGCTCGTAGAGGATCTTGTCCGCCCAGTCTTCCAGGTGGCTCGAAAAGGAGCCGCCCTCAGGGAAGAGTCCCCTCGGCTCGACGAGATGGACCCGCGGGCGAAGCACTCCCCGCAGGGGCCCCAGGAGCGGCTCGGCGAAGGAGGAGGCGGTGTACTGCATGCGCGCCGTGGGAGCCGAAAAGCCGCAGCCCCACGTGGGCGCCTTGGAGATCGTCCGCCCTCTCAGGAGGAGCCACCGCAGCGCCGACAGAATAGCGGCGAGCAGGAGCAGTGCCCAGCCCGCCAGGGCCACCTTGGTCAGGACCGCGGCCGCGCCCCCCCCGCCGGCCGCGGCCGCAACGCCGGCCAAGGCCGAGGCGGGCTCCGCGATCAGGGATACCATCAGCGGCGCCAGGAGCCCTATGGCGATGCAGGCCAGGGCGAGGGCCATCATGGGTGCGATCATCCAGGGATTGGCCTCTCTGGCGTCCCGGGCTGGCGCGCTGCGGGGTTCGCCCAGAAAGGCCACCCCGAAGGCCTTGGCGAAACAGGCCAGGGCGAGGCCCCCCGCGAGGGCGAGAACGGGCACCGAGAAGAAGAGGACCAGCGACGGCGCCGCGCGGCCGGAGAGGGCCCCCGAGAGCAGCCCGCTGTAGATCAGGAATTCGCTCGCGAAGCCGTTGAGCGGCGGAAGGGCGCAGATGGCCATGGATCCGATCAGGAAGCCGGTCCCGGTCCAGGGCATGCGCTTCAGCAGCCCCCCCAGCGCGTCCATCTCCCGCGTCCCCGAGGCCTGCGCCGCGGCACCGCCCCCGCAGAAGAGCAGGCCCTTGAAGAGCCCGTGGTTCAGGACGTGCAACAGGGCGCCCATGAAGGCGAGGAGGGAGGCGATTTCCATCCCGGCGGTCCGGGCCAGCACCCCCGCTCCGATCCCGATGGTGATGATGCCCACGTTCTCCACGCTGTGGTACGCCAGGAGGCGCTTGAGGTCGTGCTGGCCCAGCGCGTAGAGGACGCCCATCAGGGCCGAGGAGCCGCCCATGGCGAGCAGGAGGTATCCCCACCCCGGCCGCCAGCCCCCGAGAAGGAGCAGGATCCTGAGGATGCCGTAGATCCCCATCTTGATCATGACGCCGGACATGAGGGCCGAGACGTGGCTGGGCGCCGCCGGGTGAGCCTTCGGGAGCCAGACGTGAAAGGGCGCCAGGCCGGCCTTGCTGCCGAAGCCGGCCACGGCCAGCAGGAAGAGGGTCCAGGAAGCTCCCCGGCCGAGGGGTACCGCGGACAGGTCCGCGAACCTCAGGGAACCGGCCCAACTCCCCCAGAGGGCGAAGAGGCCCAGGAGGGCGGCCACGCCCAGGTGGGCCGCCACGGCGTAGACGAGCCCGTCCTTGAGGACCCCCTCCTCCTCGTGGTCGTGGATGACCAGAAAGAGGGAGGCCACCGACATGGCCTCCCAGGCCATGAGCAGGAGCAGGCCGTCCGCCGCCGAGACCACCAGGACCATGCTGGCCACGAGGATCTGGAACAGAGACCAGGACAGGCTATGCCAGGAAGAGCCGCGGTGGCGGGCCAGATAGCCCCGGCCGTAGAAGGCGAACGGCACGGCCAGCAGCAGGATGAAGGCGATGAAGAAGGCCGACAGGGGATCCAGGGCCACGCTCAGCGAACCCCAGGGCAGAGACCACGGGGCCCGCCAGCTCACGCCCCGTCCCGTGACGAGGACCCTCAGGGCCGTCGGCGTGCCGGCGGCGGCCGCCAGGCTCACCGAGAGGAGCGCCACCCTGGCGGCCGCGAGCGAGCGCCGCCCGCAGAGGGCCGATAGGATGGCCCCCACCACGAGGATGCCCAGTGAGATCAGCGGCCCGCTCATGGTCGTTCCTCCGCCCCGAACCGCTACGCGGCCCGCGCATCCACGGCCGCGAAAGCCGCGAAGAGGGCCTCCCGGTCCGCCTGCGCGGCGAGGAGCCCTTTCAGGGACTCATCCTGGAGGGCGAAGGCGAGGCGCGAGAGGAGCCTGAGGTGGCTCCTGACGGTGGAGCTGATGAGGACGAAGAGGGTGCGGACCGGCTGCCCGTCCAGGGCGCCGAAGTCCACGGCCTGGTCGAGGAAGCAGAGCGAGAGGGTATCCGGCGAGGGAGGCAGGATCACGGGGAAGCGCGGGTGGGGGATGGCGACCCCCTGGCCCACCGCCGTGGAGCCCAGATTCTCCCGGGCCAGGAGCATTTCCGCCACGAGGGCCCGATCCGTCCCATCGGGCAGCGGGAGAAGGTCCACCACCGCCCGCAACAGGGCAGCCTTCTCGGCACCCCGCAGGCGATAGTGGATGCCGCCCGACTTCAGGGCTTCGGCCAGTCCTGCCCAGGCCCCTCCTTCCGCCTCCGGCTCGTCGAAGATCTTCGGGGAAAGGGCCAACCGCCGTGCCGTGGCCCACTCCAGGATCTCGGCCCGATTGAAGCGGTACTGGTCCTGGATTCGGTAGGCGGGGATCGCCCCCTGCTTGATCCAGCGGTAGACGGTCTTTTCCGAAATGCCCAAGAGCTTGCCGACGTCTTTGACACTAAGGTTCATAAGATCTCATTGATGCGCATTGAGTCGCATCTTTGGACATCTTATACCGATTTCGGGCGAGAGGCAAGGATCGACGCGACGCGGACAGCGGAGGAGAGCGCAACCGGGACCGCGCCGGCAAGAACGCCGCTCCCTTGGACGAGGCGCGGGGTGTCCCGCCGCATCGTCCGCCCTCTGCCTGCTCCCCACAGGCGCGAAGCCATGGCCGCACCGGCCCGGCCGTGCTACCGTCTCCCTCCGGGAGGCTCCATGGACGCACAAGACCGAAAGGCCCTCGCGCACCTGAGACGGGATAGGAGGATGAGGACCCTTATCGCGCGGATCGGTCCGCCCCGCTTCCACGAGTACTCCTGCGAGGACCTCCTCCACAACCTGCTGGAGGCCGTCATCGCCCAGCAGCTCTCGGGGCGCGTGGCGCGGGTCATCTTCGAGCGATTCCGGGCCCTGGCCCCCCGGCGGTTTCCCGAGCCCGCCCGCCTCTTGAAGCTCTCCGACGCCGCCCTCTCGGGCGCGGGTCTTTCGAGGGCCAAGATCGCCTGCGTGCGCGACCTCTGCGGACGATTGGCGGAGGGGAGGCTGAGGCTCGAGGCCCTCGATGGGATGGAGGACGAGGAGGTGGTCGAGACCCTGTCGGAGGTCCGGGGCATCGGCCCCTGGACCGCCCACATGGTCCTCATCTTCGCCATGCGGCGCCCGGACGTCTGGCCGGTGGGGGACCTGGCCCTGAGGAAATCCCTGCACACCTTGTTGCGGTTGGACCAGCCGCCCAGCCCCGGACAGGCCCAGATCCTGGGCGAGCCTTGGCGGCCTTGGCGGAGCTATGCCTGCTGGTACCTCTGGCAGATGAACGACGGCTAGCCCGCATTCCTCACCGGGCCAATCCCTCGCGCGCCCGGCACCCCTGTGGCATGATGGCTGCCGATGCGAGTGTTCACCGCCATCGCGACGCTGGTGGCCTTCGCCACCTTCTTTTCGCTCCCCGCCTGGGCCGGCCTGAGAAGGCGCGGGGCCTTTTTCTGGTGGGACTGGGGCGCCTCTCTCTATCCCGTCCTGTTTTGGTTGGGGCTGTACGCCGCCCACGTGGGGACCCATCACCGGGGCAACCTCATCGAGCTGGCCCTCGCGGGCATGGCCGTCATGCCCGCCAGCTACGCCAGGCTCTTCGCCTTGGACCGGCGGGCCCTCGGCCCTCGCGGCGCGGCCGGAGCCGCCCACGCCTTCACGCTGGGCTTCGCCCTCCTGCTCCGCCTGGTCATGCCGGCCCTGCCGTAGTCCGCACGGGGGGCCCCGCGGCCGCCAGACCGGTGTCGGGGCTACCCCTTGGCCTTGGCCTCCGCCTGCGCCTTCATGAAGGCCCGCGCCCGGTTCCGATTCTCGATGATCTCCGCCTTGAGTTTGGCGGCGTCCGTGTTCATGAGGCGCGCCACGGGGCGCCCGTTCCGGAAGTGCTCCCGGACGATTTCCGGGACGTCGGCGGCGCCCACGCCGGAGTACCAGACTCCCTCGGGGTAGACCACCATGTTGGGGCCGCGCTCGCAGAGGCCGACGGAGCCGCACGTGGTGACCTGGACCTCGTCGTCCAGACCGGCCGCCGCCACCTCTCGGCGGAGGGCATCCAGCGTGGACTCGCTCCCGCTGGCCACGCAGCCGGGCAGGCCCGGCGGCTTCTGCTGGGTGCAGACGTAGACGTGATACCGGAAGGGTTCCATGAGGCACCTCCTATAGAACGACGAGTGAGTGGACAGGGTGAGGGTGGAGAGTGGAGACAAAAGAAAGCCGGCGCTGACTCGCTGGTTGGATCATGCCTTGTCCTCCACGCTCCGCGCTCACGACGGCCCGGCGGGCGGGCTTGTCCGGCGGGCCGGCCCGCGGCGCTCCCGCTCGATCAGTTCCCGCTTCAACTCCCAAAGCCGCTGGCTGAGCGACACGTGGTAGACGTGGGGGTTCACGAGGCGGCGGACCCCCGGGTCGAGGCGCTCCAGGTCCTCGCCGCGCCGCGTCCTCAGTTCGTCCAAGGGCGGAAAATCGCAGAGGCGGCGGCCGCCTCCTCGCACGGGGACCAGAAGCGGCTCCACCTGATTCACCTCCTCCCTCCGGACGCTCCTCGTGCGGCTGCCGTCGGCGGGATGGCGGAGCACGATCGTCCCGGCCTGATCGGGCCGCTCCTGCTCCAGGGCCACGAGGTCGGCGGTGGCGAAGCCTCGCCGGTCGTAGAGCCTCCAGAGCCGCTTGCAGCCTGGGTCCGCAGTCTTCTCGGGCGAGTCGGAGATCTTGAGCACGGGCACGAGCTTGCCCTCTCGCTCCACGGCGGCGAGTTTGTAGACCCCGCCCAGCGAGGCCTGTCCCTCGGAGGTGACGAGGCGCGTCCCCACGCCGTAGACGAGCCGCGCCATGAGCCGGTCGGCGTCCACGCCGTAGCGGGCCGCCTCCTGCTCGATCTGGGTGAGCACCTGCCAGATCAGCAGCTCGTCCAGGTCGTTGGAGAGGACGATGCGGGCCTCGCCGAAACCCGCCGCGTCCAGCATGCGCGAGGCCTGGATCGCCAGGTAGGCCAGATCCCCCGAGTCGAGTCGGATGCCCACCGGCCGGTGTCCCTTGCGCCGAAGCTCCTCGAACACGCGGATGGCGTTGGGCACCCCGCTCTCCAGGCTGTCGATGGTGTCCACCAGCAGCAGACAGTCGTCGGGATAGACCTCGGCGAAGGCCCGGAAGGCCTCCAGCTCGCCCATGCCGAGGGCCAGGAAGGCCTGCACCATGCTGTGGGCGTGGGTTCCCTTGGGGGGGCGGCCCAGCAGGTGCGACATGCCCACGTTGGAGGTGAAATCGGCCCCGCCGATGAGCGCGGCCCTCGTGGCGGCGTTGGCTCCGCGGTGGTGCGCCCGCCTCATACCGAACTCCAGCAGCAGCCCTCCCCGCGCGCTCTCCTTCACCCGAGAGGCTTTGGTGGCGATGAGGGTCTGGAAGTTCAGGTGGTTGAGCAGGCTCGTCTCGAGGAGCTGGGCCAGGGCGAGGGGGCCCTCCACCACGGTCAGGGGCGTGCGGGGATGCACCACCCGTCCCTCCGGCACGGCCCAGAGGGAGAGGCTCCCGAAGGATCCCTCCCTGCCGAGCCATTCCAGGAAATCCTCCCCGAAGACGGGCCCGCCCTCGGAACCGCGCTGGGTCCTCAAGAGCTCCAGGTCCTCCCGCCGGAACCGCACCCCCTCCATCCACTCCACCAGCCACTCGAGCCCGGCGCTGATGCAGTAGCCGGCCTGGTGGGAGCCGTAGTCGGGGTAGCGCCGGAAGAAGTGGTCGAAGCGGACCCTGGTCCCCTGCAAGCCCATGCGGAAGTAGAGCTGGGCCATGGTGAGCTCGTACTGGTCCACGAAGAGGATGCCCTGCGCCGTGCGCCACTGGGCCTCGTCCATAACGGCCTCCTCCCGGCCTTGCGCCGCACAGCCATTCTAGCGCCCAGGCACGGCGCGTGCGACCCTCGGGACCCGTGATCCTCCAATCCCATTCGCGGGGCGTTCGCTCCCGACCGACTTGACAGCCTACCGGAAGACGGGTATGATTCGATTTCTTGTGGCACGTGTGATTGGAGGATCGTTGTGGCGAACCATGCATCAGCACTGAAGCGAGTGAAGCAGAACGAAAAGCGGCGCCTGCGCAACCGCATGGCCATGGGCCAGATGCGGACAGCCATCAAGAAGTTCCGCGCCCTGGTGGCCGAGAAGAAGGGCGAGGACGCGCGCAAGGCTCTGCCCCAGGTGTACGCCCTCATCGACCGAACCAGGAAGAAGGGCGTCATCCACCCCAACGCGGCCGCCCGGTACAAGTCCCGCCTGGCCCGCGCCCTGGGCATTCTCTCGCAAAACTAGGCGATCTCAAGCCAGCAAAAACCGAACGGAGGGGCCCATCGGCCCCTCCGCCTGTTTTTTCGTTCACGATTCCGGCCGGCCCTCACTTCACCTCGGGCAGCGCGCCGAACTGCTGGAGGTCGTTGGCCTTGAGCTGGTCGGCGTACTTCTCGTAGAGCGCCCGGTTGGGCGAGACCTGCCCGCCCGCGGCCAACCCCTCCAATTGGGTCTTCTGCTGGTCCAGCTGCCCCTGGAGCTTCTGCCGGTCCGCCTCGGAGAGGCCGGGGTTCTGCAGCTGGGACTCGAGGACCTGGATCGATCCCTCGAGCATCTGCCGCTCGCCGTTCCCGCCCGAAGTCCCGCCCTCCGATGCCGCCTGCTTCATGGCGTTCTGGATCCAGTGGAACTCGGCCGGCCCCATGTGCTCGGCCTCCAGGGCCTTGCTCATGGCCGCGGTGATCTCGGCGCTCAGGGTCATGGCCTTCTTCACGTCCTGCCAACCGCCCTTCTCCTTCCCCTTGGCGGCTTCGTGCTCCTTGAGCCAACCCGCATAGGGCTCCATCACCGGTTTCACCTGGGCGCACACGGCGATGTAGGCCTGAAGCCGCGCCTCGCTCACCTCCCCGTTCTCCGGAGCGGTGAAGGGATACTTCTGGTCCAGCTCGGAGAGGGCCTTCACGTTTTCGGCCATCTGGGCGGCACCGCCCGTGAATCGGTTGACCTGGTTCTTGACCCACCTCCCGGCGAAGAAAAAGAGGGCGATGGACACGATGCACGCTGCCACCAATACCACCAGGCAGCCCAATCCCAACTTGGCCCACGTCTTCATGCCTGCCTCCCTGAAATACGCCGCCTATGGTATCCTTCCTCCCTCCGGCGGCGCAAGTCGCACCCGGTGCCGCGCGGACCACGAGACTTCAGGAGGGGATGGAGGTGTTGATGAGCATGGCCGCGGCCGATACCACCGCCCTCGCCCAGCGCATCCGCGAGCTGGCCCGGGAGAAGAACGCCGTCATCCTCGCGCACAACTACCAGATCGGGCCCGTCCAGGACGTGGCCGACTTCGTGGGCGACTCCCTCGGACTCTCCCGCCAAGCCGCCCGGACGAAGGCCGACCTCATCATCTTCTGCGGCGTCCACTTCATGGCCGAGACGGCGAGCATCCTCTGCCCGCAGAAGAGGGTCCTGATCCCCGACCTGGAGGCCGGCTGCTCCCTCTCCGACACCCTCAACGCCCAACAGCTCGCGGCCTGGAAGGCCCAGTACCCCGACGCCGTGGTGGTGACCTACGTGAACACCTCGGCCGCCGTGAAGGCGCTTTCGGACTACTGCTGCACGTCCTCCAACGCCGTGGAGGTGATCCGCGCCATCCCCGAGGAGAAGCCCATCCTCTTCGGCCCCGACATGTTTCTCGGCGCCTACGCCTCCCGCGTCACGGGGCGCCAGAACCTACACATCTGGGCGGGCGAGTGCCACGTGCACGCGGCCGTTCGCCCCGAGGACGTGGAGCGGGCGAGGGAGGCCCACCCCGGAGCCGACTTCCTGATCCACCCCGAGTGCGGCTGCGTCACCTCCTGCATGGTCTACCTCAAGGACAAGGACCTCCGGCAGGAGGACGCCTACATCACCTCCACCGAGGGCATGGTGAACCACGTGGCGCGCTCCCCCAAGCGGGAGTTCGTCGTGGTCACCGAGACGGGCATCCTCCACCGCATGCGCAAAGAGACCCCGGGCAAGGACTACTTCCCCGTGAGCGCCGAGATGGAGTGCCGGTTCATGAAGATGATCACCCTGGAGAAGCTCCTGCACTCCCTGGAAGCCGGCGTCCACGAGGTGAAGGTGCCCTCGGACATCGCCGACAAGGCCCGCCTCCCCATCGAGCGCATGATCGCCATCGGCAGCGGCGGGAGCAAGGACTGACCCCGGCGACGGCCGGGCGCGGACCGGCCGGGGCTGCTTGGCGCTGAGGAATCCGGAGGATGAACGAGGATAAGACGCGCCTCCCCATCCTGGAGACCGCCGAGGGTGCGGGCTGGAGCGCCTGCACCGCCGTGCGGGGCGGCCTCACCGACCGGGAGGTGGACCTCCTTCGGGAGATGCGCCAAGTCAAGGTGGCGCTTCAGGCCGCCGCCGAGTCCGAGCGCCCCGCCCTGGCCGCCCGGCTCCGCGCGTTGAAAGCACAACGGGAGGAGGCCCGCCGCGAGCGCATGGCGCTCCTCGGGCACCAGCCCTGAAAACCCGCCTTCACGATTTCCGGCTGGTCTTGACGGACACGTTCCCGCAGACCGGGACGCTCGGGTTGTCACCCTCGGGACACGGCGGGGGGCCCTGCTCCCGCTCCCTCACCGTCATTCTGCGCTCGTAGGTCTCGCCGCATCGTGTGCACTTGAAGAGGTACACCGGCATGTCTCCCTCCCGGACCCTCCTCCGCCGCTCCCCCAACACCCATGATGCGGCCCGAGGATCCTCTCCCGAGTAAAATATGGGGTGTTCCCCTAAGGAAGAGGGGCGGGCTCGCGCCCGCCCCGAAGGGTGAAACTCGGCTCTCTCTATGTGTTGGCCGAGGAGGAATCCCCTCCCCCCTCATGCCTCTTTGACTTGAGCCAGAGCCTCGGCTCTACGGCCTCTCCAGCAGGTACGCGAAACCCATCCCGCCGCGTCGCGCCAGAGGCGCTCCCCGGAAGGAACCTCCGCCGGTCCCTTCCGGCGGGCGCTATGCGCCCTGCTTACCCTGGCCCTCACGGAGGAAGCCCTTCGGGCGGGGAACCTCCCGGTTCCCCGCACCCCTCCCCCGGCGGCGGCTCTCTACGGCCTCTCCAGCAGGTACGCGAAACCCATGCCGCCGCCGATGCACATGGTGACGACGCCGCGCTTGGCGTTCCGGCGCTTGAGCTCGCCCAGGATCTTGCAGGTGAGGACCGCGCCGGTGGCGCCCAGAGGGTGGCCCGTGGCGACGGCGCCGCCGTTCACGTTCACCCTGGCCGGGTCCAGCCCGAGCGCGCCCAGGGCCTTGACGCAGTAGACGGACTGGCTGGCGAAGGCCTCGTTCAGCTCGAAGAGGTCGATGTCGTCGAAAGAGAGCTTGGCCTTCTTCAGGAGCTTGGGAACGGCCTTCGCGGGGCCGATCCCCATGATCTCGGGCGGCACGCCGGCCACGGCCCACTCGCGCACGTAGGCGATGGGCTCGAGCTTCATCTCCTTGGCCTTCTCCTCCGACATCACCACCACGCCGGCGGCGCCGTCGTTGATCTGGGAGGAGTTCCCGGCCGTCACGCTGCCGATGGGATCGAAGACGGGCTTGAGCTTGGCCAGGGCTTCTACGGTGGTGTCGGCCCGGGGGCCCTCGTCCGTGTCGAAGGTGAATTCCTTCCACTTCCCGTCGTCCATGGTGCGGACCTTGAGGGGGACGATCTCGTCCTTGAACTTCCCGGCGGCGATGGCGGCGGAAGCCTTCTTGTGGGATTGAACGGCGAAGTGGTCCTGTTCCTCGCGGGAGATCTCGAACTTCCGGGCCACGATCTCGGCGGTCGTTCCCATACCGGAATAGATGTCGGGGTTGAAGGCCATGGCCTGAGGATCGGCGATCATTTTGTTGCCGCCCATGGCCACCATGCTCATGGACTCCACGCCCCCGGCGATGACGATCTCGTGGCTGCCGGCCCTGATCATGTCGGCGGCCATGGCGATGGACATGCTCCCCGAGGAGCAGAAGCGGTTGATGGTCATGGCCGGCACGCTGTCGGGGAATCCGGCCATGAGGGAGACGACGCGGGCGATGTTCATGCCCTGCTCGCCCTCGGGCATGGCGCAGCCGAGGATCACGTCATCGATGGCCTCGGGCTGAAGGCCCTTGGTCCGTTCCACGAGGGCCTTGAGAACGGGCGTGGCGAACTCCTCGGGGCGCGTGTCCTTGAGGCTTCCCTTCTTGGCCTTCCCGACGGCCGTCCTCGCCAGGGAAACTATCACGGCATTTCGCATGGTCTTTCTCCTAACTGCCTGGACAGGCGAAAGAGCCTGTCTTCGCGCTACTTTCTCCAGATCTCCAGCTCCCCGGCTCCACTAGTTCCGCAGGGGCTTGCCCTTTTCGAGCATGTGCTGGATGCGGGCCTGGGTCTTCTCCTCGCCGCACAGGCTCACGAAGGCCTCGCGCTCCAGGTCGAGGATGGTCTCCTCGGAGACGGGATTGTTGATGGTCGTGTCGCCGCCGCAGAGGATGGTGGCGATGTGGGTGGCGATCTTCACGTCGTGCGGCGTCACCCAGTGGGTGTTCTTCATGTTGTGCAGGAGCATCTTGACGGTGGCGATGCCGTCCTTGCCGGGCAGGTTGTAGCTCTTGGGCAGCGGGGGCTTGTAGCCCTCTTCGTCCATGGCGATGGCCATCTGCTTGGCGGTGTGGAGCTGCTGCTCCCTGGAGATCTCGACCTTGTCCCAGGGCCTCAGGTACTTGAGATTGCGGGCATCCTCGGCCCCCGTGGAGACCTTGGCCATGGCGATGTTCTCGAAGGCCTTCTGGATGAAGGGCAGGTTGGAGAGGATCGGGGCGTCCACGCCTTCCAGCATCCGCTCGAGCAGGAAGAGGTGGCCTCCGCCGGCGGGCAGCAGCCCCACGCCCACCTCGATGAGACCCATGTAGGTCTCCGCGTGGGCGCAGATCCGGTCGCCGCCCATGGTGATCTCGGCCCCGCCGCCGAAGGTGAAGCCGAAGGGGGCCGTCACGGTGGGAATCTTGCAGCGCCTGAGGCCCGTGGTCATGGCCTGGAACTGGCGGACCATGTTGGAGATGTCGTCCCACTTCTGGGCCTTGGCGCCCTCCAGGATCATGGCGATGTTGGCGCCGGCGCAGAACTGCGGCGCCTGGTGGTGGATCACCAGCCCGCGGAAATCCTGCTCGGCCTTCGCGATGCCCTTGAGCATGATCTCGATGATCTGATCGTCGATGGGGTTCATGGTGGGCTGGGTGGCCGAGTGGAACTCGATGCAGGCCACGCCGTCGCCGAGATCCACCAGGGAGGCGCCCGGGTTGTCGAGAACCGGAGCCGCCTTGCGCTTGATGTCCCTCAGGATCAGGAAGGTCTCGGGCTTGGGCACCGGCTTGTAACCCTTGGCCGAGGGGCTGTAGTACTCCTGCCCATCGGCGCCGTCGCGGTAGAAGGTGGCGCAGCCGGCCTTGAGCATGGCCTTCACCCAGTCGGGCACGGCCACTCCGTCCTTCTCCATCTTCTGGACGGTCTCCTTCACGCCCAGGGCGTCCCAGGTCTCGAAGGGGCCGAGCTCCCAGTTGAATCCCCACTTCATGCCGGTGTCGATGTCCACCACCGTGTCGGCGATCTCGCCCAGGCGGTTGGCCGAGTAGGCCAGCACGTCCTTGAGCACGCGCCAGGCGAAGGCGCCCGCGCGGTCCTCGGCGCTGACCACGGCCTTGATGCGCTGGCCGGGATCGTGGAGCTTCTTGGCCGCCTTGAGGGACGGGATGTCGGGCTTCTCCTGGGGAACGTACTGGCCGGTCTTGTAGTCCAGGACCAGGATGTCCCTCTTGCCCATGTCCTTCTTGACGGCCTTGAAGAAGCCCGCGCCGCTCTTGCGGCCCAAGGCTCCCTTGGCCACCATGGAGGAGAGAAGCTCGGGGATCTCGAAGGCCCACTTGGCCTCATCCGCCGGGCAACCCTCCTTGAGGGTGTTGACCACGTGGATGAAGGTGTCCAGGCCCACCAGATCGGCCGTGCCGAAGGAGGCGCTCTTGGGCCGCCCCATGGCCGGGCCGGTGATGGCGTCCACCTCGTCGATGCGGTAGCCCATGTCCAGCATGGCGTGGAGCGTGGCCATCATGCCGAAGACGCCGACGCGGTTGGCGACGAAGTTGGGGGTGTCCTTGCCGTAGACGATCCCCTTGCCCAGGCGGAAGATCCCGAAGTCGGCGATCTCCTTCACGATCTGGGGATCCGTCTCCTCGCCCGCCACGAGCTCCAGCAGGTGCATGTAGCGGACGGGGTTGAAGAAGTGGGTCACCAGGAAGTTCTTCTTGAAGGCCGCCGAGCGCCCCTCCACCATCCCCTTGATGGGAAGGCCCGACGTATTGGAAGAGACGATGGTGCCGGGCTTGACGGCCTTCTCCACCTTCTCGAAGAGCTTCTGCTTGATGTCGAGGCGCTCCACCACCACTTCGATGACCCAGTTGCACTCGGCCAAGCGCTTCAGGTCGTCCTCGAAGTTCCCGACCTCGATGAGCTTCATGAATTTCTTGTCGTAGATGAGGGCCGGCTTGCTCTTCTGGATGGCCTCCAGTCCCTTGAGGGCGAACTTGTTCCGGAACCGTTTGTCCTCCTTCGTGAGGCCAGCCTTCTGGTCCTCGGGGGTCAGTTCTGGGGGGACGATGTCCAGCATGATGGACGGTATCCCCGCGTTGGCCAGGTGCGCGGCGATCCCGGAACCCATGATCCCCGCTCCCAGGACCGCGACTTTTTCGATCCTGCTTCGCATGTTTGCCCTCCTACAAAGACCCTCGTGGCGGCACCCTTCTCCCGATCGGGAGGGGCGCGGTTAAACGATGCCAAACCAGTAGGTGTCCATTCACACAGGCAGTCTCCCACGATGTTTTTGCGAATGCAAGCCCTCGATCCGATAGCATTCACGCCACCCTGACACCCACCGCCCCCAATTGTAAGTATGTATTTACTCATTTGCAACTCGTGCCGGACGCCCGCTTGAGTCGCGGGGGCATGCGGTGGTTGAATGGGGCAGCCGGCGTCCGGCCCCACGGAGGAGTCATGCACCCCATCCTCGACCTGTGGCAGCACCTGCCCTCCCACGTCCATCCCGACATTTTCTCCATCGGCCCCATTCCCATCCGCTGGTACAGCCTCATGTACATGGTGGCGCTGGCGGTGGTCTATCTTCTGACCTCCTGGCGGATCCGCCGGGGAGAGATCCACACGCCTCCCGATCCCACGAGCCTCTTCGATCTGATCCTCTCCTCCATCGTGGGGATCATCCTGGGGGGAAGACTGGGCTACGTCTTCGTCTACGACCCCATGTACTACGTGCACCATCCCGCGGAGGCGATCCTCCCCTTCAGCTGGCAGGGCGGCTTCCACTACACCGGCTTCACGGGCATGTCGTACCACGGCGCGCTCATCGGCGTCGTGCTCGTCTTTCTGGTGATGTGCCGGAAGCGGGGGTGGTCCCTCTCGGAGCTGGGCGACAACCTGGTGCCGGCCGTCCCCCTCGGCTACACCTTCGGCCGGCTCGGAAACTTCTTCAACGGCGAGCTCTACGGCCGGGTCACGACCTCGGCCATCGGCATGTATTATCCGACCGCGCCGGGGCCGGGGCTCCGGTTTCCCTCCGAGCTCTTTGAGGCGGCGGGGGAGGGGCTCCTGCTGTTCGCCATCCTGTGGCCCCTTCGTAATTTCAAACCCTACCGGGGATTTCTTCTGGGGCTCTATCTCGTGGGCTACGGCGTCGTCCGCTTTCTCGTGGAATTCACCCGCGAACCGGACCCGCAGCTCGGCTTCGTGCTGGGGCCCTTCTCCATGGGTCAGATCCTCTGCTTCCTCATGGCGGGTGCCGGCTTGATCGTGATGATCACGGGCTGGTGGAACTCTCGGCGCACGCCCGCTCCCGCGAAGCGACGGCGCTGACGCCACCGCGTCCTGACGGCCGCGTTCAGGGCAGGAGACCGGAAGAGATGGACAGGGTCGACGTGGCCATCATCGGCGCGGGTGTGGTGGGCCTCTCCGTGGCCGCGAGCGCGGCCGGGGAGGGGCGGTCCCTCCTGGTCATCGAGCGCCACGAGTCCTTCGGCCGGGAGAGCTCGAGCCGCAACAGCGAGGTCATCCACGCCAGCATCTACTACCCCCCGGACTCCCTCAAGGGGCGCCTCTGCCTGGAGGGCAACGAGCGGATGTACCGCCTCTGCGCCGAGCACGGCATCGCCCACGCCAACACGGGCAAGCTCGTGGTGGCCTGGACCCAGGAGCAGGCGGCCGGGCTGCCCGACCTGCTCGCGACGGCCCGAGCCAACGGCGCGCGCGGCGTGCGCCTCGTGGAGGGAGACGAGATCCACCGCCTGGAGCCCCGCGTGGAGGCCATCGCCGCCCTCCACTGCCCCAGTTCGGGAGTTGTGGATTCGCACGCCCTCATGAAGCACTTCGAGACGGTGGCCCGCTCGCGGGGGGCCGTGTTCGCCTACGGAGTGGAGGCCAAAGCCATCGAACGCCGCGACGGCGGCTTCGTGGTCCGGGTGGCCGAGGCCTCGGGAGAGCCTTACGAGTTCTGGTCCCGCGCCCTCGTCAACTCCGCCGGCCTGGAGTCGGGCCGCGTGGCGGCCCTGTGCGGCATCGACCAGGATGAGGCCCTCTACCGCATCCATTACCGCAAGGGCATGTACTTCCGCGCCCACCGCAAGCTCGCCCTCTACCCGCGGATGCTCGTGTACCCCTTCCCCCCCGACCGGTCCACCGTCGGCATCCATACCGTCCCGGACCTGGCGGGGGGCATGCGCCTGGGTCCTTACGACGTCTGGTCGCCGACCGTCGAATACGGCGTGGATGCCTCTCTCCTGGATCGTTTTTGGGGGGCTTGCCGGCCCTGGCTCCCCTTCCTGGAGGCCGAGGATCTCCAGCCCGACATGGCCGGCATCCAGGCCAAGCGGTACGGACCCGGTGAACCGGCGCGGGATTTCGTCATTCGCGAGGAGTCGGACCGCGGCCTGCCCGGACTCATCGACCTGATCGGGATCGAATCCCCAGGCCTCACCGCCTCCCCCGCCATCGGCCCCCACGTCGCCCGCATGGTGGACGAAATACTTGGCTGAACCACCAAGACACCAAGACACCAGGAAGAGCATTCTTCTATGAAAGGCTGAATGGTTTTTTCTTGGTGCCTTCGTGTCTGTGGTGACTTACCTGCCCCAGTCTCTCGGGTACCGGAAGTCGATGCCGACGGTGCGCTGGGAGAGCTTGGCGATGATGGGCAGGCGGCGCTTGAACTGGCTCCGCTGCACCATGGTCAGGATCTTGGCCACCACGGCCTGGGAGTGGCCTCGCTCGGCCACCTCCTGGGCAGTGCACCGCTCATCCACCAGCAGATAGAGGATGGCATCGGCCTCGGCGTAGCTGAGCCCCATCTCACCCTCGTCCGTCTGGCCGGGCCAGAGGTCGGCCGAGGGGGGCTTGTCCACCACCGACTCGGGAAGAGTCAGGTGGCGGGCGAGCTGCCACACCTGGCTCTTGTAGAGATCGCCGATGGGGTTGAGGGAGGAGGCCATGTCCCCGTACCAGGTGCCGTACCCGAGGAGCAGCTCGGTCTTGTTGCTCGTGCCCAGGACGAGGGAGCGGTCCCGGGAGGAGCGGTCGAAGAGGACCGCCATGCGCATCCTGGCCATGAAGTTCCCGCGCCGCAGGGCCGATGCCCCCGGGTCTCCCTCGAAATGGGCGTCCACCACGGCCGAGATATCCACGCGCTCGGAGCGGATGCCGAACCGGCCCACGAGGAGGTCGGCGTCGGCCTCCGACTGGGGCGCGCTGGTGCGGTAGGGCATCTTCACCGCGAGGACCCGGTCCGCTCCCACGGCGTGGACCGCGAGGGCGCAGGCCAGGGCCGAATCCACGCCGCCGGAAAGGCCGATCACGAAACCCGTAAGGCCCGTCTTCCCCAGCTCCTCCTGGAGGAACCGGTCGATCATCGCGAGGGCGAGATCCGGGTTGACGGGAGGGGGGATGGACTGGGTCATCGCCTCACGATCCCCTCCAGGTGGCGCAGCACCAGGTCGGGCTTCTCGTCCCGCAGAAGGGGCGTGAGCGTCCTGGCTCGCCTCAGGGCCGAGAGAGGCAGGTCGGCCCGGTAGATGGCCTCCACGTTCTCGCCCCCGTCCAAGAGAAGGTTGCCGAAGGGGTCGGAGACGTAGGATCCGCCCGCGAAGGCCAAGCCGTCCTCGTACCCCACCCGGTTCACGTAGGCCCAGTGCACAGTGAGGAACTGGCTGAGCACCTGCCCGACGCGCTCCCAGGTCTGCACCGAGGCCGCCGGTCCGCCACCCGTCAGGCCGCGCCCCGGGCTTCCGGAGAGGACCAGCAGGGTGTGGGCCCCCTGCAGGGCCAGCAGGTAGGAGGAGGAGAGGTGCCAGGCGTCCTCGCAGATGAGCAGGCCCAGCCTGCCCAGCCGCGTCTCGACGGCCTCGAAGCGCCCGCCGGCCGCGAAGTAGCGCCCCTCGTCGAACATGCCGTAGGTGGGCAGGTAGACCTTGCGGTGGACGTGGTGAATGCGTCCTCCCGAGAGGTAGAGGGCGGCGTTGTGGAAGAGGAATTCCGGGCTCTGTTCGACCATCCCCACCACGATGTCGCGCTCGCGGCTCGCGGCCAGCAGGGGGGCCAGGAGTCCCTCCTCCTGGATGGGCCTGGCCACCTCCGCCACCAGGTCCTGAAGCAGGTACCCGGTGAGGGAGAGCTCGGGGAAGACCACCAGGTCGGCGGAGCGTGCCTCAGGGGTGGCCAGCCACGCGAGGTGGGCCTCCAGGTTTCGCTCCAGGAGGCCCAGGGCGGGGGCCATCTGGACCAGGGCGAGCTTCAGCGTTTCCATCGGTTACCGGCCTCCCTCCCGACTATAACCGCCCCCTGCGGTGGCCGCAAGAGGAGGCGGGCCCTCCTTTCTCTGAAGAAGAGCTCGCCCCGCAACAATTGCACTCAGGATACTTGACAAGGCCGCAAGCAGATTTTATAATTAGCAATCTGATGGTACGTTTGCTAAACCCGATAGAGGTCCAACCTCGAGGAGGTGTCTGATGCAGGTAAAACCACTCAACGACCGTGTGCTGATCAAGCGGCTTGAGGCCAAAGAGCAGGTCCGGGGCGGGATCATCATTCCCGACGCGGCTAAGGAAAAGCCCATGGAGGGCGAGGTCATCGCCGTGGGACCGGGCAAGCTGGACGATGACGGCAAGCGGGTGGCCATGTCCGTGAAGCCGGGACAGAAGGTCCTGGTGGGCAAGTACGCGGGAACGGAAATCAAGATCGACGACGTGGAACACATCATCGTGCGCGAGGACGAAGTCCTCGGCATCGTTGAATAAGAAGGCAAGGAGAGGTTACCCATGGCTAAGGAAATCATCTATTCCTCCCAATCCCGCCAGGCCCTCATGGCCGGCGTCAACAAGCTGGCCAACGCGGTGAAGGCCACCCTCGGCCCCAAGGGCCGCAACGTCATCATCGAGAAGAAGTTCGGCTCCCCCCTCGTGACCAAGGACGGCGTCACGGTGGCCAAGGAGATCGAGCTCAAGGACAGGCAGGAGAACATCGGCGCCCAGATGGTGAAGGACGTCGCCTCCAAGACCTCCGACGTGGCCGGTGACGGCACCACCACCGCCACCGTCCTCGCCCAGGCCATGCTCCAGGAAGGCCTCAAGGCCGTGGGCACGGGCGTCAACGTGATGGAGCTCAAGAAGGGCATCGACAAGGCCGTCGAGACCGTGGTGGCCGAGATCAAGGCCATGTCCAAGCCCGTCGAGGGCAAGGCCGTGGAGCAGGTGGGCACGGTCTCCGCCAACAACGACGAGACCATCGGCACCCTCATCGCCGAGGCCATGGACAAGGTGGGCAAGGACGGGGTCATCACGGTCGAGGAGGCCAAGACCATGGAGACCACCCTCGAGATCGTCGAGGGCATGCAGTTCGACCGCGGCTACCTCTCCCCCTACTTCGTGACCGACGCCGAGCGCATGGAGGCGGTCCTCGAGAACTGCCTCATCCTGGCCCACGAGAAGAAGATCTCCTCCATGAAGGACCTCCTGCCCGTCCTGGAGCAGGTGGCCAAGAGCGGCCAGCCCCTGCTGATCATCTCCGAGGACGTGGAGGGCGAGGCCCTGGCCACGCTGGTGGTCAACAAGCTGCGCGGCACGCTGCACGTCTGCGCCGTGAAGGCCCCCGGCTTCGGCGATAGGCGCAAGCGGATGCTCGAGGACATCGCCATCCTGACGGGCGGCAAGTGCATCACCGAGGACCTGGGCATCAAGCTGGAGAACATCACCCTCGCCGACCTGGGCCGCGCCAAGAAGATCGTGGTGGACAAGGACAACACCACCATCGTGGAGGGCGCCGGCTCGGCCTCGGACATCGAGGGCCGCGTGAAGCAGATCCGCCGCGAGATCGAGGACACCACCTCCGACTACGACCGCGAGAAGCTCCAGGAGCGCCTGGCCAAGATCGTGGGCGGCGTGGCCGTCATCAAGGTCGGCGCGGCCACCGAGGCGGAGCTCAAGGAGAAGAAGGCCCGCGTCGAGGACGCCGTCCACGCCACCAAGGCGGCCGTGGAAGAGGGCGTCATCCCCGGCGGCGGAGTGGCCTACATCCGCGCCATCCCTGCCCTGGACACGCTCAAGGGTTCGGACGACTTCCAGGCCGGCGTCAAGATCGTGAAGCGCGCCCTCGAGGAGCCCTGCAAGCAGATCGCCAACAACGCCGGCGTCGAGGGCTCCGTCATCGTGGAGCACGTCAAGAAGGAGAAGGGCGCCCACGGCTTCAACGCCAAGACCGAGAAGTTCGAGGACCTCTTCAAGGCCGGCATCCTGGACCCCGCCAAGGTCTCTCGGACTGCCCTGCAGAACGCCGCCTCGGCCGCCTCCACCCTCCTCACCACGGAGGCCATGATCTTCGAGCTTCCCGAGGAGAAGAAGGACATGCCCATGCCCGGCGGAATGGGCGGCGGGATGGACTATTAAGGCAGTGAGGAGTGAGGAGTAAAAAGTAAATAGCAAGAAAACTCTTCACGGCCTCGGCACAATATGGACTGACGAGGGCGGCCTTCGGGCCGCCCTTCCTTATGAAGAACCGGTAGCAAGTCAGGAAGTAGGGTGAGCGGTGAGGAGTAGCGCTGCAACCGCCGTGTCTGCAAGCGACGTCAGCTCCCTACGCCCCGCCAACCACTCCCCGCTTTCTGCTTCCCGCTTCTCGTTCGCTACTCGTAGATCTTCTCGTCGGGAGCCTCGGCGTTCTGGGCGTCGGCTTCGATGTCGCGGGCCCGCGGCGGAGCCTTCAGGAATTCCTTGTAGAACTCGTGCTGGATGACGAGGTCCATGATCTCGCTGGTGCCGGTCCAGATCATGATGAGGCGGGTGTCGCGCAGGAGGCGCTCCACGGGGAAGACGTCCGTGTAGCCGATGCCGCCGAGCACCTGCATGGCATTGTTCACCACGGTCCAGGCGGCCTCCGTGCCGAACTTCTTGGACTCGGAGACCATGCGCCGCACCCGGCCCGGGGCCACGCCCCCGGAATCCACGGCCCTGCAGGTTTCGCGGCAGAGGCCCCGGGAGGCGTCCAGGAGGGTCAGGCTCTCCGCGATCTTGAAGCTCACCCCCTCGAAGCGCCGGATCTCCTGGCCGAAGGCCTTGCGCCTCGCGGCGTAGCGCGCGGCGATCTCGATGGCCGCCCGCCCCATGCCGATGGCCCCGCAGGCGCTGGTCATGCGCTCGGGGATCATCATCTGGTCGAAGACCTCGGCCCCCTTGCCGATGCCGGCCTCGCCGCCCAGGACGTTCGTCACGGGCACCTCGGCGTTGCGGAAGACGATGCGCCCCGTCCCGCCCCCGCGAGTGCCCATGAGGCCGTAGACGTGCTCCACCGTAACGCCGGGGCCGCGCTCCACGAGGAAGGCCGTCATGGAGTCGCGCGGCTTGGCCCGGGGATCGGTGTTGGCGTAGACCAGCAGGAGATCCGCCCCCTCGGCCCCCACCACGAAGCGCTTCTGGCCGTTCAGGATGAAGCGGTCGCCCCTCCGCTCGGCGCGCGTCGCGGCGCCGAAGAAATCCGAGCCTCCCCGGGGCTCGGTGAGGGCCTCGGCGGGGGTCAGGGTGCCGGCGATGAGCGGGGCGAGGTAGGTCCGCTTCTGCTCCGGCGTGCCGAAGTGGGCGATGGCCTCGCCCACGATGGAGACGAGGGAGTAGAGGCAGGCGAGGGAGGTGCCGAGAACCCCCACCTCCTCCAGGGCCACCATCTCGCTCGTCCAGGGCAGGCCGCGCCCGCCGTACTCCTTCGGGAAGCGGAGCCCCAAAACGCCCCTTCGTCCCCCCTCCTTCAAGTACTCCTTCGGGTAGCGGACGCGGTCGGCGTCCATGTCCAGGATCAGCTGGCGGGGCACCCACCGGACGAAATCGGCGACTTCGTTCCTGAGGGCCCTCTCCTCGGGTGACAGCAACGCATCAGGGTAGGTCGTCATGGCGTCTCCTTACGGTGAGGAGCCAAGTGGTGAGGGGCGCAAACGGCACGAGCGGGGAGGCGAACGGTCCCCACCTTCCCAACTTCTTCACCTATTTCTCGAACCCTTCGTGTCGTGGCGTCTTCGTGGAGAATCCGCTTTTTCGCCTTACTCCGTGATCTCCGTTCCCTTGGTCTCGGGCAGGGTCCAGACCCAGAGGCCCGTGAAGAGGGCGAAGAAGGCGCCGATGGAGATTCCGGCGCCGAGGCCGTGGCCCGCCGCCAGCGGCAGCGTGGTCACCCAGGTGATGATGATGGGCGTGAAGAACTGCGCCCCCCGCGAGAGGTTGAAGGCCGTGCCCATGGCGCTGGACCGGATGCGGGTGGGGAAGAGCTCGGAAAAGATGGGGCCGTACCCGGAGAAGTTGCCCGTCCCGAAGCCCACCAGGACCATGAAGAACAACGGAAGCCAGGGCAGGAGGTGGATCGCTCCCCAGAACCAGGTGATGCCGAGCAGGCCGAAGGCCCACACCAGGGAGAAGAGGCAGTAGGCCCAGCGCCTTCCCTTCCAGTCGGCGATGGCGCCATAGGACAGGTAGCCCACCATGCCGGCGATCTGGGTGACGATCATCCAAAGCCCCGACCGCACGAGGGAGAGGCCGAGCTGGTCGTAGAGGTACTTGGGCATCCACGTGTAGGTGAACCAATAGGCCGACATGTCCGCCAGGGCGAGCACGAGTCCGAGCAGGAAGAGCCGCCGCAGGGCGCTGTCCTTCTTCAACTCGACCACGAGCCTCCCCGTGGAAAGTTCCCCGGTGCCTTGCCTGGCCTCCCAGACGTCCGATTCGGGCATGTAGCGCCGGATCACCAACACCAGGAGCGCCGGCAGGAGCGAGACGAAGAAGCAGGCCCGCCAGCCCCAACTGGGGCCGAAGTTGGCGGCAAAGACGGGCTCGACAAAGGAGCCCACCACCGAAGCCAGCAGGATGCCCAGGGGCGCGCCGGTCTGCATCACCGCTGCGAAGCGGGCGCGCATGCGGGCGGGGAAGGTTTCGCCGATGAGCGTCTGTCCCGTGGCCCACTCACCGCCCACTCCGAGGCCGGTCACGACGCGAAAGGCCAGGAAGAGCCAGAACGCGTGGGACATGCCACAGAAGAAGGTACCGATGGAGTAGGTCAGAAGCGTCCAGGTGAGCACGCGCTTGCGGCCGAAGCGGTCGGCCAGGCCTCCGAAGAGGATGCCGCCCAGGGCGGTGGCGGCCAGCGTGATCCCCAGGAGCACGGAGAGCTCGTAGTCTCCCAGGTGCAGGTCCCTCTTGATGGGGACCAGCAGAAAGGAGAGAAGCATGAGGTCGTAGAAGTCGAAGAGCCAGCCAGCCCATGCCATGCCCAGGATGACGTAGTGACGGGCCGTAGGCCGACCGCATTCGTTGAGAAGCGCCTTTGTCTCGCTGCCCATGGACTCCTCCATCGTATTTTCACCCTAGCACACCCAAGCGCGCCGGCGAAATACCGGCTGCCCATTGGCATCGGGCGCTCGGAGCCTTTACATTAGGAACAAAGGGGCCATGGGGAGCAGCGACGGAGAATCCTGCGCGGTTGGGGGGGTTACGATCCGGCCCCCTGGAGGTGTCCCATGACGCTCGAACTGGACGTGGAGGAGCGACAGCTCCTTAAAGAGACGCTGGAGCAGAGCCTCGGCGAGCTGCGCGAGGAGATCTACCATTCCCAGATTCCGCGATTGAACCGCGGGAGGCTTCGGCCGGGTTTCGGGTGTACGGGGGAAGGGCTTTGTCTCTTGGACGGGGAGGGCCATTCCCTCCCCGCCCCACGGGCAAAGCCCGTTGGGGCCCCACCCCACCCTTGGGGCTTCCTCCCCCGGATCAAGTCCGGGGTCGGA
>JAJYCJ010000131.1 GCA_021778515.1 Acidobacteriota bacterium
CGTCACCGCCCTGCTGCCCGGACCCACGGCCACGCACGCCTGGGAGCCCCTCCGGGGCAAGGCGGCCCTTCCCCTGGACAAGATGATGTCGGCCGAGATGGTGGCCGAGGCGGCCCTGGCCGTCATCGACCAGCCCGCCATCGCCTGCGTCGAGGAGATCGTCATCGCTCCCACCCGCGACCCCTTCGGGGGACGCGCCAAGGATTAGGCGCACGGGAGTCCACCCGGAAGAGTCGAGGAGAGAACCCATCCAGTGCTGGGCGGGCCGGGGCAAACCGCGGCCGCGGCCACACGAATGCCCTCCCATGAAAGGATTCGAGATGCCCTCGTCGCGCGCCGCCTTCACCCTTCTCGCCCTTCTCGCGGGCGCCTCCCTCGCCGCCCAGACCAGCCCGGTGCCCTCGGGCGGCGCAACGGAGGTCACCGTCACGGGCTCCCGCGTGGGTGCCCAGCTCCGCCCCGTGACCGTAATCAGCGGCGCGGAGCTTCGTGCCCTTCCGGTGACCGACACGGCCACGGCCCTCTCCTACGTGGCCGGCGTGGACCTGCGGGAACGCTCACCCTTCGGCGGCCAGGCCGACGTGAACCTCTTCGGCAGCACCTTCGAGGACGTGCTCATCCTGGTGGATGGCTTCCCGGTCAACGATCCCCAGACCGGCCACCACGACCTCGAGCTCCTGCCCCCGCTGGAGGCCATCGACCGCATCGAGGTCCTGGAGGGTCCCGCCGCCGCCACCTACGGGCCGGGCGCCTTCGGAGGCGTCATCCAGATCATCACCAGGCGGCCCTCGCGGGCGCCCTCCGGCGAGGCCTCGATCCTGCGCGGCGACTACGGCCTCACGCGCGGCGGGGCCCTCGGCCAGGCCTCCGGCCTGCTGGCCGCGGGGAGCCTGCTGAGCACCACGGGCTTCCGCCCCGACACGGAGGAGCGCAACGGGCAGGGCTTCGTCCGCGCCCTGGTCGGCTCCCTGGACCTGGAGGCGGGCTTCCAGGACAAGAGGTTCGGCGCCTGGCAGGCCTATTCGGACGCCTTTCCCGACGAGTGGGAGGCCGTGCGGGGCGGCTTCGGCAGGCTGCTGTGGACCGGCGGCCCCTGGCAGTTCGTGGGCGGCTTCCGCCACAAGAGCGACCACTTCATCCTCGACCGCCAGCACCCGGGCTGGTACGACGCCTTCCACTCCACCGACGGGCTGGAGGGCCAGCTCACCCGCCGCCTCTCCCTGCCCGGCGGCGCCGCCATCGTGGGCATTGAGGGGGCGCGCGACAGCATCGCCTCCAACTTCCTGGGCCACCACTCCCGCTCGCGGGCCGGCCTCTTCGGCGAGGGCTTCTGGCGGTGGGGCCGCACGAGCCTGGACGCGGGCCTGCGCGTCGAGAGCCTCCAGGGCACCACCCGCGGCATGCCCCAGCTCACTATCTCCCGGGCGCTCTCGGCGGACTGGAGCGGCTTCCTCTCCACCGGCCGCTCCTTCAGGCTCCCCTCCTTCACCGAACTCTACTCCTACAGCCCCGCCTACGCGGGGAACCCGCGGCTCTCGCCCGAAACGGCCTGGGAGACCCAGGCGGGCTTCAAGGGGAGGGCCGGGCGGACGGCGGAGGCCGTGTCCCTCTTCTACCGGGACGGCAGCGACCTCATCGACTTCGTCCGGCGCGCCGGCACGACCGATCCCTTCGTGGCGCGCAACGTCCAGCACCTCGAAACGACGGGGCTCCTGGCCCAGGCCTCCGGCCCCCTGGGGAAAGGCTTTGACTGGATCTTCTCCACCACCCTTCTGACCCAGAGCACGGCCTGGCCCGCCCGTCTGGAGTCGCGCTACGCCGGGGACACGGTCCGCCACCGCGAGGTGGCCGGCCTCACCTACCGAGGCTCCCGCCTCACCGCCTCGCTCTTCGTCCGCGCCTGGCAGCGCCTCGACCAGGACGGACACGGCGAGCTGGACGCCTCCCTGCGCTGGAGCCCACCCGGGACCTCCCACCTCGGCCTCTTCGCCGAGGGCCGCAACCTCACGAACCACCCCGACCTCAACTTCTACGGCGGAGAGGGCCCAGGCCGCTGGCTCTGGGCCGGCGTTTCCCTCCGATAGGGCGCCGCGCGATCCGCGCCTAGGGCGGTCCGCCCAGGCGCCGGCGGCGCCTGGAGCCTGGCCGGGGCACGCCGGGGCGGCGCCTTCCATCCGTCGCGGCACTGGAGTTGCGCCTTTCTCTCCTGGCGCTTCTATCGTCGCGCTCGCGCCTCCGCCCTTGCATTCGCGGGCGGCAGGGCCTAGGCTGGAGGCGTTCCAAGCTCTGGGGGATGCGGCTCGCAATCGGGCTTGTCTGTAGGAGAGGTGGTCATGGCTGACGCGCAGGTGGTGGTGGGCAGCGAGGATGCGGCTTCTCAGGAGGCCCAACTTCTCATCGCCGAGTTCACGCAGGAGCTCAAGAACCGGTACGGGGACGAGGGCCCCAAGCCCTGGTCCGCCGAGGCGGCGCGCCACGCCCGCAGCGCCTTTCTGGTGGCCAGGCTGGACGGGAAGCCCGTGGGCACCATCGCTCTGGGCCCCTTCGGGGGAGACGAGGCTGGCGTGGCCGAGGCAGGCCACCTCTACGTGCGCCCCGAAGCCAGGGGCCGCAAGCTCTCTTACGAACTCCTCCGCAAGGCCGAGGAGAAGGCGGCGGCGCTGGGCTACCACACCGTGCGGCTGGTGACGGGGCTGCGGGAGCCCGAAGCCATTCACCTCTTCGTGAAGTGCAGCTACAACCGGATCCCCCGCTACGGCAAATACGCCCAGCGGCCCCTCAGCGCCTGCTTCGAGAAAAAGCTGGGCTGACCGCCCCGCCGGGTTCCACAGGAATCATGGACAACGGACCGCTTTCCAGGGTTCGGGTTTCGTGTCAGCGGGCAGAGGAGATCGCCGACAGGATCGCGCGATTCGCCGTCACCCCGCAGCCCTCCCCGTTAGTCCTTTCGCCCTTCCACGCTGTCCATGGCTTGTGTGGCGGCCCGTGGGGGACCGTCGCGAGGCGCCCGAGGGAAGGAGAACGAGCATGAACCGAAATGTCATTGTGGCGGCGGCGGTGGTCGGTGGGCTTCTGTGCGGGCTCGGCGCGTGGGCGCAGTGGGGAGGCGACATGGGCGGGCACGGCGGCCGCGGCGGACACCGGATGATGTACGACACGGACACCGTGCAGAGCGTGACCGGGACGGTTCAGTCCATCGAGACCCGACAGCTCAGAGACCACAGCTTCGTCGTGCTGGAGCTGAAGACGGCGGAAGGGACGCTGCTCGTGCACCTCGGGCCCTCCGCCTACCTCGACCAACAGTCCCTCAAGCTGACGCCGGGAGACGCCGTCACCATCAAGGGATCGAAGATGGCCATGCAGGGCCGGGAGATGATGGTCGCAGCGGAGGTGACCAAGGGCGGAGCTCTCTTGAAGCTGCGGGACTCGGCCACCGGCGCCCCCCTCTGGCCCAGGCAGGGGCCGCCGCGGTAGGTCCTCCTCGCCTGCGACGGAGCGGCGTGGTGGTCTCCGGGCCGGCCTCTCCCCGAGAGCCGAGGCGTTCCCGATGGAGGGCCGGTCTGGGCGCCGCCCCTCGGCGAGGAGGCGACGCGGTCGCGTCGGAGGCGGTCACTCTCGGCGAGATTCATGCGACGCTCGGCCGACCCGGGGAATACACCACCTCCGTGGCATTGTTTCCTCTTTCCCTGGGTTTGCACTAGCCGGCCCACCAGGGTTCAGCATTCCAACAAGGGCGGGCGCGGGAATGGTCAGGAGACGATCATGGCGTGTCCCGATAGTTCAGACGCCCAGCGCGCCCAAAGCGCCCACTCGGCCAAGCCCGAGTGGTTCAGGGCCATGTCCCGCTACGAGCTGCCGAGCCTGAGAAGGGCGCTCTGGCAGATGCTCGACACCTTCGTGCCCTACCTCGCTCTGTGGGCGGTGCTGGTTCTCCTCGTCCGGCGGGGGGCCCCTTACGGAATCGTCCTGCTGCTGTCCCTGGTGGCGGCGGGCCTGCAGGTGCGCATCTTCATCATGTTCCACGACTGCTGTCACGGCTCCTTCTTCCGGTCCCGGCGGGCAAATTCCGTCCTGGGCACCGTGGCCGGCGTGCTGACCTTCACGCCCTTCAAGGATTGGCGGCTCGCCCACAACGTCCACCACGCCACCGCGGGCGATCTGGACCGGCGCGGCGTAGGCGACGTGACGACGATGACGGTGGCGGAGTACCGGTCGGCCCCGCTGCTGAGGCGCCTGCGCTACCGAGCCTACCGGCACCCCCTGGTCATGTTCGTGCTGGGGCCCGTCTGGGTGTTCCTCATCTCGTTCCGCTTCTTCCCCAAGGGCGCGAAGCGGCCCGAGCGCACCAGCGTCCTGCTCACCGATCTGCTCCTCGTGGCCATCGCGGGCGCGGCGAGCTGGACCATCGGCCTGAGGACATACCTCCTCATCCAGATGCCCATCCTCCTCATGGGCGGCGCGGGGGGCATCTGGCTCTTCTACGTCCAGCACCAGTTCGAGAAGGACTACTGGGCCCGCCACGAGACCTGGGATCCGCTGCGGGCCGCGCTGCAGGGAAGCTCGTTCTACAAGCTGCCCAAGGTCCTCCAGTGGTTCAGCGGGAACATCGGCTTGCACCACATCCACCACATCCGGCCGCGTATTCCGAACTACAACCTCCAGCGGTGCCTCGATGCCTTCCCCGCGCTGCAGGGCGTCGAGCCACTGACGCTGTGGCGGAGCTTGAAATCCCTGCGGCTTCACCTCTGGGACGAGGCCAGCCAGAGGATGGTGGGATTCCGCGATCTGAAGAGGTGTTCGCCGCTGCAGCTCGGAGCAGGGGGCTGAGGCACCTCAGGCCGCGCGTGCCGACCGCCTCCCCTCTCCGCCAAACTGGTCGGGGACTACTGGGACTACGGGGATTCCTGGGCCTTCTGGAGGTCTCCGGCGCTGAAGTAGGGGGCCATGAGGTAGGCCTCCATGCCGGGGGTCTTCTGGAAGACCCTGGCAATCTGCCAGGTCTCGCTGCAGCGCAGGACGTTCCAGATGAAGCGTCCGAGGGCCTCGCCTCCCTCGACCCTCTGGTCGCTGATCCCGCAGTGGCGGCCCAGGCCGGAGGCGAGATCTTCGATGAGGTCGTGGCAGATGATGGCCTCCCTGGAATCCTGCGCCGGGGCGAGACGCCGCTTGAGAACCACGGCCTCGCACAGGGCGTGGATGAGATGCTCGGCGGCCTGGTCCAGCGCGTATCCCATGGTCCCGCTCTCCTGCCTGGCATCCTACCACATGGACGTGCGCTCATTCCGACTTTCACGCGATCGGTTCCCAACTCGCGCCGCTCGCCAGCGTGCCGGATGTGCGACGGTGGTCCCGGGTTTCGGTGCGGCCTGGCTCGACCGGAAATCGGGTTGCCGGGAGTGCCCACCTCCTGAGCTTGAGCGGTTGGGCTGAACGTGGTATCTGTATGCTGAGGCCACGGGCAGAGAGGGGACAAGAGGTTGGCGGACCTATACGAGTTCATCGGGGCCAAGCCGAACGCGCCCCAGAAGGAAATCCAGGGGTGCATCGATCAGACCAGGACCCGCCTGCGCCAAACCGGCGAGATCAATGAGGAAGAGCCGGCGAACAACCTGCGCAAAGCCGAGCAGGTGCTGCTCAATCCCGAAATCCGCAGGGAGTACGACAAGCAGCTCGGCCTCAACCACGTCGCCCCCGCCGCCGACGAGGTGAAGCAGGTCAGCTTGCCCCCCGCGGACGCCTCGCGCAGAAAGCAGATTGCCCTGTTGGGCGTGCTCTTCGTGGTCTTCGCGGCTATCCTGGTGTTCCACTACTGGGACCGCCTCCATCCGTGGCCCCTAGGCATTTACCTGCGCGATGCGAGGACCGGCAGCCAGGCCGCCGTGCTGGTGGGCTACACCTCAAGCCACCTCTTTCCGGACGGTAATCACCGGCCCGCCTACCAGGTAAAAATGCTGGCCGACGGACGGCTCCGCTGGGTCTCGGTCAAGCAGCTCCACGCCGAGTTCAACGCCAGCTCCCCCGCCCCACCGTCCGAGCGGGAAGAGGCTCCCAAGAGCCCCTGAGTCGCCCTCGACCCCTTGCAACCTTTCCCCGTCTTTACCATGAAGCCCAAATCCCGCGATTGGATATTGGAGCGGCTCCGAAAGGCTCATGGATGGTAGTTTCCGTGGAAGGCGATCTTCACCCGCCAAGGGATTTGGGTTGCCTCCGACCCCGGACTTGATCCGGGGGAGGAAGCCCCGAGGGTGGGGTGGGGCCCCAACGGGCTTTGCCCGTGGGGCGGGGCCCCGGAGGGCAACGCGACGATTCGTCAGGCTTTGCCTGCGAATCGGAGGAGGAAGCCCATGGCCCTCCCCGTCCAAGAGACAA
>JAJYCJ010000132.1 GCA_021778515.1 Acidobacteriota bacterium
GGACTGCGGTTCGGACATGCTAATTGGATCTCATGAAACGCGATGTCATTGGACAGAACGAGAAAGGAGGTTTGGCATGAAGGGAAGGTTTGTGAGAAGCGCGCTGATGGCCGCGGTGCTCCTGGTGGCGGCCGTGATGACGTGGGCCCAGGCCAACACGGGCCAGATTGCGGGGAAGGTATTGGATGACAAGGGCCAGCCCATTCCCGGGGCGAGCGTGACGGTCAGCTCGAAGGCCCTCCAGGGAGACCGGGGCACGGCCACCGACCTGGACGGAGCCTTCCTGGTGCCCTTCCTGCCTCCCGCCTCTGACTACCAGGTCAAGGTGGAGGCGGTGGGCTTCAACAAGGTCGTCCAATCCAATGTCGGCGTTCAACTAGGCTCGACCACGACGCTGAACGTCGCGCTCACGAGCGGGAGCCAGACGGTCACCGTGACGGCCAGGCCTCCCATGGTCTCGCTCAAGAACACCCAGGTCTCGGACAACATCACGCAGGAGCAGCTCGACATGCTGCCCCTGGGGCGCGGCTACCAGGACGCCCTCTTCCTCGCGCCCACGGCGGTGGATGCTGGCGCGGGCGGCAACCCGGGTGTAGCCGGCGCTTCGGCCAACGAAAACGTCTGGCAGATCAACGGCCTGAATACCACGGACATCGTCACGGGAACCTTCGGCACGAACCTCAACTACAACTTCGTCCGTGAGATCGACGTCAACACGGGGGGCATTCCGGCGGAGTACAGCGGCTCCACGGGCGGCCTCTTCAACGTGCTGACCAAGAGCGGCTCCAATGAGTTCCACGGCGAGCTGTTCGGCTACTACACGAACCAGAACGCCACCGCCAAGGGACAACCCGTCTACGGCGGAGGCCTCACCCAGAACTCCTTCGACCGGTACGACTACGGCTTCGACGTGGGCGGCCCCATCCTGAAGGACCGCCTCTGGTACTTCGTGGCCTACAACCCCACGGTGAGCAGCACCCACTACCAGGGCGTCTTCAACGAGACGAGCTACGTGAACCCCGCCGGAAGCCCCTTCCACACCCTCAACCTGCCCTACAACTACACCGACAGCCGCAAGAGCTGGCTGTGGTCCGTCAAGCTGAACTACCGCCTCAACGAGAAGCACAACTTCGAGCTGACGGCTTACGGCGATCCCTACAAGGCCCACATCCCCTCGGATGGCATGTACCCGACGATCAACCCCCTCTCCGACCAGACGACCCGCAACCAGGGCGGCTACAACTGGATCGCCCGCTGGTACGCCACCTGGAACTCCACCTTCTACTCGGAGACCTCCTTCGGTCACGCGAAGGACATCCTCCAGGTGATCCCGAGTTCCAACGCGGGCTGGGGCTACCCCACCGAGGTGAGCTACGACTGGTCCCCCAGTCTCTCGGTGGGGCCCGGCATGGGCGTCATCGATTCGGACACCCGCAACTCGACCCAGTTCACGAACAAGGAGACCTGGATCCTCGGCAACCACGAGATCAAGTTCGGCGCCGAAGCCACCTGGATCCACTTCTACGGCTTCCTGGGGTACCCCGGAAACTCGTACAACATCTTGTACAATGGGCCCGCCGGCTACCCCACCAGCGACATGAGCCAGTACTTCGACATCCGGTACTCCCTGCAGAACCCGCTGAGCGACAGCAAGGGCCGCTACTACGCCGGCTTCGTGCAGGACAAGTGGTCCATCACCAACTACCTCAACCTCTCCGCCGGCGTCCGCTGGGAGGAGAACCTCCAGGAGCCCAGCCAGGCCTCCAGCTTCAGCGTGCGCTCCACCTCGCCCCGCGTGGGCTTGAGCTGGGACTTCGCCCACGACGGCAAGTCCAAGCTCTACGTGGATTACGGTGAGTACAGCGAGATCATGCCCGTCCAGCTCGCCAACAACATGTCCCCCGGCCACGCCCAGTACATCGACTATTACAACTACGGCACCCAGGTGGCCCACTTTCTCAGCGGCTCGGTGCCCTTCAAGGTCTACGGGAACCCGAAGGACCAGTACTCGCGCGAGTGGCTGGCCGGCTTCGAGTACGAGATCGCCCCCAGCTTCACCGTGGGCGCCCGCATCCAGTACCGCGACCTGGCTCGCGCCGTCGACACCATGGGCTACCTCGACAAACAGGGCAACCTGGACTTCCTCATCGTCAACCCGGGTGTCGGCACGTATCCCGCCTCCTACATGGCCAACTGGGTCAACGCCAAGGATTACAATGGAAACCCATTCAACGACTTCAGCCCCTTCTCCAAGCCGATCCGCCTCTACCGCGCCTTCACCCTCACGGCCGACAAGCGCTTCTCCAACAACTGGTTCATGAACGCCAGCCTGACGTGGTCCCGGCTTGAGGGCAACTACACGGGCGCAGCCTACGGCTACGGAACCACGGCCTTCGATTACGGCCCCAACGCGACGGGCGTCTACGTGGCCCCCTTCCGGGCGCTGGAGCAGAACAGTTACGGCCTCCTGCCCCAGGACATCCCCGTCGACTTCAAGCTCCAGGGCGCGTACCGCTTCAACTTCGGGCTCACCCTCGGCGCCAGCATCGAGCTGGCCTCCGGCCGCCCCTACAACAAGTACGTCGCCTTCCCGGCCAACGAGCTGGAGAGCGGGCAGAGCATCTTCGTCGCTCCCCGCGGCTCTTCCCGGCTGCCGGGGTGGTACGAGGTGGACCTGCACGCCGAGTACGCCTTCAAGCTCTGGCGGCTCAACGCCTCCGTGGTGGCGAACATCTTCAACCTGACCAACGTCCAGCACCCGCTGAGCGTCTACGAGACCTTCTACAAGCAACCCAGCACGTGGGAGCAGTACGCCTCGGGCAACCTCACTCCGGACCCCAACTACGGCACGCCCACCTCGCGTCAGGCGCCGCGCTCCGTCCAGGCGGGCCTCAAGTTCTCCTGGTAAGGCGACGAGCCTCGCTCGGCCTCACAAAGGACCCCGGTTCGCCGGGGTCCTTTTTTTGGTGGGAAGTGGGAAGTGAAGAGTGAGAGGGAAAAAGAAACGGAAGCGAAACGAGTTCGCAACATACCCTTGATAGGGTAAAATTGGCTGGACAGGGAAAGGAACGCGATGATCGTGAGGCGGATGCGTGAACTGGCGCGGTGGATGGCCCCGCTGGTTCTCCTTGGAATGGGCGTCCCCCTGGGGGCCCAGGCGCACCTGATGCTGCACGGCGGCGGGGCGACCTTCCCCTTCCCCCTCTACGCCAAGTGGTCCTACGAATATGCTCGCTTCACCGGAGAGCGCTTCAACTACCAGTCCATCGGGTCGGGGGCCGGCATCGAGCAGATGCGCCACCACATCTTCGACTTCGGGGCCTCCGAGGCGCCACTCGACGCCGAAGCCCTGAGCCGTTCCGGTCTCATCCAGTTCCCCATGGTGATCGGCGGCGTGGTGCCGGTGGTCAACCTCCCGGGCATCGCCCCGGCCGAGCTGAAGCTGACCGGCCCCCTCCTGGCCGACATCTTCCTCGGCCGCATCACCTCGTGGCGCGACCCGCGCATCATGGCCCTCAACCCGCACCTGCGCCTGCCTCCCCTGGAAATCTCGGTGGTGACGCGGGCCGACGGATCGGGGAGCACCTGGCTGATCACTCGCTACCTCGGCGAGGTCTCGGCCGACTGGCGCCTGAAGGTCGGCAACGGTCCATCCGTCCGATGGCCGGTGGGGATGGCCTCGAAAGGGAATGAGGGCGTCTCCTCCTACGTGAAACAGACCACGGGGAGCATCGGTTACGTGGAGTTCACCTACGCCCGGCAGAACGGCCTGGCCACGGTCCTGTTGCAGAACAGGGCCGGCGGCTTCCCCTTGCCGGGGAGGGCCTCCTTCCTCGCGGCGGCCGCCAAGGCGGAGTGGCAGGGGCCCGAACGCTCTCCCAAGGGCCTGACGGACCAGGCGGGGGAGGGCGCCTGGCCCATCGTGGGGGCCTCGTTCATTCTCATCGCCCGCGATCAGCCCGATGCAAGACGCGCCGCCGCCCTGCTCTCCTACTTCGACTGGTGCTTCCACGACGGGAAGCGCTTCGTGGACGAGCTCGATTACGTTCCCATTCCCGAACCCATCGTCCATCAGATCGAAGCGGCCTGGGCGGCCCATATTCGCGTGGGAGGCCGGCCGGTATGGCCTTTGGCCCAGCCGCCGGCCAAGTCCAACGGGTAGTGTGCTGTCCCAGTGATAGGTTGATCATGGAAGCAGGCGAGAGACAGCACACGGAGGGGTGCGGGGAGGAAGCCTCCCCGCTCTTTCGGGGTAACAGCCCGCCGAAGGCGGGCGCCCTAGGGGCGGAGCCCCTTGGGAAGTGTTGTGTCCCGGGAAAAGGCCATTGCAAACACATGACGGGGACACACCACTAGGAACGCGGAGGGAGCCGGATGCAACAGCCAGCAGAAGGGGCCGCCGAAACCGCCGCCCGCCAGGCGCCGCCGCAGGGGCCGGCCGCGCCGGGGCGTCCGCAGGGCCGGCCGCGCCGAGGCAACCTGCCCGACGTCCTGTTCAGGGCCACGACCCTCTTCTTCGCCGGGCTCGTACTCCTGCTCATCCTGGCCATCGGGACGGTCCTCTTCGCCCAGGCGCATCTGGCCTTCTCGCACTTCGGGCTGAAATTCCTCTGGACCAAACAGTGGGACCCGGTCAGGGATTCCTTCGGCGCCCTGCCGTCCATTTTCGGCACCCTGGTCTCCTCCTTCCTGGCGATCCTGATCGCCGTGCCGGTCAGCCTGGGCATCGCGATCTTCCTGACGGAGATGGCGCCGCCGTGGCTCCAGAAGCCGGTGGGGCTGGCCGTGGAGATGCTCGCCGCCGTGCCGAGCATCATTTACGGCATGTGGGGGCTCTTCTCCTTCGCGCCCATCGTCGCGCGGCACATGGAGCCCTGGCTCAAGCACCACCTCGGCTTCCTGCCCCTGTTTCAGGGCCCGCCCATGGGCATCGGCATGATGACGGCCTCCATCATCCTGGCCGTCATGATCATCCCTTTCATCACCTCCATCACGCGCGACGTCTTCGCGCTGGTCCCCGCCATGGCCAAGGAGTCCGCCTACGGTCTGGGCGCCACGACCTGGGAGGTGGTCCGAAACGTGGTCATCCCCTACACCCGCACCGGCATCGTGGGCGCCATCTTCCTGGGCCTGGGCAGGGCCCTCGGCGAGACCATGGCGGTCACCTTCGTCATCGGGAACGCCCACGACATCTCCCTGTCGCTGCTGAGCCCCTCCAACACGATCTCCTCGACCCTGGCGAACGAGTTCACGGAGGCCACCTCGCACCTTTACGTCTCCAGCCTCATCGCTCTGGGTCTCATCCTCTTTCTGATCACGACCATCATCCTGTCGGTGGCCAAGCTCCTCCTGTGGCGCATCGAGCGGCAGGTCGTGGGGAGCGTGCGATGAGGCGCCACGGCGGGCTCCGGCACCGGCTTCGCAAGGCCACGAACGCGATCATGATGGCCCTCTCCGGAGCCTCCGCGCTGTTCGGCCTCTTCTGGCTGTTTTGGATCCTGAAGGACCTCATCCACAAGGGCCTGCCTGCCTTCTCGGTGGCCTTCTTCACCAAGCTGCCCACCCCTCCCGGCATGGCCGGCGGCGGCCTGGTCAACGGCATCGTGGGCACCCTGCTGATCACCGCGATGGCCACCCTGATCGGCGTGCCGGTGGGAATCCTGGCCGGGACCTACCTGGCCGAGTACGGCCGCCAGAGCGCGCTGGCCCACGCCGTCCGGTTCGTGAGCGACATCCTCACCAGCGCCCCCTCCATCGTCATCGGCGTCTTCGTGTACGCCATCCTGGTCCAGCCCATGAAGGGCTTCTCGGGGCTCGCGGGGGCTTTGGCCTTGGCCATCATCATGATCCCCGTCGTCACGAGGACCACCGAGGAGATGCTGCGCCTCGTGCCCAATGCGCTCAGGGAGGCGGCCCTGGCCCTGGGGGCGCCCTATTGGAAGGTCATCCTCAGGGTCTGCTACCGGCGGGTGCTGGGAGGCATGACCACCGGCGTCCTGCTGGCCATCGCCCGCGTGGCGGGCGAGACGGCGCCGCTCCTCTTCACCTCCCTGAACAACCCCTACTGGAATTTCAACCCGCTGGAACCGACGGGAACCCTCAACGTCACCATCTTCAACTACGCCATGTCGCCCTATGACGACTGGCGGACCAAGGCATGGGGGGCGGCCCTCCTCATCACGCTCGGCGTCCTGGCGACCACCATCGTGGCCCGGATCGCCGTGAGCCGCACTCAGCGCCTGGGGAGCCAGCGATGAATCCAAGGACCGCGGAAGTGCCCAACCCGCCTGCCGAGAGAGAACAGGGAGACGCCGAGCAGTCCGAGCGGCTCCACCGCCTCCGAATTCAG
>JAJYCJ010000133.1 GCA_021778515.1 Acidobacteriota bacterium
CCGCCGGAGGAGCGCCGCCCCCGGGGCGCCCGCTCCTTGACGCGAATCGCACCGTCCGCAAGCAGGCTGGCAAGATTCAGCGAGTGTTGGGTCCGGCGCGAGCATCCAATTGGGCACGTCGAGTTGATGGAGTATGCTGGGAAACCGCGCTCTGCCAGGCGGGTCAGCGATGCGCCGGCAGGAGGTTCGATGGATGGCATAGAGCAACCCACGATTGAAGCACCGGAGCCGGTGCGCCTGGGAGTCCTCTCCTGGGCCCACTTCATGAACGACGGATGCATCAATTACCTGCCGGGCATCCTGCCGCTCCTCCTGGAGCACTTGAGCGTGCCGCTGGCGCTGGCCGGGAGCCTCATCCTCGCGCTCCAGGGGCTCGGCTCCCTGCTCCAGCCCGTGGCGGGCTGGTGGGCGGACCGGCGCGGGGGGCGCGGCTTCATCATCGGGGGCCTCGCCCTCAGCGTGGTGGGCGGCAGCGTGCTGGGCATGGCTCCGACCTACTGGATCCTCATCGGCATCCTCGTCTTCGCGGGGCTCGGCAACGCGGCCTTTCACCCGCAGGCGCTCGCCGGGGCTCGGCAGCTCGCGCGCAACCGCGAAGGGCTTACCCTGTCGGTGTTCCTCGTGGGAGGAGAGCTGGGGCGGAGCCTCTGGCCGACGCTGGCGGGGCTCGTGGTGGCCTGGCTGGGGCTCCGCGGTCTGTGGGTGGTGGCCCTGCCGGGCGCGCTGACGCTGGTGCTTCTGGCGCGCATGGCCCCGAGCCTCCCCGCGCGTCCCTCCCAGCCCGTGGGAGAGGCCTTCCGGTCCCAGCGCCCGGCGGTCTGGGCGCTGGTGGGTTTCGTGGGACTCAGGGCTCTCGTCTCCTACGGGGTCTCCACCTTCGTGCCGCTCCTCTGGCACGCCAAGGGCGGCTCCCTGCTCGGGGGCGCGTCGCTGATCACCGTCATGCTGGGCGTGGGGATCGCCGGGAACCTGGCGGGCGGGACGCTGGCCGACCGGATCGGGCGAAGGCCGGTGCTGGTGGGATCGAGCGTGCTCTCGGGGCTCTTCCTCGCCCTCTTTCTCCTGGCCAGCGGAGCCTGGCTCTGGCTGCTGCTGGGGCTCCTGGGCATGGCGACCTTCGCCACGGCGGCCGTCACCATGCTCGTGGGGCAGGACCTCTTCCCGCACCACCACTCCATGGCCTCCGGGTTGGCGCTCGGTGTGGGTAATGCCGCCGGTGCCGCGGCGGTCTTCCTCCTGGGATTCGTCGCGGGGCGTTACGGCCTCATGGCCGCGCTCTGGTGGATCGTGGCCCTGGCTTTTCTCGGCGTGCCCCTCGCGCTCGCGCTTCCCGAGCGACCGGCGCGTCGGAACGGGGACGGGGCGCCGGGCAGGCCGGCCGCGTGAGACGGCGGCCGGCTCGGGTCAACGGGGTCAGTTGGAGATTCGTTGGTACAGGCCGCCGGGGGTGACGGCCGAGAGGAAGGCCAGCAGCACCCAGCGGCGCGGCACGTAGGCCACCTTCTGCTTCCGCCGGATGGCCCGGTAGATGCCCCGCGCCGCGGCGTCCGGTTGCACCACCCAGAACATTCCCTTGGCTCCCTTCGTCATGGCCGTGTGGACCCAGCCCGGCCGCACGTCGGTGACGGGGATGCCGAAGCGCGAGAGGTTGAACCGCAACCCCTCCAGGTAGTGCGACACGAAGGCCTTGGAGGCGTTGTAGGCCGGCACGGCGGCGCTGCCCCTCAGCGCCGCGATGGAGGAGACGCCGACGATGTGGCCGTGCTTCTGCTGGTAGAAGAGGCGCGCCGCCCACGAGGCGCAGGCGGTGAAGCCCAGGACGTTGGTCAGGACGGTCTGGCGGTCGGGCTCCCAGGCGAGCTTGCGGTTGTGGGGGCTCACGCCCGCGTTGACGACGATGCAGTCCAGGCCCCCGAGCTGCGCGACGAGCGCGTCCAGGTGGGCCGGGAGGTTCTCCGAATCCGTCACGTCGGCCGCACGGACCTTCACGCCGGGGCCCAGCTCCTCGGCCAGGGCCTCAAGGGCCGCCTGGTTCCGGGCCAGGAGGCCCAGCGTCCAGCCGTCTCTCGCCATGAGCCTGGCCAATTCCTGGCCCAGACCCGCGCTGGCTCCCGTGATGATCGCTTTGGGCATGGCTTCCTCCCTACTGGACTACCCTACCCCTCACGGCATGCCTCCGGCGATGGCGCGGCGGGCGGTGGCTTCGAGGACTCGGACGGACTGGACGAGAGGCCCGAAGCGCGGGTCCTGGGTCTGACCGTGGTAGAAGCGGTAGTAGATCTGCTGGGCGATGCCGGCGAGGCGAAAGAGGCCGTAGACGTAGTAGAAGGTCACGTCCTCCACCGCGAGGCCCGCGCCATGGAGGTAGAGGGCGACGACCTCGCGCCGGGTGAGGGCGCCGGGGAGCGTGGTGGGCTCGACGCGGATGGCGCGCAGCTCGGGCGGATCGTCCGCCTGAACCCAATACGCGAGCGAGGCGCCCAGGTCCATGAGGGGGTCGCCGATGGCGGCCATCTCCCAGTCCAGCACGCCGATGATGCGCGTGGGGTCGAGGGGGTCGAGCACCGCGTTGTCCAGGCGGAAATCGTTGTGGACGAGGGCGGCGCCACGCTCCGGCGGCCTCCGGGCCTCCAGCCACGCCATCACCTCCTCGAAGGTGGGCGCGTCCGGCGTCCTCGCGTCCCGGTAGCGCCGACTCCAGCCGGAGATCTGCCGCTCCACGTAACCCTGCGGCTTGCCGAACTCCTCCAATCCAAGGGCGCGGTAGTCGAGGGCGTGCAGGGTCCGGTGGGCCTGCACGAGGCGCTCGCAGAGGGTGCGCATGGCCCCGGCGGAGAGGCTCAGCCCCTCGGGCAGGTCGCGGCGGAGAATCAGGCCGCGGAGGCGGCGCATGATGAAGAAGGGCGCTCCCAGCACGGCGGGGTCGTCGCAGTAGAGGAGGGGCTCGGGGGCAAAGGGGTACCGGCCCGCCAGGGCGCTCAAGACGGTCCACTCGCGGTGCATGTCGTGGCCGGTCTTGGGGATTGTGCCGAAGGGCGGCCGGCGCAGGACGAACTCCTCGCCGCCCATGCGGAGGAGGTAGGTGAGGTTGGAGTGGCCGGAGGGGAACTGGGCGATCTCCAGCTCCCCCGTCAGCGCTGGCATCCGACCCCCGAGGTAGCCGGCCAGGCGGGCGGCGTCGAGCTCCTCGCCGGGCCTCGGCGTACGGGTGCTATCCTCGAAAGACATCCAGGCCTCCTTCGCCGGCGCGGTGCGCCTCCCGGTACGGCTTCAGGATCCGGTGGGCCAGGGAGAGCTTGTGAACTTCATCGGCGCCGTCGTAGATGCGGGCGGCCCGCTCGTGCCGGTAGAAGAAGGCGATGATCGTATCGTCCGTCATGCCCAGGCCGCCGAAGACCTGGAGCGCCCTGTCCACGACGTGCTGCATCACGTTCGCCACGACGAACTTGACCATGGAGATCTCCTCCCGGGCCTCCTTCCAGCCCAGGCTCTCCACCTTCCAGGCCGTCTGGAGGGTGAGGGCGCGGGCCGCCTCGACCTCCGCGGCGCTCTCGGCGATCCAGGCCTGCACGATCTCCTTGTCCGCGAGCACGCTCCCCGGAGCGATGGGGCGGGTCACGGCCCGCTTGCACATGAGGTCGAGGGCCCGGCGGCACACGCCGAGCCACCGCATGGCGTGGTGGATCCTCCCGGGGCCGAGCCGCTCCTGGGCGATACGGAAGCCGTCGCCCTCGGGCCCCAGCAGGTTGGAGCGGGGCACGCGGCAGGAGTGATAGAGGATTTCGGCGTGGCTGAAGGGCCCCGAGCCGGAGTGACCCATGACGGCGATGTTGCGCACCAGGTCGAAGCCGGGCGTGTCGGTGGGCACGATGATCATGCTGGCCCGCCGGTAGGGAGCGGCCTCGGGATCGGTGACGGCCATGACGATGGCGAAGGCCGCCCCGTCGGCCGCCGTGGTGTACCACTTCTGGCCGTTGATGACGTAGTCATCTCCATCCTTCAGCGCCGTCGCATCCATCATGACGGGGTTGGAGCCCGGCAGCTCGACCTCGGTCATGGAGAAGCAGCTCCGGATCTCGCCGCGCACCAGCGGCCCCAGCCAGCGCTCCTTCTGCCCGGGGGTCCCGTGGTCGTGCAGGATCTCGATGTTGCCCGCGTCGGGGGCCTGACAGCCGAAGAGGTAGTGGCCGAGGGGGCTCTGGCCGAGGACCTCGGAGACGAGGGCGAAGTCCGTCAGCGGCAGTCCCATCCCGCCGTACTCCTTGGGCTGGGCGGGCGCCCAGAGGCCCATCTGTCTGACCTTTCGGCGGAGCCCCTCGGCCTCGCTCTCGATGGCCGGGAAGCCCTGGGCGAGGAAGGCCCGCTCCAGCGGAAAGACCTCCCGCTCCATGAACCGCTGCATGAGCTGGATCATGGCCCGGGTCTGCTCGCTCACCGTGAAATCCATCGTCGCCTCCCCTCGCTCGAATCCGCGGTTCTTGGTGCGATCCCCATGGTAGGGCTTGAGGCGGCCCGGGTCAAAGGGAGCCGGGAGAGCATCGGCTGGCCGTCGGGTCAGGAGAGGCCGAATTCGCGGAGGATGGCGTCGGTGTGCTCGCCCAAGGCCGGAGCGGGCGAGGGGGGCGTGGCCCCCAGCGAGGTCAACAGCGGTCCCGGCGCCCGAATGCTGCCGCCGCCGGGGGCGGGAGTGGCCTCGAAGAAGGGAGCCACGGGCGAGGCTCCCGAGGCGGCCTCGTCGAGGCTGTTTACGGCGGAGAGCGGGAGGGCCCGCTCGATGGCCTCGTCCAGCCAGTGGGCCGAGGGTTCCCGCCCCATGGCCTCCTGAACGCGATCGGCCGCGGCCCGCCCCTCGGGACCGGGGTCGAGCCCCGCGCCCGCGAGTTCGGGCAGTCCGACCAGGTCGAGGAAGCCGGTCCAGAATTTCGGTTCGAGCGCGCAGAGGGCGACGCTTCGCCCGTCCGCGCACCGGTAGCAGCGGTAGGCGGGGAGGGCGCCCGCCGACAGGCGCTCCCAGAGCCCGCCTCCGCCCGCCGCGGCCTCGGCCATGGGCCAGAGGAGGAAGGGGAGGGGAGCCAGCGCGAGGGGCTGGTCCAGGAAGGCTCCGCGGCCCGTCCTAGCCCTCCGGAGCAGGGCCGCCAACACGGCCGAGGCGGCCAGCAGCCCTCCTCCCACGTCGGCGAGCGGCACCGGCAGCGGCCGTGGTTCGCGGGAGGAGGCGAGCGCCCCGGCGAGAGCCGCGAAGTTCAGGTCGTGACCGACGCCGCGCGAGTGCGGACCCGAGGCGCCGAAGCTGCTCATGCAGCAGACCACGAGCGCGGGGTTTCCGGAGGCGAGCCGGTCGTACCCCACGCCCCACCTCTCCATGGTGCCCGGCCGGAAGCTCTCCGCGAGCACGTCCGCGTGTTTGGCCAGGGCGCGGAGCCGGGCGGCATCGGCCGGATCTTTCAGATTCAGGCAGATGGACTGGGCGCCGCGGTAGAGCGCCGCGAAGCCGGCCCCGATGCCGTTCACGAGCGGAGGCGTTGCGCGCAGGAGATCCCCGCCGGCGGGCTCCTCCACCTTGATGACGCGCGCGCCGAGATCCAGCAGCACCCGCGCCAGGACGCCTCCCGGCAGCATGCGCGTGCAATCCAGCACCAGCGTTCCGTCCAGCGGCAGGGAAGAGGGTGTCTTCACGGCTCCTCCTGGTCAAAGATCAAGGGGCGGCGGCCCATGCCACCAGCGCCTCACGCCGGGTCCTTAGGACCAGCGCAGAAATAACTGAACGTTTTCGCATCCCATCTTCGCGCGATCTTGACGCGATTCTCGATCGCAAAATCCTCAACGTAGTCTCCAACTACGCCTGCGGTTTTGCTCCCTCCAATCGCGCCGATCTCACACGAATCTGGGCGCGAATTCCGTTCACCTATTCCTGCGCGGGTCCTTACCGGCTTCGGACGGGCCGGAAGGCCTGGATGAAGCGCATCATCTCCGCCAGGTTGCTCACCTTGACCTTGCCCATCATGAAGGCCGACTGGGGGTTGAGCGTGCCCGTCTCGATGCCCAGATAGGTGGCCTCCTTCATCTCGACGCGGCAGTCGGGCTCGCCGTCCAATCCCTCCGAGACCGAAATGGACTCGCCGTCGATCCGGACCGTCCACTCCGGCGAGGCGGCCCCCTGGATGCGGTAGTGGAAGAGCGAGCGCCAGCCATCGGTCTTGCCCGGTCTCAGCCGGGCGGGCAGGGAGCGCATGAGCGCCTCCACGGTGCGGGGCGGTTCGGGCGGGGCCGGTACGTCGCCGGCCGGCGGGGCGGAGGGCG
>JAJYCJ010000134.1 GCA_021778515.1 Acidobacteriota bacterium
CACGCGGTTCCCCTGGGGAAGCGGCTGGGTGGCGAGCAGGGCCGCCACGTCGAACATCTCCTCCAGGGTGTTGGCGCGCAGGACGCCCGCCTGGTGGAAGAGGACGTCCACCTCCTCGTCCCTCTGGCTGACCGTGCCGCCGTGGGCGAGGGCGGCGTCCCTCCCCATCCGGCTGCGGGCGCTCTTGACGCAGAGCACGGGCTTCCTGTAGGAGATGCGGCGCGCGATCCTCGCGAACCGGCGCGGGTTGCCGAAGGCCTCCAGGTACAGAAGGGCGATGTCCGTGAGGGGATCCTCCTCCCAATACTGGAGAAGATCATTGCCCGACACGTCGGCGCGGTTGCCGGCCGAGACGAATGTGGAGAAGCCGAGCCCTCGTTCGGTGGCGTACTGGAGGATCACTAGCCCCAGCGCGCCGGAGTGCGAATAGAAGCCGATGCGCCCCTGGGGAGGCAGGCGCTCGGCGAGGCTCGCGTTCAGGCACACCTCCGGGTGGGTATTCATGAAGCCCAGGCAGCTGGGTCCCACCAGGCGAGCGCCGTGCGCCCTCACGACCTCCACGAGCTTTCGCTGAAGCTCCGCACCGTGCTCGCCGACTTCGGCGAAGCCGCTGGAGACGACCATCAACCCTTTGGTTCCCGCCTTCAGGGCCTCCTCGGCGACGCCCTGTACCTGCTCGGCCGGCACGGCCACCACTACCAGGTCGGGCGGCTCGGGTAGCGCGGCGACCGAAGGGTACGCCTTCACGCCGTGCACCGACACGGCCTGGTTGTTCACCGGAAACACGGTCCCCGTGTAGTGGTTGTGCAGCAGATGGTGGAAGATCATCCCCCCCACGCTGGCGGGATCGCGGGAGGCGCCGGCCACCGCCACCGCCTTGGGCCGGAACATGCGCGCCATGGAGTTGGCGGTGGCGATCCGCTCGCGGACCTCCGCCCGCTCCCTGAGCGCCGCCGCCCCGCTCACGGGAAATTCGAGGTGGATGCTGCCGCCGTCCAGGGCCTGGCGCGCCTGGAAGCCCGAATCCCTGAAGACGTTGAGCATGCGCTGGTTCTCGAAGAGCACCTCGGCCTCGAAGCCCACGAAGCCGTTGGCGCAGGCGATGCCGGCGAGCCGCTCCAGCAGCAGGGTGCTGATGCCGCGACCCTGCCAGGCGTCCTCCACGAGGAAGGCCACCTCGGCGATGTTGCGGGCGCCCAGCCCCACGTAGTTGCCCTGGCCCACCACGCGGGCGGCCTCGCCCTCACCCGTCACGGCGAGCATGCAGGCGCGGTCCTGGGGCTCTCCGGAGCAGAGCTGTTCCACGAAGCTGCGGGGCACCAGGGCCACGCCACCCATGAACCGCATCTGAAGGCTCTGGCGGGAGACCCTGGACATCAGGGCTTCGACAACGGGCACGTCATCAGGGCGGGCCATTCGCAGGAGAAGGCTCTGCCCATCCCTCAGCAGAACGTACTCCCGGAAATCAACCCCCTCGGTGATGATCCGGAACATGCCTACAGCATACTCCAACTGGCGGGTGCAACCCAAGGCCCCCGCCGCGACCCCGGTGGTGGGCCAGGGCCGCCCGGAGAGGCGGAAGGGGGCGGCGCACCCGGGCCGCCGCCTCCGGCGCCGGGTCGGGGATCCGGAGAGAATGCCTTCACGCCCGCGGCTCGACGGCCTCCGGGTGCGCCTTGCGCCAGTAGCGGGCAAGGCCCGCCGCGCTCATGAAGAAGGGGTTCGCCAGGGCGTACGACCTTCCCAGGGCATCCTTCCTGGTCGAACCGTCCAGGTATCCGGTGGAGTAAGACTCCAGGAGCGGAACGAGATCGGCTTCGGCAACCCCCGCGCGAAGCCGTCCCAGCACCCATTCGGACAGGCTCCGGAGATTCCACTCCAGCCCGTCGAAGTGCTCCTGGGCGTCGGCGAAGGGGCCGAAGTGCGTCAGGTAGAGGAGTTCCGGGCGCACCTTCCTGAGCCGGGCGAGAGAATCCTTCCAGGTCTCGATGTCGATGTCGGGGGGCGGGCACGGGGCGATCGGAGGGCCTCCGTCTATCCGCACCCCGCCGATGTCGCCCGTGAAGAGGGCTCCATCGAGGCGGAAGGCGGAGTGGTGGATGGCATGGCCGGGGGTGAAAAGGACCTCGATGGCCACGTCTCCAAAGCGCAGGATCTCACCGTCGGTGAGGGGCCGGATGCGCTCCGCGGGGATGGGCTCCAGAGGTCCCCAGAGCGGATCCATCGTCTCTTTGTAAATCTTCCGGGCCGAGGAGAGCAGGCGCGAGGGGTCCTGCATGTGCGGGGCGCCCACGGGGTGGACGTAGACCGTGGCGCCGTTGCGGGCCAGCCGCCAGGCCGCGCCCGCGTGGTCCAAGTGGATGTGGGTGACGAGGATGTGGCGTACCGATTCCGGCTCCACGCCCGCACCCTTGAGCCCGGACGCCAGCGCCTCGTAGGTCGAGGCGGGTCCCGTCTCCACCAGGATGGGGCCCGCGCTGGAGCGGATCAGGAAGGCCGCGATGATGGAGGGTGCGCCTTGAAAATGGAGGTCGAGGGTCTGCACGGGGTAAGACGCGGTGCTCATGGCCGGCTCCTATGTTGTCAATCGAAAATATCCTGAAACCACAAAAGGCTACATACCATTACCTGAACGACGGGAAGGCCTCTCCAGACAATCTTGCCTCACTCGGTCAAGATTTCGCGGCGGTCGGAGCCGTCCGTTCACTCTCCCAAGCCAACACCCTAGGAAATCGAAAAATTCGGGTCCGACCCTCGGGCCCAGGCAGAGCGCGCTCAGAACCAGTAACGGCTGGTCGCCTCCAGGAGGCGGTCGCAGACCTGGCGGTTTCTCCGGGAGATCTCCTCGGCGCGCGGAATGGGGTCGAAGGGGGATTCGGGATCATGGAGAAGATCCGGGAGGTTCAGGGAGAGCCGTGCCGACCATCGGTCCACCCAGGAGGGGGGCAGCTTCTCCGGCAGGGGCCAGCCGTGCAGCAGCAGCATGAGAATGCCCCAGACCCTCGGGACCGCCCGGGGGGAATAGCCTCCACCGAGGGTGAAGAGGACCTTCCCCCCTGCGAAGCGGTCGGCGTAGTCGAGGATCCTGCGGTAGAGCGCTTCATAGGTCCTCGTCGTGAGCATCAGGTCCGCCAGCGGGTCCTCGAAGTGGGCGTCGGCCCCCGCCTGGACCACCAGGATCTGGGGCTTGAACCACTCCAGGGCGTTGGGGACGATCTGATCGAAAGCCTCCAGGTAGCTCGCACCCTCGGTGTAGGGCTCCAGCGGCACGTTGAGCTTGAGGCCGCGGCCCGACCCGGAGCCGAGCTCGTGGACGTCGCCCGTGCCGGGAAAGAGGTACCGTCCCGACTCATGGAAGCTGATGGTCAGCACCTTCTCGTCCGCGTAGAAGATCTTCTGGACCCCGTCGCCGTGGTGGACGTCGATGTCCAGGTAGGCCACGTAGAAACCCTGGGACGTGAGCCGGCGGATGGTCACGCCGAGGTCGCTGTAGATGCAGAAGCCGGAGGCCCTGTCGGGCTGGGCGTGGTGGAGCCCTCCGCCGAGCTGAAGGACCTTCTGCTCCTCTCCCTCGGCGATCATCCTGGCTCCTTCGAGGGCGCCCCCCACCAGCCAGCGGGCCGCCAGATCCATGCCCGGGAAGCACGGGTTGTCTGCGGTGCAGAGCCCGAAGTTCTGGGCGTCGGCCACGGGCTCTCCCCGGCCCAGCGACTCGACCCTCTGCACGTAGGGCTCCTCGTGGACCGTCAGGATCTCCTCCCGCGTGGCCGGCCGAGGCTCGCACAGGGCGGGGGAGTGGCCCAGCTCGGAGAGCAGGTCGAGGAGCATGTCGTGCCGGGCCGGGCTGAAGGGATGGTCTTCGCCGAAGTCGTAGGCCTTGTAGGCCTGGGAGTAGATCACGCGGGGCATGGCTTGTCGGGGGGCCAGACGACATCGAAGCCGGCCTCGCGGAGGGCGCTCGCCAGGGGGCGCGTCTCGATGGTGTTCACGCGCAGCACCGTGCGGACGTGCTCCCTCTCCTCCGGATAGGTCAGGAGCGAGTGGATGTTGACGTTTCGCTCGCTCACCAGGCCGGTCAGGCGCGCCAGTTCGCCGGGCCGGTCGTGAAGCCGGATCTCGAGGCGCCCCGTGGGCTCCGTGGCGCCCGTCAGCTTGAGGAGCGCGTCGAGGAGGTCGATGCCGGTCACGATCCCCGCCAGGCGGTCCCCCTCCAGCACGGGAAGGCAGCCGATCTTGTGCTCCCGCATGGTCCTCGCCGCATCCTCCACGGGGTCCATCGCGTCGGTGGTCCGGACGGTCCGGTTCATGACGTCGCCCACCTTGGCGTCCGGCGCGAAAGGGGCGGGGGCGAGGGTGCTGGTGGCGAGGCGGAGGTCGCGGTCCGTGATCACGCCCGCGAGCCGGCCCTCCTCCACCACCGGGAGGTGGCGGATGCGCTCCGATTGCATGGTTTCATAGGCTTCCTGCAGGGTGGCCGCAGGAGAGACGGTCACCACCCTCCTCGTCATCACGTCCTGGACTAGCATGAGGCGCTCCTCCTCGCGGCGCGCTCCCGCGGCGGCATCGGCTCATCGAATCCGAGTTATTACTATAAGAGGAAGAGAGAGGGACGTCCACCCGAAGGGCCCGGGGCCAGTTGAGCGGGCGCCCGATGCGCACCCAAGCATCACCCCCGCCGAAGGGCGAGGCGGAGATTCAGAAGCTCTTGCCGCACTTGGCGCAGAATTTTGCACCTTCTTCGCCGACGGGAGCGCCGCAGGAGGGGCAGAATCGCGACTGGCCGGCGGCGCTTGAGGCCGGCGTATGGGCATCCTTCGGTTCCTCGGCCAGGCCGTCCTTCACCTCCGACTTGAAGTTCCGGATGGTCTTGCCCACCGCGCCCCCGAGCTGTGGGAGCTTGGAGGCGCCGAAGATGAGCACCAGGATGAAGAGAATGATCAGCAGCTCGGGCGTGCCGATGGTTCCGAAGAGGGCTAGAGCGGGGAGAAGGGACATGCGCTCTCCTTATTCGACGACAAGCTTTCTGTGCTTGAGCTTGCCCACCTTAATAACATAGCACGCTTTGCGGTTGCGGTCGAAGGCCGCGGCGATGTCCGTGACCTTGGCCCCGTCCAGGGTTACCCCTCCTTGCTGCATGAGCCGCTTGGCCTCGCTCCCGGAGGAGGCCAGCCCCAGCTCGGTGAGCAGCTTGTAGAAGGGGAGGGGAGCGTCTGAGCAGGGCACGCGGGACTCCTCGAGCTTCTCAGGCTCCTGCCTCTGGCTGAAGACGCGCGTGAACTGCTCTCCCGCCTCCGCCGCGGCCTTGGGCCCGTGGTAGTAGGAGACCAGCGTGGAGGCCAGATCGCGCTTGGCCTGCATGGGGTGGAGCTCGCCCGAGGCCACCGCCGCCTTCAGCCCCTCCACCTCGGCGGGCGTCCTGTCCGTGGCCAGGAGGTAGTAGCGCCACATCATCGCGTCCGAGACGCTCATGACCTTCCCGTAGATCTCCGCGGGGGCCTCGTTGATGCCGATGTAGTTGCCGAGCGACTTGGACATCTTCTCCACGCCGTCGGTGCCCTCCAGGAGGGGCATGGTGAGCACCACCTGCTCCTCCTGGCCGAACTCGCGCTGGATGTCCCGCCCCACGAGGAGGTTGAAGAGCTGGTCCGTGCCGCCCAGCTCCACGTCCGCCTTCAGGGCCACGGAGTCGTAGGCCTGGGCGAGGGGGTAGAGCAGCTCGTGGATGTGGATGGGCTGCTGGGTCTGGTAGCGCTTCTTGAAGTCGTCGCGCTCCAGCATGCGCGCCAGGGTGTACTTGCCGGCCAGGCGGATGAAGCCCTCCGCGCCGAGCTGGGAGAGCCACTCCGAATTGAAGCGGATGGAGGTCTGCTCCCGGTCCAGGATCTTGAAGACCTGCCGCCGGTAGGTCTGGGCGTTCTCCTCCACCTGTTCGCGCGTGAGCTGGGGCCGCGTCGCTTTCTTGCCCGTGGGGTCTCCGATCATCCCCGTGAAGTCGCCGATCACGAAGACCACGGTGTGGCCCAGGTCCTGGAAGTGCTTCATCTTCCGGAGCACCACCGTGTGGCCCAGGTGGAGGTCCGGCGCCGAGGGGTCGAAGCCGGCCTTCACGACAAGCGGCTGGCGCGTCTTTCGGGAGCGTTCGAGCTTCTTCTTGAGGAGGGTCTCGTCCACCAGGTCCACGGCCCCCTTGGTGAGGTAGGCCAGGGCCTCGTCCACGGTCGCGTCCATGCGTCAGCCTCCCCGGTCCATGAGAGCCGAAACCAGCTGGGTGTACTCCTCGGAGGAGA
>JAJYCJ010000135.1 GCA_021778515.1 Acidobacteriota bacterium
GCACCGAGCCGCTCCCCCGTCCCGCAATGGGCCAGGGCTCCATCGGGTCCCATAAGCTCGCTCTCGAGCCGACGATGGGCACGCTGGGCGAGGTTCAGGTAGGCCCTTTCTCCCAGGAATTGCCAACCGTTGCACAGTGCCCTCACCGCCAGGGCGTTGGGCAGCGCGAATGCCGTGGGATTGAGCCGCGGGGGCGGCACGCGTCGCCGCTCTTCTCCGCTGAGCGCGTAATAAGAATCGTCGTCCCGCTGCGCGGCCGCAAACAGGCCTCCCTTTTGGAGCAACTTCTGCTGGAGGTAATGAAGGATGCCCCTCGCCAGCGGGAGGGCAAACCCGCCCTCCGGCATCGCGGCCACGCGGAGCGAGAGGATGAGCCAGTGGGCGTTGTCCTGAAGGAACTTCCGGGTATCCAGCCGCGATCCGTCCCTGGCGTGAAAGAACCCGCCTTCCACGGAGTCGTACAGGGGGGAGTAGGCCAACGATTGGAGTACCTGAACGGACCTTTCTAGGGCCTCGCGGCTCCCCATGAACGCACCGTACCGCAGGAGGAAGCGGATCGGATCGATGCACGGCGCTCCGGCCCCTTTGCCGAATTCGCACCCGTCCACGATCAGACCGTCCAGGACCTTCTGGTAGATGCTCTCCACCAATTCCAGCCCGCGCTCGAGGCTGTGCGGATGATGCTCGATGAAGGGCACCGGGTATCCTCCGAGGACCTGCGCAACCGGGGGGCTGTAATGGGAGGCTGCCACGGCGGCCGCCCGAAGGAGGTTCACGAGGGCATCGGGCGCCTCCAGGGGGCAGTTGGCCAAGAGGGTCCCATCGGGATGCAGGACGGCCGCGGCGGGAGCTGGCGTCGAGAAGTACAGGTGCCCCAGTTCCGGATGGCGATCCCCGTCGGCCAGCACGGGAATGAAGGAGCGGGCCAGGAGCGAGGAGAGCGCCTTGTCTTGCGCGATGGCCCCGGAAACGCCGAACGCTCGCTCCGAACTGAAGGCGGAGAGGAGCAGGAAGAGCGGCTTGTGCGACCGACCGGCCTCCTCCAGAGCCGACGGCCCCCACTCCCGCCACTCGAAAGAACTTTTAACCATGCCTGCCTGCGCCTCCGGGGGGTACTTCAGCAAGCTCAATGCCAGATGGTGTTCGTCCCGTTCTAAGGAGTCCGATCTGGACGCTGGACGGCCCTTTGCGGTGACGCAGCGCCGCGGTCGCGCGGCCCGGCCGAAGGCCTCTCGGCCTCCTTCGCGAGGGTCTGGGTATCAGGGATGAAACCACGCGCGTCCCATGTTTCTCCATCTGAGGCCGAGATGGCGTAAAGGCCCGCCGGGGAGGGTCGTCTGGACTTTGGATGTGGAACCTGGGGCTTGGATGTCGGAAGGTCTCGGCTTCTCCTCCTATTCGAGAATTGTCCGCGCCCCAGGTTCCGACGAGAGCCGCTTGCTCCCCCTTGCCCCTTGGTTATAAGATTGCGCTCTTCAACGAGGAGGAATCATGCGCCGCAGTTTCCTTCAGATGGCCGCCCTGGTCGCAGTCGGTTCCCTGGTAGGCCTGACCTACAACGCTCTTGCACCTAACGGACTTCCCCTGCGCGGGGGGACGGCCGCGCGCCTGGCCCAGGAGGGGGCGCGGATGATGTCCCTGCAGGAGGTGCGGTACTATCTGCAGCAGCCGGGCACGGTCATCGTGGACGCCCGATCCTCGGAGGAATTCGAGCTGGGCCACATTCCCCACGCGCTCAACGTGCCGGCCGACAACTTCGCCCCCTACTACGCCAAGGTGGCCCCCGAGCTCCAGAAGGCCAAGCTCATCATCGTCTATTGCTCGGGCGGCTCGTGCGGAACCTCCGAGGAGCTGGCCAAGGAGCTCATCGCCAAGGGCTACTCGGACAACCGGGTGGCCGTCTTCCATGACGGACTGCCGGGCTGGATGAGGGCCAACCTGCCCATCGAACGGGGGACCTACAAACCGTGAAGCCGAGCGGCTGGGTGATATGGGCGGAGCGGCTCGCCCGCTGGGCCGTGGCGGGTATTTTCTTGGCCGCCGCCGTTCCCAAGATCTTGAATCCGTCAGGCTTTGCGGCCGACATCTCCCACTATGCGATGCTCCCGGACGGACTGGTCAATCCGCTGGCCGTGATCCTTCCCTGGATCGAGGCCGTCATGGGATTGGCCCTCCTGTCCGGTTTCTCGGCGGAAGGGGGGATCGCCCTGGCCAACCTCATGCTGGTGGCGTTTCTGGCCGCCATGGGCCAAGCCTGGTTCCGAGGCCTCGACATCAACTGCGGATGCTTCGGCCACTCGGGCGCCCGCGGGGAGATCCTCCTCTCCATCCTCCGGGATTTCGGCTTCCTGGCCGTGGCGCTCGCCGCGCTCAGCCTCCGCCACCGGCGCAACAAGACGGGCCAGTTTCCCGCCTAGGGCGGCATTTTCACTAATGGGCGCAGTGCTGACCACGTTCGGCGGCCGGAGAGTCGATCCGTGCAGAGGCGGCCTTGAAGGGGCGTTGTCCGGCCGTCACCTCGACGTGGACGATCCTGGCGCGGGGCCACTTCATCCCTTCCTGACCCATCTCGAAGATTCGCGCGGGGTCGGGGACCGCTTCGCTTCTTACTGAAGGCGAGAAGCGGCGGCCCGGCACCGTCGAGCCTCCCCGCTCGCAGCCTCCGCGGTTCCCCCCAGCGAGTCCCCACGGCCCCTGCCCCGGCCCGGCCAAACCTTTCGCCCCTCCCTCCGTATAACCCAGCGTGGTGAACCTCATGGCATCCGCGGAAGAGAGCTAAGGAGAGGACGATGGCGAGGTTGGTGAAGATTCTGCTCATCCTGGTCGCCGTGGGGGTGGTGGCGGCGGGGGTGTACGCGTGGGTCAGGCACGCCGGCTCCAAGAAGGACGACTTCAAGCTCGTTCCCGTGGAACGGGGCTCCATCACGGAGAAGGCACTGGCCGTCGGACAGATCGAACCGAGACAGAAATTTCAGGTCAAATCCAAGATCAGCGGCATCGTGAAGCGGTGCGTGGTGCAGGTGGGCGACACGGTGAAGGCGGGCGACCCCCTCTTCGAGATTGCACCCGATCCCACGCCCCAGGATCTCATTCAAGTGGACCGGGACCTCCAGAATGCCCAGGCCGGCTTCGACCGGGCCAAGGCAGACTTCCTGCGCTACAAAGAGCTCGCCTCTCAGGGCGTCGTGGCGAGGGAGGACCTGGACGCCATGCGCGAGGCCTACGAGAAGGCCCAGGTGGCCCTCGCGCGGGCCCGTGACAACCGCGAGCTGACCATGAAGGGCCGCGTCACGGGGGGCGGGGCGGCCATGGAGACCATCATCCGGGCCCCCGCCGCCGGCACGGTGCTGACGCGAAGCGTGGATCCTGGCGATCCCGTGGTGCCGCTCACCTCCTACCAGGCGGGCACCGAGCTGGCCAGCATCGCCGACATGAGCGACCTCATCTTCAAGGGGACGGTGGACGAGATCGACGTGGGCAAGATGAAGGTGGGCCTACCGGTCAGGATCAAGGTGGGAGCCCTGCCTTCGGACGTCGTGACCGGCCACGTCTCCCGCATCGCGCCCCAGGCCGAGAAGAAGGAGGGCTCCACCCTCTTCGACGTGGAGATCGAGTTGGATCATGACGCGAAGATCACCCTGCGCGCGGGCTATTCGGCCAACGCGGACGTGATCATCCGGGAGAAGAAGGACATCCCCATCATCCCCGAGAGGCTGGTCTCCTTCGAGGATGGGGGCAAGAAGGCCTACGTCGAGGTGCCCGCGACCAAGGCGGACGCTCCGCCCAAGAAGGTGCCGGTGACGCTCGGCCTCTCCGACGGCCTGAACATCGAGGTGGTCTCGGGGCTGAAGGTCGGCGAAAAGGTGGTCCAGCGCCCGCCGAAGGAAATCAGCTAGGTCAGAACCGGCCGCGCGGCGGAGGGCCCCTCACGACACCCCCCGCCGCCCGATTCCAGGGAGGGAGCCATGTCCATATCCGGCCCGCTCGAGGTCTTCCGCCAGCTCTATCGGAACCTCCGCAGCCAGAAGCTCCGCACCTTCCTCACCACCTTCGGCATCGTGTGGGGCACCGTGGCCGTGAGCCTCCTGCTGGCCTTCGGCCAAGGGCTTCACAAGTCCATGATCCAGAGCGCCGCGGGCCTCGGCGATCGCATCGTCATCGGGTGGCCGATGCGCACCTCGCTCCCCTGGGAGGGCATCGGGAAGGGTCGCCGCCTCCTCATGACGGAGGACGACATCGACGCCGTCAAACAGCAGGCCGTGGGCCTGACGGGCATCTCCAGCGAATACTCCAAGAGCTTCAAGGTCCACAACGGCAACAAGACCATGATGGTGGACGTCTCGGGCGTCTCCCCCGTCTTCGGCACCATGCGCAACCTGATTCCCCAGGAGGGAGGACGATTCTTCGACCCGCTCGACATGGGCGACCGCCGGCGGGTGGCCTTCATCGGGGACGCGTTCGCAAAGGACTTCCTCGGCGAGGCCAATCCCGTGGGCAAGACCTTCATGCTCGCCGACTCACCTTTCCTGGTCATCGGCGTCCTCAAGCCCAAGGAACAGGACTCCAGCTACAGCGGGCGGGACAAGGACAAGATGTTCATCCCCTCCACCACCTTCCGGGCCATCACCGGCGAGAAGTACATGGACGACTTCATCTACAAGGCCGAGACTCCGGAGGGCAACAAGGCTCTCACCCTCGACATCCGGGGCATTCTGGCCAAGCGCCTTCACTTCGATCCCAAGGATGACCAGGCGCTCATGGTGTGGGACACCACCGACATGTTCGCCTTCATGGACGCCTTCATGCTGGGCTTCCAGCTCTTCCTGGGAATCGTCGGCTCCCTGACGCTCGTGGTGGGCGGCATCGGCGTTTCCAACATCATGAACGTGGTGGTGGAGGAGCGCACCCGGGAGATCGGCATCAAGATGGCGCTGGGGGCCAAGCGGGGGTACGTCCTCCGGCAGTTCCTCCTCGAAACCATGACCCTCACCGGGATCGGCGGGGCGCTGGGGCTGCTCCTCTCGGCCGCGATCTGCGCCATCTTCCCGAAGTTCGGGCTCACCGAATACGTGGGCGTACCGCTCGTCTCCCCATCCGTCGCGGCCCTCACCGCCGGAGTTCTTGGATTCGTCGGTTTGCTGGCGGGTTACTTTCCGGCGCGCGACGCGGCCAACCTCGATCCCGTCGTCGCCATGAAGCTGTGAGGAGGAGAGGATGAATCACCCAGGCACCAAGACGCCAAGGTCAAAGGACGCAGAGAGCGAGAGATCCCTCTTGGTGTCTTCGTGTCTTGGTGGTGAGCATCTCTCAGGGGTTTCCTCATGCGCCTGAAGCTGATCTTCCAGCTGTTTCTGCGCTCCTCGATGCTGCAGAAGAAGCGGGCCATCCTGACGGTGGCCGCCATCGCGTGGGGCACGGTCGCCATCCTGCTCCTGCTCGCCTTCGGCCAGGGCCTGAAGGACCAACTCATGAAGAGCCGGCGGGCCATGGGGCTGAACATCGCGGTCATCTGGCCCGGCGAGACCTCACAGCCGTGGAAGGGGCTGCCGGCCGGAAGGCCCGTGCGGCCCATCGCCGACGACGTGGAGTACCTCCGCCGGAGGATGCCCGACCTCAAGGGCGTCCTGGGCGAGATCCACAGCTGGGGCACCATCCTGACCTACGGCAGGAAGACCGTCACCGGCCACGTCATCGGCACGAACTGGATCTACGGGGAGATGCGAAATCACATCCCGCAGCCAGGCGGCCGATTTTTCAACCCCATCGACGAGGCCGAGAAGCGCCGCGTGGTCTTCCTGGGCAACAAACTGGCCACGGACATCTTCGGGAAGGAGGACCCGGTGGGCAAGACGCTCCAGCTCAACAGCTCCCCCTACCTCGTCATCGGGGTCATGAAGCCCAAGCTCCAGATGGGCAACTACGCCGGCCCCGAGGATGACCACGCCGTCATTCCGATCACCACCTACATCGCCCAGTACGGCACCCAGCAGCTGAACAATCTCGTCATCCAGGTGCACCGCCCCGAGGAGATGCCGGACGCCCTGAAGCGCTTCAAGCAGGTCCTCTCGGCCAAATACGGCTTCGACCCGGAGGACCCCAAGGTCTTCGGGATCTGGGACACGGTCAAGGGCTCGGAGATCATGGGCAAGATGATGCTGGGCATCGAGCTCTTCCTGGGGATCATCGGCGCGCTGACCCTGCTCATCGGCGGCATCGGCGTCGCCAACATCATGTACGCCGT
>JAJYCJ010000036.1 GCA_021778515.1 Acidobacteriota bacterium
GGTCACCAAGGGCGATGGCCTGGTGGTGGTGGAGGCCATGAAGATGCAGAACGAGTTGCAGGCCCAGGACGACGGCATCGTGAGAGAGGTGCGGGCCCGCGAAGGGGAAAACGTGGAAGGCGGCGTGGACCTGGTGCTCCTGGACCCGGTGGATGGATGACGGACGATGGACGAGGGATGAGAGAGGGCTGGCAAGCCCCTCAGCACGGATTCGCGATGAGCTGATGAGGCGATGACGACAGCTCCCAGGGACCCTCCCGCACTCAGTTCTCATCCCTCGGCACTCGGCACCGGCACAAAAAAAAGGGGCCCGGAGGCCCCTTTCGTCACCGAAACGAGGTACGCCTTGTTACTTGATGGTCTCGGCGAGGCCCTTGCCCGGCTTGAATTTCGCAACCTTCTTGGCCGCGATCTTGATGGGCTTGCCGGTCTTGGGGTTCCTGCCAGTGCGGGCATTGCGCTTGCCCACGCTGAAAGTTCCGAAGCCGACCAGGGTCACCTTGTCGCCCTTCTTGAGGGCCTTGGTGACGGAGCCCGTGAAGGAATCGAGAGCCTTCTGGGCGTCCGCCTTGCTGATTCCGGCACCGTTCGCGATGTGAGCAATCAGTTCCGCCTTGTTCATTCGAACCTCCTTTCCAAGGTTTCACCCCTAATATATTCCTGCAATCCCCGGCTGTCAAGGGTTTCTTGGGATGCAACCGGCTGGGAAGGCCGGTTGCCGGTAGTTCGGGATTATTCTATATAACAGATTGAGTTTGCAATGCCTTATGGTGATGGTGACCACCTAGCTGAGGCCCTTCGGGCATTTCTGGAGGGGGCCGACCCCGAAAGGTTGGCGGCGGAGGCCTTCGCGCGCATGGCGAAGGGGGGCGAAGAACCCGCCCGGGTGCTCTGCCTCGGAAAGGCCGCGCCGGCCCTGGCTCGGGCAGCAGAGGCCGTCTGGCCTGGAGTTCCAGGGATTCTGTACGGCACCTCGCCGCACGGAAAGGCGCCTCGCGCGTGGACCGAACTCTACGGCGACCACCCCGATCCCACGGCCGGCAACCTCCGGCGGACCCGGGAGGTTCGGGCATGGCTGGAGCGGGGCAGCGGCCCCCTGCTGGCCTGCGTCTCGGGCGGAGGGTCGGCGCTCCTCGTGGAGCCACGCCCTCCCTGGACCCTGGAGGAGAAGGCGGCGGCCACGGCCCTCCTGATGGAGCGCGGCGCATCCATCGGCGAGATCAACGCCTTCAGGGCGCGGCTCTCCACGGTGAAGGCCGGCGGGCTGCTCGGGAGCGTGCGGCCGTGGCCCGTCCTCACGGCCATCTGGAGCGACGTGGGAGCGGGCCAGGGGCGCCTCGTGAGTTCGGCCCCCACCTTGCCGTGGCGGGTGCGCGAGAGCGCCGAGGCCGTGGCGGCGAGGTACGATCTGCGGCTCGCGCGCCCTTTGCCGGCACCCGGGCCGAAAGCAAGGGCGGCGCGAGGAGACCGATGGATAGTGCTCTTCGATGCCCTCGCCCTCCGCCGGCTCGTGGCTGCGGGACTTCGAAAGGAGGGATACGGGACCATCGAGATGCCGGTCCCGGAAGGTGTCCACGCGGGGAGGCTCGCCGCGAGGATCATGGAGCGCTTCGCCCGCCGGCGCTCTAACGCTCCGCTGGCCATGGTGGGGACGGGCGAGGCCACCATCGTCGTGCAAGGCGCCGAGGGCCGGGGAGGCCGCTGCAGCCACCTCGCCGCCGCTCTCGCCCTGGAGATGACGGGGCGAGGTCGGGAATCGCCCTGGATATTCGCGGCGCTCGCCACGGACGGAGTGGACGGCTCGGGCGGCGCGGGGGTCTTCACCGATTCCGCGCACGCGCCGCCGGCCGACGAGCTTTGTGCGGCGTTGGAGCGCTGCGATACGGGGCGGCTCTGGGAACGGCGGGGCGGTCTGCTTCCGCGCAGGCCCACCGGCAATAACCTCCGGGACCTCTGGGTCCTGGCCGATGGCCCATGCACTCCGAGGTGTGCCATTCCCGGAGAGGATGGGCGCCAAGTATGAATCGGCTCTTCGACCCCTCGGCGGTCGGGCTCTACATCCACGTTCCGTTCTGCGCCTCCATCTGCGGCTACTGCGATTTCTACCGGGTGCTGGACCGGGGCGGCGGTGTGCCCGCGGGCTTCGAAGATCTGCTCCTGATGGAGTCCGCCCTCTATCGGGAATCTCCCCCCATTGAACTGGATTCGATCTACTTCGGAGGAGGCACCCCCTCGCTCCTCGGACCCGAGCGACTGGAGCGATTGATGCGGGGCCTGGGCGCGGTCTTCACCTTCCGCCAGGACCCGGAGGTGACCCTCGAAGCCAACCCCGAGACCGTCACGCCCGAGGCCCTTCGCGGATGGCTCGACGCGGGCGTCACCCGCCTCTCCATCGGCGTACAGAGCCTCGACGAGCGGGTCCTCGCGGCGCTGGACCGCCGGGCCGGCCCCGGCTGGGCCCTGGAGGCGGTGGAACGGGCGGCGGCGGCAGGCTTCACGCGGCTCTCGGTGGACATGATGACGGGCGTGCCGGGCCAGGATGATGGCTCCCTCGAAGGGGACCTGGAGCGCGTGGCGCAACTGCCCGTGGACCACCTCTCCTTCTACAGCCTGGATCTCCATCCGCAGACCAAGCTCCACCGGGCGGTGCTGCTCGGCCGCCTGTCGGTGCCGGATGACGATGCCGCCGCTCGGATGTGGGAGCGCACCCACGAGCTCCTCACCGAACGGGGCTTCGAGCACTACGAGGTCTCCAACTTCGCCAGGCCGGGCGGCCGCTGCCGCCACAACCTCCGGTACTGGCAGGGCGGGGACGGCATCGGCCTGGGGCCCGCCGCCTGGGGCCGTTTTCGGGCGCGGCTCCTGGCCAACCCGAGGAGCCTCGCGAGGTGGAGGGAGGCCCTGAAGGAGGGACGGCCTCCCTGGGAATCGGTGGAGCCGCTCGCTCCTCGCAGGCAGCGGCAGGACCTGCTCATCTTCGGCCTGCGCGTATCCGATGGCGTGCCCCTGGAGTCGGTGGAGGAGGTCCTCGCCGAGGACGGCCGGGATCCGCTGGCGCTCGTGAAGGCCTTGACCGACCACGGATACGCCCTGTACGAGGAGGGAGTGCTCCGCCTGACCCCCCTGGGATTTCTCACGTCCAGCGAGATCCTCGCCTACCTCCTGCCGCGTGGATGGAACGAGCCGCCGTCTTCGCGCTCGGGCGGCCTGGCCGGCGGCGAGGCGGGGGAAGAGTGAAGCGCCCGGGCGGCCGGCAGCCCTGATGGAGCGGGCGGTTCTGCCCCGCATGAGAGCCGCCACCGCCGGGAGGCGTGGGTCCACGGAGAGCCGCGTTCGCCGCGGATGCGGGAGCAGATCCACGTTGGACAGGGGCCTTGCGCCGGTCTACAGTACCCGTGGGAGAGGGTCATGGAAGAACAGGAGCTTCACTGTCCCAACTGCTCGGCGCCGCTCAAGCTTCCGCTGGGTGAGACGGAAGCCTACTGCGACTACTGCGGGTCGCAGCTCAGGTTCCTTCCCGACGCGAACGAGATGCAGGTGGTGCGGACCCGGGAGGAGATGAAGTACAAGGAGCGGGTGGCGGTCCAGCGCGCCATCCTGCAGAAGCAGCTCGAGCAGGAGGAAGCGGAGCGGTGGCGGCGCACGGCGGCCCGGGTGGCCATCGCCGCCCTTCCGGTGGTGGGAAGCGCCGTGGGACGAGGCCTCTTCCGGGCGGCGCTGGGCAGGCGGGGGGGATGCCTCGGCTGCGGGTGCGGCACGCTGAGCGTGACGGCCGGTCTCACCTTTTTGCTGATCCTGGTCATGGCCCTTCGCTGACGCCAGCGGAGAGATGGCCCCGGTGCGAGGGGTCGGCGGTGGCGCCGAATTCCTTTCGGTGCGGTGCGATGGCCGGAGTGAAAAAAGGGCAGGCTCGGCGGCCTGCCCGATCCTCCCTCGTCCCCCGGCGCGGGGACGCCATCAATCGAACAGTCCCTCCAGCGCTTGGTAGCGGGTGTGCACGCCGTCCACCGCGCGCCGGACCGCTTCGGGGTCGGAGCCCTGGGCGGCCGCTTTCAGCGCGTCGGTGGCGCCGCACAACTCCGAGATGGCCTGCTTCAGGCCGGTCTCCTTGGCGGCGTACCGAGTCGGAAGGGTGGCAGCCTTGAGGGCCGTGCACTTGGAGGCCAGCTCCCGGCTGGATGTCCGGACGGCCTCGATATGGCCGGAAGGCATTTCGTGATGGACGATCCGGTACAGCACCACGTGGTAGGCGTCCAGCTCCGGGGTGGTGGGCCGCACGGTCCGCACGAGCCCCTCGTAGGCCGCGTGGAGATCCTCCACCGAGCGGATGAGGGCGTCGTCGTCGCCCGAAGCGGCGGCCCGCCCGTAGCGATCCACGGCCTCAGCCAGGCGGCTCACCCCCGCGTCCCAGCGCCCCTTCTTGTCCCTGAGAATGCCGGGAAGCTGGGCCTTCTGGATGTCGGACGCGCCGGCTTGGACCTCGGGCAGGAGGCGCTTCATCATGCCCGTGTCCCGATTCGGCCAGGCCTCGTGCCACAGCGGGTAGATGACCTCGTGATAGGCCGACAGCGCGGGCACCTCGGAGCGGAGCTCGTCGGGCACGGCCTGCGCCGGCTCGGCGCTCCAAGCCGGACGAACGGCGGCGGCCACGATCAGCGACAGCGCAACAGCGAGCAACCGTGAGTGATGCATTCCCCCCTCCCATCGCCGGAAGGCGCGGGAGGCCGCCTCTGAGCGAGGGGCCTCGGCCATTCCGAGGGAGACGCTAGCACCCGGCATGGGCGAGGGCAAGGCGAGGCGGATCAATGGGTCCGGAGGTGGGGAGCCTGACCCACCGCAAAGCCGCCGTGCTACAATAAAACGGAAGGACGATGGCAAAGGAGGGATCATGGCCAAGCCGCTCTACACTTCATGGGCCCCGTCCGCCTTCCTCGACAAGATGGCCCAGCTCGGCTACGAGGCCAAGCCGGTGGGCCTTCCCTCGATGCTCCAGGACCTGGTGGCCGCGGAGTACCCCTACGACATCACCTATGCGCTGCTGGACGCGGAGTCGAAGGCCAGGGTGGACGCCCTGCTGGAAGGCAGCGAGGCGGACTGCGGGATCCTCATCGAGAGCAAGGGCTACCCCAGATCGGGGCGCGGCCAGATGGGCTACATGATCGTCCAGCTCTACCGGCTGCTCCCCAAGCGGCCCTGACGCCTCTCCCGGCCCGCCTCCTACACGAACAGCAGGCCCAGCAGGGCCGTCCCCGCCAGGAGGAGGGACGTTTCGGCCATCCCCAGAAGGGGCAGCAGCAGGAGGCTCCCCGCCGCGGACCCGAGGCAGCCCCCGAGGAGGTCGGCCGCGTAAAGCGGCGCGATCATGGCCTCCTGGCGGTCCACCGATCTCAGGCTGGCATAGGCGAAGAGACCCCCCGTCAGAAATCCCGCGGCGCCGAGCTGAAGCCCGACGAGGCCGAGCGACGCGCCGGCTCCCAGGTGCGGCAGGGCCGCCCCGGCCGCGCAGAGGAGGGAGGTCCCGCCCAGGAGGAGGGCGCCGCACCACCGCGAGAGCTCCCGCCCGCGGCGGCCGACGGCCGCGCTTCCCAGCGCCAGGCCCGACATGAACAGGGTCAGCAGGAGCCCCAGGTCCTGGTACAGCACGCCGCTGCGGACCTGATAGCCCAGCAGCAGATCGGCCTCCAGCACCATGCCGATGAATCCCGCCGCGAAAACCAGGGCGCTCCTCCTGGCCGCATCCCGGCGCCTCAGGACCGCGGCTCCCGCGAGCAGCAGGGCGAGAAGCGCCAGGCCCCACGGGCCTAGAATCCCCCGGAGGAGGCCCGCTCCGGAGGGCAGCACCACCTTTCCCATGTCCGGGAAGAAGCGCGAAAGCCAGAGAACCTGCGTGTAGGCGTAGCAGACGGGCCGGTCGTCGGTGTTGGCGGGAGCGGCGAGGCGGGCCAGCTTCCTCTCGATCTCCGCGCGGCGGTCGTTGGTGAAGAGGTAGCGCAGGTAGGCCGCACAGACCATCCTGCCCTGGATGCCGCGCTCCCGCATGCGGCCGGCCAGAACGTCCGGGTCGCGCACCAGCGGGCTCGCCGAAGCCAACACGAGGTCCGTCGTGCCCGGCAGCACCAGCGTGTCGGGAAAGACGCCGCGCAGGGCCCGGAGGATGCTCGCGTTGCGGGCGGTCAGGGCGGGCGTCCAGAGGTTCTCAGCGGAGCGCAGGCGGAAGGCGAAGCGCCCGCCGGGCCGGAGGCGGGCCCGCACGATCTGGAAGAACTCCTGCGTGTAGAAGCGGTTCGCCTGCCCCGATTCGGGCTCGGGGGCGGCGGAAAGGATGAGGTCGTATGAGGTCGGGGCGCGCTGCAGGGCGCGCCGCGGGTCCCCGAAGACCAGCCTCACCACCGGCGATGCCACCGCCCGCCGGTCTTCGGCCGAGAGGTGCGGCGCGAGGAGCCGCACGAAGCGCGGGTCGAGCTCCAGGAGCTGCACCTCCTCGGGTCTGCTCGCGAGCAGTTCGCGGACGAGCCCCTCCATCCCTCCTCCGAGGAGCAGGATCTTCGCCGGGTGATCGGTCTCCAGGGCCGCGATCTGGGCGAACTCCTCGGCCTGTGTGCCCTGGTTCTCGAAGGCCAGCGCCCCGTTCTGGTAGACGACGAGCTGGCCGTGCGACTCCTCGGCGGCCACGCGGCCGTACGGCGTGTCCCTCACCGCCACGAGGTACGGATGGTCCAGGCCGGTGAGGAACCGGTCCAGCCGAGGCGAGAGGAGGAGAGCGGCCACGAGCAGGAGGCCCGCCGCCGCCGGGGCCACCCGCAGCCCCGGCCTGTGTTGGGAGGAGAGCCATCCCGCCAGCACGGCCGCGAGCCCGCCCAGCAGGCCCGCCGCGAGGTTCTGGAGCCCCAGGGCCAGCCCGAGGGAGGCGGCCGCGCCGCCCGCCACGGCCCCCGCGCTCTCGATCGCGTAGGCCGATGCCAGCGTTCGCTGCCCGGCGACGTAGACGCGGGCGCAGCGCCCGAAGAGGAGGCCGCCCAGGAGTCCGAAGGGAACCAGGAGGAGGCTCAGGCCCAGGAGCTGGAGCGGTAAGGGCGGATAGGCCCCGCGTGGGGTTCCCGAGAGGAGCCGCAGGGCGCGGGCGAGGGCCGCCAGGAGGGGCAGGAGGAGGCCGAAGAGAGTGAAGAGAGCGGCAGTCCCCGCCTCCGAGGGCCGGCGTCCCAGCCGGCCGAGGAGAACGCCGGCGGCGCTCCCCAGGAGCAGAAAACCGATGCCCAGAATGAGGATGAGCTCGCCGCCAAAGAGGGCCACGAGAAGCTCGCGCAGGAGCACCACCTGCCCGAGGAGCGAGACCAGGCCAACGGCGAAGAGCTGCAGCCGGGCCCGCGAAAAATCCGCATCGGCGGGGCGCTCTCTCCACTTCAAGGTCGGCCGCCCTCATAAGCCTGTGCCCATCCTCCCGTCGGGCAGGCGGCGCTTTCGCGGGAGCCTGCCGTCCGAGCGCCGGTGGCGTTTGGAGCCGGAAAGAGGGCGCCGCGTCGAAAGGCGCTTCCGGTCCGGGCGTTACCGCGCGGATAGAGCCTCGGATTCAATGGCGCGTCCCTTCGCCGAAGACCGTGGCCTGGAAGGTGAGGAACTCCGCACCGCTGCGCCAGGAGTCGGCGGGCAGGCCGGCCTTGCGGCAGAGGTTGTCCAGCAACTCCTCCCGGCCCCACCCCTGCTCGACAGCCACCTGCGGTAGGAAGACGGCGCTCCGGCCGGCCTTGCGGATGACCACGCCGTCCCGCCCCACCACGATGGCACCGGGGTCGGCCACCCTGGCGAGGGGCGTGAGCACGGAGATCTCGATCTGGAGCCTGGGGACCTCCTCGGCGCGTACCGGCGGGAAGCGCGTATCGTGAAGCGCCGCCTCCAGCGCCATGCGCGCCACCGTCAGGGCCAGGGGGGAATCGGCGGCCATGCTCCCGATGCAGCCGCGCAGCGGCCCGTTTTCTTCCAGGGTGACGAAGGCTCCCCGCGGAGCGGCGAGGGCCCGGCTCGTCAGCCTGGGAAGGGGGACGGTGCCGGTCCTCAGATACTGGCTCAGGGTGGTCCGGGCCAGGTGGAGGAGCGCCTGCTTGTCCGCCGCCGTCAGGGCCGTGGTGCCCGAAGCGGGAGGAGCCTCCAGCGCTCTCGTGTCCGGCTTGCCCTCGTCGGCGGTGAAGATCACGGCGCCGTAGCCCACCACGCGCGTGGGCTCGCCGAAGAGGGTGTCGCCCGAGTTGGCGTAGCTGACCACGATGCCCCGCCGGGCGCCAAGCTCGCGGGCCGCCGTCATGGCCGCCAGGACGGGTCCCTCTCCGCAGGCGCAGGTGAGGAGACCCGGCCGCCCTTCACCCATGGAGCGCCGGATGGCCGCCGTGAGGGCCGCCGGGTCGAGGGTGGCGGCCGCCTCCAGAGTTCGGCGATCGACCACCTCGGCGTCCGCCTGATCGGGGTAGTGGGAGAGGTCGGAGGAGGCAACGATCAGGGCGTTCCGGCCCTTCAGGACTCGGGCGAGGGCGTGGCCGAAGCGCGCGGCCAGGGCCGGGTCCGCCTCGCCGACCACGGCGGCGACGATCCTGGCCTTGGGAAACAGGACCTGCACGAAGGGAATCTGCACCTCCACCGAGTGCTCGCGCGCGTCGGCCTCCGGCCGGTAGGCGAAGCTGGGATCGGCCGTGGCGAGGGCCTGCGAGACCTCCTGGTCCACGGGCGCGACACCCAGGGGCGTGCGGTAGCCGGCGCCCTGGAAGACCGACACCCCATCGAAAGGCTCCGTGGTGTGGTTCGTGCCGAGGATCACCACCAGGTCGTAGGAGTAGCCGGTGGCCTGGCGGAAGGCGTCGGCGGCGATGGGACCCGAGAAGGGATAGCCGGCGTGGGGCGCGATGAGGGCGATGGGGCGCTCGCCGCGGGGCGGCAGGGCCTCCGTCAGCAGGTCGCGCACCGCCCCGTCGAGCTGCGAGGGGTCGCCGGGATAAAACTGCCCCGCCACCGCCGGAGGCCTGATGAAGCCCCCGGCCCGCGGCGGCGCCGCGGCTCCCTGCGCGCCTGGCCGGACGAGCGGCAGGAGCATGGCCGCAGCCAAGAGCAGAACGGCCCGCCGTCCCACGACCCCTTCCCCCCGTTGTCGAAGGGCGCTTGACGCCATGCCCGCCTCCTTTCCGCCGCCGCTCACGTCCAGACGCCCGGAATGGCCGTGCCGCAGGCGGGGCAGCGGCCGCTCCTGAGGTGCATGGCCGTGAGGAAGAGCCCGCTGCGCTCCACGCAGACCTTTCGGCACTTCGGGCAGTAGGTGTTGTTCCCAGGGTGGCCCGGCACGTTGCCCACGTAGGCGTAGCGGATGCCGTGGGCCATGGCGATGGCCCGCGCCCGCTCCAGGGTCGCCACGGGCGTGGGGGGCAGGTTCAGGAGCTGGTAATCGGGGTGAAAGCGCGTGAAGTGAACCGGGACGTCCGGTCCCAGCTCCCCGGCTACCCACTTGGAGAGCTCGGTCAGCATGGCCTCCGAGTCGTTCAGGGTGGGCACCACAAGATTGACAAGCTCCAGATGACAACCCGATTTTGCCACCTGCCGGATGCTGCGAAGGACGGGCTCCAGCTCGGCACCCGAGACCTTCCGGTAGAACTCCGGCGAGAAGCCCTTCAGGTCGATCTTGACCGCGTCCAGAACGCCCAGCATCTCCGCGAGGGGGGCCTCCGTCATGAAGCCGCAGGAGACGAGGGCCGACCGGATCCCCAGGGGCTTGGCCGAGCGGGCGATGTCGATGAGGTATTCGGCGAAGACCGTGGGCTCGTTGTAGGTGAAGGCGATCACGGGCGCGCCCCGTCCCCTGGCCCGCCCGGCCATGGCGCCGGGGGGGCAGTAGGGCACCGCGTAGTCCTCGGGCCGGGCCTGGGAGATGGTCCAGTTCTGGCAGAAGCGGCAGCTCAGCGGACAGCCCGCGGTGGCCAGGGAGTAGGCCTCGGAGCCCGGCAGGAAGTGGAAGAAGGGCTTCTTCTCGATGGGGTCCACGTGCTCGGCGATGGGGCGGCCGTAGACCAGCGAGCGCATCTCGCCCCGCACGTTGGCGCGGGCCCTGCAGCGGCCCCGCTCGCCCTCCCCGAGCACGCAGCCGTGCGCGCAGAGCTGGCACTTCACCGCAGGCGGGTGGCGCCGCGGTTTCGGGCGGGTCAGCTCGGCCGGCGTGTGGCAGGTGCCGCAGGCCGAGGCGGCGGCCGAGGCCGAGATCCAAAAACGGCCGACCGGCGCCGTCGCGAGGAGATCGGGGGGAATCTCGGCCGCCCAGGCGTCCGACGGCCAGAGGGCCTCATCTCGCAGGAGCCTCGGTGCCGAGAGAGCCAGACCGGCGCCGCCGAGGAGGACTCCCCAGCGCGCCGCCGAATCCAGGAACTCCCTGCGGGACAGCCCCCGTGTCGCCACGAGCCTCCCTCCCTTGTCCATGGGCTTCCACCCCACAGGGAACGTAAAGCCCCCATGCACCACTGTCAAAGGGACGGTGACCGGGATTCGATCGGGGGTGGGAAGAAGGAGCGGCGCCCCGCCGTGCGCCTGCTTGGGGGGGGCGGAGAGATCCGACGGTCGGGCCCGGTGCATCTCAGAGGGAGAGAACTTCCCCCCTAGGCTTCCTCCGCGTGAAGAGTCGGACCAGCCGAAGGATGATCCCGCCGAAGGCCATGAGCCAGCCCACGGGGTAAGGCAGGCACAGGAGCAGCCACCCCATGGAGCGCCCCGTCCGGCCGCCGACGCCCCCGACCAAGCTCAATCCCCAGAGGGCCCCGACGCCCACCAGGAGGAGGGCGAAGACCCACAGCCAGTAGACCTTCATGGGGCGCGGGTGCTCTCCCATCCAGGTGCCGAGCGCGAGCAGGCCGCCACCCGCGAGGATGAGGATCGAGCCCTCCATGGGATCGAGGGTGCCGACCGCGAAGGCGAGCCCCCCCACGACCACCAAAATGCGCGTTCGAAGGCTTTGTGTTCTCATGGGACCCTCCTTCCCAGGCCCGGCCGCCTCAGGCAGATGGGGCGGGCGCCCCGATCGGAAGGGGCGGCGAGATGGCCCGCAGGCAACGGGCGTGAGCGGCCCGCCGCCTCGCCGCCGCGCGGCCCCTTCTCAGGCCAGCCAGTCAGCAACCATCCGGGCCACGTCCTCCCAGCCCGGCTCGCCGAGGACCCAGTGGGCGTGGTCCGGAAGCTCGCGGTAGGTGACCACCTTCCCCAGACGGCGGGCCGTCTTGCGCTGGACCGGGGCGGGAGTGATGCGGTCCTGCCCTCCGGCCACCAGCAGCACGGGGCAGGTGACCGCGGAGAAATCGACGGCCGAGGCCCTGCGCCGGTCGAGGGGCCAGAAGCCGATCTCGAAGGCCGCCCTTCCCGACTCGAAGACGAAGCGCTCGTAAGCCTTTCGGCGCTCCTCCTCGCTCAGCAGGCGCATCATCGAGTAGACGGCCTCGCCGTAGGTCTGGCGGTAGGGCTTGCGCCAGAATCCCCACGTGGTCATGCCGCTCCAGAAGCTCCTGATGACCGAGGGCCTGAGCGCCACGATGCCTCGCGGCGAGGCCGGCGTGAGGAGCACGAGACGGCTCGCCAGGCCGCGGCTCCCCAGCATGAGCGCCAGAAGCCCGCCCATGGAGTGGCCCAGGATGACGGGAGGTTCGCCCAGTTGGCGGATCTCGCGCTCCAGGTCCTCCGCGTAGTCGAGCAGGCTCGTCACTCCGACCCTCGGGTCCGGCGGAGCCTTCGGGTCCGCGTCGTGGTATCGCAGGGTCGGCGCCAGGCAGCGGTACCCCCTGCCCTCGAAGACGGACCGGTAGAGGTCCCAAAGGTGCCCTCCGCCCCACATGCCGTGAATCATGAAAAGGGTTCCGCCCATGGCTCCCTCCCTCCGGCGCCGCACCCGAACTCGGACCGGATTTCTCGTGAGACACCGAAATCCCCGATGATCCCCTGCCGCCCCGCATGACGTGAAACCATCCTATCACCATCGGAGGCCCGTTTAGCCGGGGTCAAGGCGGCCTGGAACGGGCCGCCCTCCGGGCGGCGCCCCATCCTGATTGCTCGTGTGTGCCCGTGGAGGTGAAGCCGGGAGGCCATGAGCCTGAGGCGGCATTGCCCTCTCGTGGCCACCGTTTCCGATGTCTTCATTTCGCCCGCGAGCGCTCGGGGCGAGGAAGTGTGTTGCCCTTACTAATCCGAGAGGGAAGGGGTTGGCCCCTTCCCTCTCCCCCGCCTTCGCGGGGGCAGGCTCCGCTCGGCTGGGCAAAGCCCACCGCGGCGGGCCGGTTTCTCAAGCAGGCCCCCCCGCCTTCGCGGGGGCAGGCTCAGGCTTCGTCCTCGCTGCTCTCCCATCCCCACTTCGAATCTGCCCTTTGCAGAGAGTCAACCCTATTGGTGTCGGAGTAGTAACTCCTCACGCCCCCAGCAGCTCGTGGGCCTCTTTGAGCGTCTCGGGGATGGGGATGGCCTGGGGGCACTTGGGCTCGCACTCGCCGCACTCGATGCAGGCGTCGGCGGCCGACCCTCGGGAGACGAGGATTCCCTTGTAGAGCCGCGACGTGGCCTCGCGGGAGTCGAACATGGCGGTGGTGTTGAGCATGGAGAAGACGTCCGGGATGGAGACGCCGCTGGGGCAGGGCAGGCAGTAGCCGCACGTGGTGCACGGGACCCGCATGCGCTCGAGGTAGTAGCGGCGGACCTGGGCGGCGAGGTCCAGCTCCATCGGGCTCAGTGCCCCGGCCGTCGCGGTGACGGCGACGGCCAGGTTCTCGCGGAGCTGCCCTTCGGTGTTCATCCCAGAAAGGGCCGTGACCACCTCGGGGTGGTGCCAGACCCACCGCCAGGCCCACTCGGCGGGCGACAACGCCCTCCCTCCGCGGGCCCAGACGGCCCGCACGGCCTCCGGCTGGACCGCGGCCAGGAGCCCTCCCCGCAGCGGCTCCATGGCGATCACCCCCACCTTCCTGGAGGCGGCCAGCCGCAGGCCCGCGAGGCCAGCCTGGAAATCCACGTCCAAAAGGTTGAGCTGGATCTGGCAGAAGTCCCAGTCGTAGCCCTCGATGATCTGGGCGAAGTCGTCGGGCGACCCGTGGAAGGAGAAGCCCGCGTAGCCGATCCGCCGGTCGGCGAGGGCGCGGCCGAGGGCGCGGAGCCCGCCGAAGCGCTTCACCATCTCCCAGCGCTCGCCGTTGAGGGCGTGGAGGAGGTAGAAGTCGACCCGGTCCGTTTCCAGACGCCGGAGCTGCTCGTCGAGGAAGCGCTCCCAGTCCCCCTCGCCCTCCACCATCCAGGTGGGGCACTTGGTGGCGAGCTGGACGCGCCCGCGGTAGCCTCCCCTGAGGGCGCGGCCCACGAAGGGCTCGCTCTCGCCGCCGTGGTACGGATAGGCCGTGTCCACGTAGTTGACGCCCCCCTCGATGGCCCCGTGCAGGAGCCTCGTGGCCGCCTCCTCGTCGATGCGCGATGCGTCGCCGTCCAGCACGGGCAGGCGCATGCAGCCGAAGCCGAGGATCGAGATGGGCAGGTCGGGGATCTTGGGGAAGGTTCTGAATCGCATCTCTGGCCTCCATCGGAGACATTCGTACCCGAGCATGGCCGCGGCCGGATCGCCCCCAACCGCGAGGCCGCTCGCGCGGCGCAGAAGCGTATCCTATACCCAAAAGCCAGAAAGCGGTGCCCCTTCGCCGTTATGCCCGAGGCATCTGGGATCCGGTCTTTGGGGGACCGGGTTCCCTCCGCGGATCGGAGCCCGGGGAGGCTTTGCGCGGAAATGAATGGTCGAGAGGGGACCTGGAGTCCCGCTGCCCTCGCGCCCCGTCTCAGCCCGGCCCAGGAGGAGGCGGCCCGCCCTCGGCGGACGCCCTGAGGCGTTCGAGCCAGAGCTGGTGGAACCGGGACATGCGGCTCGGGAACAGGAGGCTCCCGGTGCGCGCGAGCCACCCGTGCTGGGTCTCCTCGGTCAGAACGCGCGAACCCCCCGGTGCCGGCGTGATGAGCCAGGCGTGGTACGCCTCCACCCCCAGGCCCAGGGCGTTCCAGGCGATGCGCTCGGGCGGCTCGAACTCCAGCACCGCGGAGCGCAGGGAGACGCCGAAGGTGCGCCACGTGAAGCGCGCCCCCGCCGCGAGGTCGGCCGCCGGGCCGCCGGCGATGCGGACGTGGTGCGAGTTCGGATACCAGGAGGGCCAGAGGGAGGCCCGCACGAGCCACGCCCACACCCTATCGGCCGATGCCCGCGTGTCGATCTCGTTGCGCACGTGCACCGGGGCATTCGCCGGATCGTAACGCTCGGGCCATCGGATCATCGCGCGCCTCCTCGCCAGCAGAGTACAAGAAGCGCCCCGCCGGAGCCAGATGATTGGGATAGCGGAAGGAGAGGAAGCATTCGCCACGAAGACGCCCGGGCACGAAGGCCGACATCCGGCGCGCAGGCCCGTGGGCCGCGGCCCAAGAGCCGCCGGGTTCCGCACGAGCGCCTCGCAGAGGAAGCCCGGCCGCCGCAGGAGCCCGCTCCGGCGGGCGAAGGGTTGAGGAAGGCGAATGGCGCGCCCGGAGGGATTCGAACCCCCGACCACCGGCTTAGAAGGCAGGTGCTCTATCCAACTGAGCTACGGGCGCGCAGGTGGACAGTATAGTGGAAACGTGGGGGTTCGGGAAGCTAGGAATCCTTGGAGGGTGTGACTTTCGTTGGTATACTGGAGGCTGCTTCGGGAGGGGGCCAAGAGTGGATGTCAAACGGCGGGTCGCCATCAGCTCGGTCATAGCCGCCCTGTTTCTGACCGGGACCAAGCTGACCGTGGGTCTCCTGACGGGGAGCCTGGGCATCCTCTCGGAGGCGGCCCACTCGGGGCTGGATCTGCTGGCGGCGGGCATGACCTGGTGGGCGGTGCACGTCTCCGACCGGCCGCCCGATGCGGACCACCCTTACGGCCACGAGAAGATCGAGAACATCTCGGCCCTCTTCGAGACGCTCCTCCTGCTGGTGACGTGCGTCTGGATCATCTCCGAGGCGGTGCACCGGCTCTTCTTCAGGCCCGTGCGGATCGAGGTCAACGCCTGGAGCTACGGCGTCGTGGTCCTGGCCATCGTGATCGACCTGTCGCGGAGCACGGCGCTGAGCCGGGTGGCGAAGAGGACCCGCAGCGCGGCGCTGGAGGCAGACGCCCTGCACTTCTCCAGCGACATCTTCAGTTCGCTGGTGGTCCTGGTGGGGCTGGCGAGCACGCAGCTCGGCTATCCCCAGGCCGACGCGGTCGCCGCGCTGGGCGTCTCCGCCTTCGTCATCTGGATCTCCGTGAGGCTCGGGAAGAGGGCCGTGCAGGCCCTCACGGACTGGGTGCCCGAGGACCACGTGGAGAGGGCGGAGCGGACTGCCCTGGCGGTGCCGGGGGTGAGGCGCGCCTACGACGTGCGCGTGCGCCAGGCCGGGGCCAAGCATTTCGTGGACCTCAAGGTGGCGGTGGATCGCGGCACCAGCTTCACGGACGCCCACCGCATCACCGAGGCGGTGGAGGAGACCCTGCGCGAGGCGTTCAAGGAGGCCGACGTGCTGGTGCACGCCGAGCCCGACGAGCGGCAGCCCGCGGGTTTGACGGAGGAGATCTTCCGGTTGAGCTCCGCGGCAGGGGCGAGCGCCCACGCCCTCCAGATCAACCGCACGGACGGGGGGCTGGAGGTGCAGATGCACCTGGAGTGGCCCTGCGACAAAGACTTCACCGAGGCCCACAAGAGCGCCACGCGGGTGGAGGAGTCCCTCCGGCGAAGCTTCCCGGCCATCCGGATCCTCCAGACCCACCTGGAGTGCCCCAGGAGCCAAGCTCCGGAGCGCGTCGAGGTGACGGGAGACCATCCCGACATCGTCCGCTCGGTGCGCGAGGCGGCCCTCTCGGAGAAAGGGGTCACCGCCTGCCGCAAGGTGCACCTGCTGGAGGGGGAGGGCCGGTGGTGGCTCTCCCTGACCTGCGTCATCCCTCCCCACCAGACGCTCCACGACGCCCACCGCCAGGCCACGCGCATCGAGGAGCGGGTGCGGTCTGTCTCGGACCGCATCGCGGCCGTCAGCGTGCACACCGAACCCGGCGAGATGTAGGCCGCTTGGCTCAGGCCGCCGGCGCGGACGGCCTTTCCTTCGCGCCGTCATCCCGAGGGCCTCCTCGAAGAGATGCACCGGAAGGATTGCAAGGGCGGGAGGCGCGGGCACGGTGATCGAGATTCTTCAGGGGGAGCCCGTTGAGGTGGCGCTCGGAATGACAGGAACGGGTGAAACCGGACGCCGGGGCCCCCGTTTTCGCGCCGTCATCCCGAGCGTTTCCTCGAAGGGCTGCTGGCTCGGGATCCCGCTGCGAGCTAGCCACGGGATGACGCGGGCACGGGGAGGGGTGTCCCGATGCGGGTATGGGCTATGCCGGCCGCCGTTGCGGACGTGAGGCGCTCTGGTTAGAATGCCCCTTCGGAAGGGAGGCGCCATGGAGGAGCTGAAGGACCGCATCCGGAAACTCATTGTGGAGAAACTCCGACTGGAAAACGTGAAGCCCGAGGAGATCCAGGACGAGATGCCCCTCTTCGGGGAGGGGCTGGGTCTGGACTCCATCGACGCCCTGGAGCTGGTGGTCGCCCTGGAGAAGGAGTTCGGAATCAAGATCACCGACGAGGAGGTGGGCGTGAAGGTCTTCCAGAACCTGAACGCGCTGGCCGCCTTCATCCAGGAGAAAGGACAGGCCGCGCCATGACCTCGACGGCCATCTGCCCCGGCTCCTTCGATCCCATCACCAACGGCCACCTGGACATCATCCACCGGGCTGCGACCATGTTCGACCGGCTGGTGGTGGCGGTGCTGCGCAACACGGAGAAGCAGTGCCTCTTCAGCATCGAGGATCGGGTCACCCTCATCCGCGAGAGCCTCCAAGGGGTGCCGAACGTGGAGGTGGACGCCTTCGACGGGCTGCTCGTGGAGTACGTGCGGGCGAAGGGGGCGCGGCACATCCTTCGGGGCATCCGAGCCCTGAGCGACTTCGAGTACGAATTCCAGATGGCCCTCATGAACCGGCGCCTGGCCCCCGAGGTGGACACGGTCTTCCTCATGCCCCGCGAGGAGTACACCTACCTCTCGTCCCGGCTCGTCCGGGAGGTGGCCCGCCTCGGCGGTCCGGTGGAGGGGCTCGTGCCCGCCCCCGTGGCCCGCCTGTTGAAGGAGCGAATGCAACCATGATCGCCGACCGCATGCGCAGGGTGGAGCCCTCCCGTCTGCTGGAACTCATCGTGGAGGGCCAGCGGATGCGGAAGGAGGGGGCGGATTTCATCGACCTGGGGCCCGGCCAGCCGGACTTCCCCGTGCCTGAGCCGATCCTGGAGGCCACGGCGCGGGCGCTCCGCGAGGGCCACACCTACTACAGCCCCCCCATGGGCATCCCCGACCTGCGCGAGGCCGTCGCCCAGCGGTACGACCGGCGCTACGGCGCGAAGTACGGCCCCGCCAACGCCATGGTCACGGCCGGGGCCAAGGGCGCCCTCTACCACATCATCGGCTCGCACATGGACGAGGGGGGCGAGGTGATCGTCCCGGCCCCCTACTACGTCTCCACGCCGGAAATCGTGAAGCTGTGGGGAGGGACGCCGAAGTTCCTGCCCTGCCGGATGGAGGACGCCTTCCAGCCGGACCCCGACGAGCTGAGGGCCATGATCTCGCCCGCCACGCGGGGCATCGTCCTCAACTCCCCCTGCAACCCGACGGGCGCCGTGCTCTCCCGATCCCTCCTGTCCTCGATCCTGGAGATCGCCGATCAGAACCGGCTCTTCGTGATCATGGACGAGTGCTACGACCGCTACGTCTACCCGGGGGTGGAGTACGCCACCATGCCGCACTTCGACCCCGAGGCGCGCCGGCCGTTCTTCATCGCGGGCTCCTTCTCCAAGACCTTCTCCATGACGGGCTACCGTATGGGGTACGCCATCGGCCCCGCGGAGGGTATCGCCGCCGCGGGGAAGATCCAGTCGCACTCCATGAACGGGCCCACGACCTTCGCCCAGTTCGGGGCGCTGGAGGCGCTGCGCCGAGAGGAGGAGCTCTTCGCCCCGGTGCTGGAGCAGTTCACGCGCAGGCGTCAGGCGATGTGCGACGGGCTGGCCCAGATCCCCGGGCTTCCCTTCTGTCAGCCCCAGGGGGCCTTCTACGTCTTTCCCGACGCCAGGGAGCTGATGAGGAAGATGGGCATCGAGCGCACGGATCTGCTGGCCTCCAGCCTGCTGAAGCAGGCGGGGGTGATGGTCATCCCGGGCTCGGCGCTGGGGCAGGAGGGCTTCATCCGCATCTCCTTCGCGGTGGACGAGGAGAAGATCCGGCAAGCCGTGGCGAGGATTCGCAAGGCCGCCGGCGCGTAAGGCGTGCTCCTTCGACCGTGTGACGGTTCGCTCCTCCTTGCGGGCGCCCCCTATGGCCCGCCTCGCTGCGCGAGGCTAACGGCCGCTCGGGCCGCGCTTCCGAGAGGCCTGGATGGGAGAAGACCTTCGCGGGAGACCTCGCGTCCGCGCCAGCCGCTCGCGTCCTGGCTGCCCTCCGGGCAGCGAGCCATGGAAACAGCTTAGGGAGTCCCTACCCCCCTCGAAGGGCGCGCCGCGAGTCTCGGACCTTGGATCTGCGTCAGCCTTCGGCGGCTCGCTCCTCGGCGTACGTCCAGTACGCCTGCGTCGCGGCCGCCTCGGCTTCCTTGCCCAAGGTCCAATCCGCGCGGCGCCGCTTTCCACCCGTGGCGGAAAGCGAGGGGCACGACGCCGGGTAAAGGGTAGCGGGGAGGGGATTTCCTCGCTTCGCCGGAGGGCCGGCCGGCAGGCTCGTCGAAAGGGTGCAGGAGACCGGGAACGCGCCCCTGACACGGCCGTTCTCCCGTAGAAGCGGGAAGAAGGGGAAAGGACGGCGGATCAAGGTGAGAGCGCTGCGGGCCGGGTTCTTCCTCATCTCCCCATCTCCTCATCTCCTCATCCCGGCATCTCAACATTCCGTCAATCCGGCAACCCATTCCTGCGGCGTCCTGGTTGGCCTTGGGCGTGGTTTGGGATCAGTCTTCGGATGGGGACGTGGGAGTGATGAGGCCGTTGCGGGTGGCCCAGAGGACGGCCTGGGTGCGGTCCGATACGCCGATCTTCTTGAACAGGTGGTAGAGGTGCGATTTGACGGTGGCGATGGAGACCCCCAGAACGCGGGCCATCTCCTGGTTCTTATGGCCCTCGGCAAGGAGCCGCAGAATGTCCATCTCCCGCGTCGAGAGGGAGGGGTCCGCGCGGCGGGCGGAGAGGTAGAATCCTTCCTGGGTCTCGGCCAGCCCCTGGAGGACGCGCAATAGGTTCTCCGGCTTCATCACGTCCTCTCCGTCCCCCATCGCCAGTACGAGATCCACCAGATCCTGGCTCGACGCGCCCTTGAGCATATAGCCCGCGGCCCCCCCGGCCACGGCGCTCATGAGAAAGGCGGGGTCGTCGTAGTTCGTGAGCATGAGCACGGCCGTTCCCGGGGAGCGCTCCTTGATGAGGCGGAGGGCCTGCAGCCCGTCCATCTTGGGCATCTTGATGTCCAGGATCGCTACGTCGGGCTTGAGTTTCCGGACGACCCGGACGGCCTCGGTCCCCGAGGCCGCCTCGCCGACCACCTGGATTTCAGGGATGGCGAGGACGCTCTTCAGCCCCTCCCGGACGACGGGATGATCGTCCGCGATCACGACCCGGATGGGCCTGCGGCCACGTCCAGTCGACGTCGGGGGCTCCCGGACATCATCCCCGCTGAGCATGGGGTCCAACCTCCCATCCAATGTGGTTCCCAGCGGGCGGAGGAGCGAGTGAGTGGGCCTTGTAATGCTTCCGCCGGCGGTGGGCACCTGGCGCGGCAATCCGACAGGCGAGCGGGGCGCTCCTTGGCGGCGCTCGCACCTACGCAGGGCAGTGTAGAACGGAATCGGCTCCCTGAGAAGGGAGGGACCGCCCCGGCGCCCCCCGGCGCGATGAGGCCGCAGGGAGTTCTACGAGGCCACCGGAAGAGCTTTGCAAAATAAAGGAGAATTGCGACCGCCCGCGATGGACCCTTGCACGGCGGAGAGAGATGATCAGGCCTCGCGGTCGGGGGAAGGTGGCCATGATTGCGGGGCAAGGGATCGTCCTGGCGGGCCTTCGCCCCCCCCACACGCTCCACCAGCTAAACCAGATCGTCGGGGGAGAGGAAGACCTCGCGGGGCTTGGCCCCGTCCGCCGGGCCCACCACGCCCCTCTGCTCCATGACGTCCAGCAGCCGGGCCGCGCGGGCGTAACCGATCCTCATCTTGCGCTGGAGGTTGCTGGCCGAGGCCACGCCCGTCCTCACCACGAGCTGGAGGGCATCCTCGTACAGGGGATCTTCGTCTGAGGAGGCGCCCTCCGAGGCGGGCTCCCCTCCCTCCGCGGTGGGGGCGTCCTTGAGGATGTCCGCGTCGAAGGAGGGCTCGCCCTGCCTGGAGAGGTACTGCAGGACCCTCTGCGTCTCCGCGTTGGAGAGGTAGCCGCCGTGCACCCGCACGAGGCGGCCGGAGCCGGGCGGCAGGTAGAGCATGTCCCCCTTGCCCTCGAGGGTTTCGGCCCCGTTCTGATCGAGGATGAGCCGGCTCTCGAGCTTCTCCCGCACCTGGAAGGCGATGCGGCTGGACAGGTTGCTCTTGATCACGCCCGTGATGACGTCCCTGGAGGGCCGCTGCGTGGCCAGGATGAGGTGGATGCCCACGGCCCTCGCCATGGCCGACAGGCGGGCGATGGCCGTCTCCACCTCCTTGGCCACCGACGCCATCAGGTCGTAGAGCTCGTCGATGACGATCACGATGTAGGGCAGGGGCCGGTTCACGTCGAGCACGCCGTCGGCCGAGCTGGGGGTCAGGCTCCGGACGTAGGCGTTGTACTGGTCGATGCTCCGCACCTTGGCGGCCGCCAGGTACTTATAGCGCTCGGTCATCTCGCGGACCGCCCAGTTGAGGGCGTTGGCCGCCTTCTTGACGTCGGTCACGACCGGCGTCATGAGGTGGGGGATCTCCTCGTAGACCTTCAGCTCCACCTGCTTGGGGTCGATGAGGATGAACTTCACCTCGTCGGGACTCGAGCGGAAGAGGATGCTGTGGATCAGGGCGTTGATCCCCACGCTCTTGCCCGAGCCGGTGGTTCCCGCCACCAGGAGGTGCGGCATCTGCTCGAGGGTGGTGATGAAGGGCTCCCCCTCGACGGTCTTGCCCAGGGCGATGGGCAGCCGGCCCGGGGTCTCGGCGAAGGCCCTCGATTCGATCAGCTCGCGGAAGGAGATGATCTCTCGCTGTTCGTTGGGCACCTCGATGCCGATGTGGGACTTGCCGCTCACGCGGTCCACGCGGATGTGGTCGGCCTTCAGCGAGAGGGCCAGGTCCTCCTCCAGGGAGGTGATCCGCGTGTACTTCACCCCGGGGGCGGGCTTGAACTCGAAGATCGTGACGACGGGGCCGGGGTGGATCTCCACCACCTCCCCGGCGATGTCGAACTCCATCAGGCGGGCCTCGATGCGGGCCGCCCTCTCGCGCAGGCGCTGCTCGTTGACGGGCGGGCGCGGCTTGGGCGGGTCCAGGAGGTCGCTGGGGGGCAGGCGGTAGCGACCGTGGTCGGGCGGGGGTTCCAGGGGCAGCGCCGGAACCGTGGCGGCCCGTTCGGAGATGCGCGCGTCCCGGTCCGCCTGGCGCACCTCCTCCCGCTGGAGCCTCTCCTGCTGCTTCTGGCGGACCTGCTCCATGACCTCCTCGCGGTTCACGCTCTGGCGCTTGCGCTCCTTCTTCAGCTCCCAGTCTCCCCGCATGCGCTGGAAGGGGACGCCCAGTTTTTTGATGGAGCCCAGGAAGGAGATCTGCCAGAAGAGCATGAGCGTGAGAAGGACCCAGACGGGCAGCAGGACCGCCGTCCCTCCGGAGCCCAGCGCCCGCTCGATGAGCTCACCGAAGATGATGCCGACGACGCCTCCCGTGGCGGTGGGCGCGCTCTGCCCGTACAGGCTGAAGGTCAGGTTCCCGAAGGCCCACTGGAGCAGCGTGGCCTGGCTCAGGACCAGAGACACCCAGAGAAGCAGTCGGCTGGCGCTCAGGAGCGGGCGCCTCAAGAGCACGAGGGCCCCGATGCGCGCGGCCAGAACGGGGAACCAGACGGCCACGAGGCCGAAGAGGTGGACCAGGAGCGAGGCCCAATTGGCCCCCAGGATGCCCACCCAGTTGTCGGGCCTGACCGAGACGTTGCCGAAGGAGAAGGAGCCCGGGTCGTAGGGGTGGTAGGAGACGAGCGCCAGGGCCGTGAGGAGGGCGATCGTGAGGGTGAGGATGGCCGAGATCTCCCTGGCGAGCGACAGTCCCTCAGCGCGCTCCACCGGAGAGATGGGCAGGGAACCTCCCTGGCTGGACGCCTGTTCTCCCTTCGCCGCGCGGCTCACCAGACGGGACCTCCGGGCCTAAGAATAGCGCGCCGACGCGGTTTTCGGCAAGGGCGGAGGGCGGTGGAGAGTGGAGGGTGGAGGGTGGAGGGTGGAGAGGCCGAGGGGGCGTCTCCTTCAATCCGAAATCCCCGATCCCCGATCACCCCTTCTTCTGCCCCAGCCGGCAGTGGGGGCGGAGCGAGCAGGCCCGGCAGAGCTCCTCCACCTGGCGGCGCGGGCACGCCCCCAGGATGCCCAGGCGGGCCAGCCCGAAGTCGTACCGGGTCGGGTCATCGGGGCAGAAGCTGGCCAGGGAGGCCGTCACCTCCTCGGCGAACCGGCGGTCGGGCGTCCGGCGGCGTGTGAGGCCCAGGGCGTAGGCGATGCGGGCCAGGTGAGTGTCGATGGGGATGAGCAGCTCGGAGGGGGAGAGGCAGTGCCACAGGCCCAGGTCCACCCCGTCGTCCGGCCGGACCACCCAGCGCAGGAACATCCACCAGCGCTTGCACGCGGAACCTCCCAAAGGGAGGGGCAGGAGCTGCCTCAGCCCCCGGCTGAGCGGGGCGGTTTCAGTCCGCAGGATCGTGGCGAGGGCTTCGATGCGGTCCCACGGCGAACCCGGGGCCGCCGAGAACGCCTCCTCCAGCGAGCCGAACTGCCTCAGGACGGCGCCCACGGCCTCCAGAAACCTCCGCACGTCGTTCGCGGTCTGGAACCGGTAGGCGGGAGGGGTGAACCCCTTGGGAATCCCCTGCGCGAGGCGCGCCGCGGGCTCGGGCCCGAGCTCGTCCAGCAGGACCTTCAGGAACGCCCCCATGGCCTTCACGTTGCCGTAGGCGAAGAGGGCGGCGATGAGCGCCGCCGCCTCCCGGTCGGCCGGAGAGTCATAGCGCCGCGCGAAGGCGATGGGGTCGGAGTGCAAGAAGCGCGAACCGTACTGGCCTGCTATCCCTTCGAGCAGTTGGCCGAGAGGCAGGGGGCTCGCCTCGCGGTTTCGCCCGTGTCCCGGTGTGCGCCGGCTTGTCCGCTGGGGGCCTTGGCTCCCGGTTCTCTTCCGCGTCACACGCTCAGGCGAAACGGTTGGTCAGGAAGTTGATGAGGTCGAGGGCGAACTGCTCCATGTAGGCGTTGAAGGCCTTGAGCCGGCGGCCCAGCAGGTTGTAGCCGATGAGGGCGGGGATGGCGGCGAAAAGGCCGGCGGCGGTGGTGATCAGGGCCTCCGAGATGCCAGGCGCCACCGAAGAGAGCGTGGCACTGCCCGAGAGGCCGATGGCCTGGAAGGCCTCCATGATGCCCCAGACGGTTCCGAAGAGGCCGATGAAGGGGGTGGAGGCCGCGGTGGTGGCCAGGAAGGCCATGCCCGACTCCAGCATGATGGCCTGGTCCCGCATCACCCGCTGGAGGGTGCGCTCGATGTTCTCCGTGTGGCGGAGCTGCGGGCGCGCCTCCGGGCCGCCGGCCGCGGCGGCGCCCGGCGCCAACTGGTCCTTCACCTGATCGTGGAGCTCCCGGTAGGTCTCCATGAACATCTCGCGCAGAGGCGAATCCTTGGCGGTCTTGGCGGAAGAGAGCATGTCGGCCACGCGCTGGGAGCGGCGAAGGGTCTCGTAGAACTCCCTGGACCGGGCCCGCAGCCGGCGGAGGTTGATGACGCGGTCGATGATGATGCTCCACGAGACGAGGGAGAAGAGCAGGAGCACCAGGAGCACGGACTTGGCTACCCAACCGGAGTGGCTCAGGAGTCCCGAAACGTTGGTCGCCGCCAGAGCAAGATGCATCGACACCTCCTACGGCGCGCATTATAGCGGCGGCTTGGCCGGCGGGCAAGAGCAGGGAAGGGGAAGCCGGAAGGGAGGGGTCACCACAGAGACAGGGAGGCACAGCAGGGATTTGGGATTGCGAACTGCGAATTGAAAAGAACCAGGGGAGCTCGGGGGGGTAGGGGTTTGGAAAAAGACCTTCCTCGACCCCTCCACCCTCCACCCTCCACTCTCAAGTCGCCCCTCCGCCCTTCCATCTGGCGAGCCTTGCCGCTAGAATACCCGCGAACTGAAGAGGAGCCGCCATGCCGAAAAAGTCGCGCTTTCTGGCGGGAGAGGTCATCTCGCCCAAGCCCATCGTAAAGGGCGCCAGCGTCGTCCGCCTCGTGGAGGAGACCTTCCTGGCCTATAACGCCGGCCGCCTGCACGAGGGCTGCCGCCTGTTCGCCGAGAAGATGGTCCGCCCGCAGGTCACCGTAGGGTTGAGCCTCACGGGGGCGCTCACCCCCGCCGGCGTGGGCCGCTCGTGCATCGTCCCCCTCATTCAGGCGGGTTTCGTGGACTGGATCGTCTCGACGGGAGCCAACCTCTACCACGACGCCCACCACTCGCTGGACCTGGCCCTCCATCGCGGCTCGCCCTTCCTCGACGACACGAGGCTCCGGCAGGAGGGTGTGGTCCGGATCTACGACATCCTCTTCGACTACACGGTGCTGCTCAAGACCGACGCCTTCTTCCGAAAGATCCTGGAGCAGAAGGAATTCCAGCGTTCCATGTCGAGCGCCGAGTTCCACCACCTCGTGGGCAAGTACCTCAGGGAGCGCGAGAAGGCCCTCGGCGTGGAGCAGCTCTGCACCCTGACCGCGGCCTACGAGGCGGGCGTGCCGATCTTCACCTCCTCGCCCGGCGACTCCTCCATCGGCATGAACGTGGCCGCCATGGCCCTTCAGGGCAGCGCCTTCCGCTTCGACGTGAGCGCCGACGTGAACCTCACGGCCGCCATCGTCTGGGAGGCCAAGCGAAAGGGCGGCCAGTCGGCCGTCGTGATCGCGGGCGGCGGCTCGCCCAAGAACTTCATGCTCCAGACCGAGCCTCAGATCCAGGAGGTCCTGGGTCTCCCCGAGAAGGGCCACGACTTCTTTCTCCAGATCACCGACGCCCGCCCCGACACGGGGGGCCTCTCCGGTGCCACGCCATCGGAGGCCGTCTCGTGGGGCAAGGTGGATCCCAGCCAGCTCCCCGACACGGTCGTGGTCTACACCGACACCACCATCGCCCTGCCCATCCTCACCGCCTACGCACTCTCGAAAGCCAAGCCGCGCAAGAGCAAGCGGCTCTACGACCGGCTCGACGGTCTGCACGAGGAGCTGAGGGCCACCTACCTGAAGGGGCTCAAGGCGAGCCGTAAGAAAGGCGGAGGCTGAACGGGCGGGAGCTGAACGGGCGGGCCCATCTTCCCCGTGCCACCGCCACGCTCTCTGTGGGGGCCGTCGCCAGACGGAGAGTTCCTGTCTGCCCAGCGGAATCGGAAAGAACTGCCGGGCTTGAAAAGGGCCCGTTCCCGTGTATAATCTCAAGGCTTGGTCGGGGCGTAGCGCAGCCTGGCAGCGCACTTGGTTCGGGACCAAGGGGTCGGTGGTTCAAATCCACTCGCCCCGACCAAAGAATTCCTCTGAACAATCGTGTGGCTGAGCGAGTCTGCTGGTCAGGCCCGGGGCGAGTGTCCGGGGACCCAGGGTGGCCTCGGCCCCTGGAGAAACCGGGATCCGGAGCGGGGAAGAGGATCCGTGGCCGCCGTGTTTTAAATATCCAACGGGGTATGCGAGGGATTTCAAGCGACCGGCCGTTATGGTAAGTAGGACCGGGTGAATGTACCGGAGACCCAGAGGAGGAGCCATGCGAACACTCAAGATCATGTCGGCAATGCTGGTCGCTTCGGCCGTTCTGGCCGGGGGCCAGGCCTTACGCGCCCAGGAGCCCATGGCCTACTCGTGGGGCCAGATTGATCAGATGGTGGCGCCCATCGCACTGTACCCGGACGCGCTCGTCTCGCAGGTCCTCATGGCCGCCACCTTTCCGGACCAGGTGGCCGAAGCGGACCAGTGGATTCAGACCAATCCGGGCCTTTCGGGCGGCGAACTGGACGACGCGCTCTCCACGGCTAGTTGGGATCCGAGCGTGATCTCCCTGTGCAAGTTCCCCAATCTTCTCCACAGGATGGGGAGCAACATGCAGTGGACGACCGATCTCGGCTACGCCTTCCTGGGGCAGAGGGAGCAGGTGCTCAATTCCGTTCAGCGGCTCCGAAGGGCCGCCTATCAGAACGGTTACCTTCGCTCTTCGCCCCAGCAGACAATTGTTGTGGAACCTCAGTACATCTTGATCCAACCGTACAACCCGAATGTCGTCTACGTCCCGGTCTATGAGCCCACGGTGGTCTACGGGCCGGCCTGGAACTATCCGACCTACTACTATCGTTCGGTCTGGGCGCCCTCGCCCGGCCTCTCTTTCGTGAACGGATTCGCATGGGGCATCGGATTCGCGGCGGCCCAGGCGCTCTTCGGAGGCTGCGACTGGAATCACCACAACGTGTACGTGAACAACACGGTGGTCATCAACAACACCATCTACAGGACGAGCTATGACCGCCATCGGGATTACTACAGAGAGGGGCGGCGCGACTGGGTCCGCCCGGCCCAGATCCCGCACGGCAACGAGGGCCGCAGGGGCGCCCCATACGGCGGGGAGAGCCACGGCGCCGTCCGCGGGATCTCCCATCTTCCCCCGGCCTACCACTCCGCGGCCCCGGGGCACCCCTACTCGGGCGAGCCTTACCGGAGGGAGGGCACGGTGACCCATCCGCCCACGTCGGTGCCTCGCGAGACCTACCCTCGGAGGGTTGAGCCTCCCAAGAACGAACTCTACCGGAGGGAGGGCACGGTGACCCATCCTCCCGCGACGGTGCCGCGTGAGCTCCGCGAGGGGACCGTTCAAGCCCCCGTCAGGAGTCAGGCCGGACCGCATGCCGAGCAGATGCGCAAGAACGAGACACACCCCGCCGAACCGGCCCGTGTCCAGGAGCCCAAGAAAGAGGAGAAGGAAAAGAAGCACAACTGATCCTCGCCTCTTGAACACCTGATCATCCGAGCGGGAAGGGGCAGCCCCTTCCCGCTCGTCGGTCCAGGCCAAAGGCAAGTGCGCTGGCCCGGCGCAAACCGCTGGTTCCAACCCGTCCGAATGCGTGGCCGTGGCTGTGAACCCTCTGCGCTCGTCCTTTCGCCTTCCCTCCATTGAACCCCATGCCTGTCCAAAATGAACCGCCCTGCCGGCTCCGAACCACGGCTAGGTCTCGGCCGCGCCTTCCTCCGCTTTGCTCCGGAAGGCAAAGCGCACCAGCGCGAGCTGGAATTGTTTTGGACGGCCATGAGTGAACCCCAGGGAAGCGGCCACTTCGCTGAACGCCCAACACGGAGTCCTGCCCAGGGCTTGACGGGCACGACCAGAGATCCTACTCTTAGCTCTACTGATAGTTAGTGGAGCTAAGGAATGGGACGCGAGGCCGGAGAGAGGCAGGACAGCCCAAAAGGAAGCAGGGAGGCGTGCGCCCGGCAGGTCTTGGAGGTCGTTCCGCAAGCCATGGGGCTCCTGCGGCGGGAAATGCGCGAGGTGGCGGGCCAGGGGCTTTCCGTGCCCCAGCTCCGCGTGCTCGCCTTCCTGGG
>JAJYCJ010000037.1 GCA_021778515.1 Acidobacteriota bacterium
CCATGGGCTTCCTCCTCCGATTCGCAGGCCAAGCCTGCCGAATCGTCGTGTTGTCCTCCGGGGCCCCGCCCCACGGGCAAAGCCCGTTGGGGCCCCACCCCACCCTTGGGGCTTCCTCGCCCGGCCTAGCCGGGTTCGGAGGCTACCCAAATCCCTTCGCGGGTGAAGACCGTCTTTCACGGGAACTACCCTCCATCTGTCTTTCGGAGCCACTCCCATGTCCAATCGCGGGATTTGGGTCATCCGTCGCGCCCCCCCGGCGCCCGGAACCTCTTTCGTCCCGCCAGGGGCTTGACAGCACCCCCCTCAGGAATCTATATTCCGAATTTGGAATTTGGAGTTCTTCGTGGAGATGAGCCGAAAAGAGATGGAACGGATGCGGCGCCGCCAGCTCCTGCTGGAGGCAGCCGAGCGGGTCTTCGGCCGGAAACCGTTCGACGAGGCCACCATGCAGGAGGTGGCCTCGGAGGCCCAGATCGGGATGCAGGGGCTCTACGAGCACTTCCCCTCCAAGCAGGTTCTCTACGAGAGCCTCATCATGGAGCGGGTCAAGACCTTCAGGAGCAAGGTCGAAGAGGCCCTGGAGACAGGCGAGAACCCCATCCAGCGGCTCAGGGCGTGGGCCACCGTCCACGCCGAGTCCTTCAGCGGGACTCCCGCCTTCTTCCCCGTCTTTCTCCGCGAGAAGATCCACCGGGACTGGGAGTTCGCCTCGCGGTTCGGCCCGGCCCTGTACGAAGCTTTTGGCCGTGAGGAGGCGCGCCTGACCGAGATCATGCAGGCCGCCGCCGCGGAGGGACGGCTGCAGAACCTAGACGTGCCGTTTTTGGTACGGTTCTTCCTGGCGGCCCTCCACGCCTCGGTCTTTTGCCACATTCGCTATAATCCCGATGAGGAGGTTTCAGCGTGCGTGAACCGTGCCATGAACAGCTTCTTACGCGGAGTGGAGCTCGCCGGGTGAGGGCCGCCTCCCTGGCCCTGGCCCTCTGCTCGGGTCTGCTGGCCCTGCGCCTTCCGGCCCAGGAGGTGCTCACGCTCCGGAAGGCCTTGGAGCTGGCGGGCAAGGGATCACTGCCCGCCGTCACCAGCAGGAGCGATGAAGCGGTGGCCCGCGAGCAGACCCTCCAGGTCAGGGGAGCCACCTACTACCCGGAGATCACGCTCCAGGGAGGCTACACCGACCAGAGGGATCAGGCGATCTTGCGCTTCGGCCTTCTGCAGGCACCCTCCAACCAGAAATCGTATTGGCAGTACGACTTTACGGTTCGCCAGCTCCTCTGGGACTTCGGCCGGCGCTCCGAGGCCCTCAAGGCCAGCCGCACCCGCGAGCAGGCGGTGCTCCTCTCGGGCTCCGATGCGGTGCGCCGGGCGCAGGCCCAGGTCGTGGAGCGCTACATGTCGGCCATGACGGTGCGCGCCGAGAAGGAGGTCGTGGCGAAGCGGAAGGAGGCCCTCTCGGATCACCTCCGGATCGTGCAGGACCTCTACCAGCAGGGCATGGTGGCCCGCAACGACCTGCTGCGGACCGAGGTCACCCTGCGGTCCGTGGACGATTCGGCGAGGCGGCTGGACGACGCTTACGACACGGCCATGGAGGCGTTGAACGTGGCCATCGGCCTTCCCACCGACACCAAGGAGACCCTTCCGGGTGACTTTGCCCCTCCACCCGACCTGCCCTGGACCCTGGAGCACGCCCGCAGCATCAGCGTGAGCAACAACGGGACGGTGAAGGCTTTAAGAGCCCGGTACCAGGCGCTCGAAGAACAGCTCACCTTCCGCCGCCGGGACTACTACCCCAGCCTGGTGGCGCAGTACGACAATGCCTACCAGCAGAACGAGTATCTCGTCTATCCGCACGTGCAGTCGCTGTTCGTCGGCCTCTCCTGGAACATCTTCGACGGAGGCGTAAGGGCCGCCAAGATCCGCGAGAGCCAAGCCGACCTGGATCGCGCCCACCGGGAGCTCACGGAGGCGGAACGGACCGCCCAGCTCGCCGCCAGCCAGGCCTACCGGGACTTCGTGGAGGCCCTGAGGGAGCGGAAGACCGCCGAACTCAACGTCCAGTCCTCGAAGGAGAATTTCCGGATCGTCGAGGACCAGTACAAGGCCGGCCTTGCCCGCACCACGGACGTCCTCGACGCCGAATCGGTGCTCGCCGAGAGCCGGTCGAGCCTCGTCCAGAAGACCTACCAGGCCTATACCAAACAGGCGGCCCTCCTGGCCGCCATGGGGGAGGACCTCCCCGGCTTCTACAGCCGGCAGGGGGAGCCGGTCGCCGCGGAGGAGAAGTAGCCATGGCCGTAAAGAAGAAATGGGTGGCATTGGGCATTCTGCTGGGACTGGCCGTGGCCGGAGGCGTCGTGGGCTACCTGCGCTGGAAGCACAATCAGATCTTCGTGAGCACCGACGACGCTTACGTGGGCGGCCGGATCTACACCGTGGCTCCGCAGATCCCCGGCAAGATCCTCACCCTGCCCATCGACGAAAATATGCTGGTGAAGAAGGACCAGGTCATGGCCACCATCGACCCGAAGGATTTCGACGCCGCCATCGCGAGGGCCGGAGCCAGCCTCTCCGAAGCCCAGGCCGGCGTGGCCACCAACCAGGCCGCCATCGCTCAGGCCAAGGCCCAGGTCCTGGCCTACGAGAGCCAGCTGCGTCTGGCCAAGATCGACCGAGGGCGCATTCAGACGCTCTACGAGCGCCAGTCGATCCCCAAGCAGAAATACGACGACGTGGTGACCCGCGAGGAGGTGGCCCAGGCCCAGCTCAAGGCGGCCCAGAAGACCGTCGCCCAAGCGGAGGCAGCCCTGTCGGTGGCAGAGGAGCGCATCAAGGTGGCCCAGGCGGCGCTGGATCAGGCCCAGCTCCAGCGCTCCTACTGCACCATCACCTCCCCCGTGACCGGCTACATCAGCCGCAAGCTGACCCAGGTGGGCCAGGTCCTAGCTCCCGGGCAGCCGCTCTGCGCCGTGGTCCCTCTCGCCCTGAACGACATCTGGGTGGAGGCCAACTACAAGGAGACCCAGCTCGGGCATGTCCGCGTCGGCCAGCCCGTCAAGATTTCCGCCGACATCGACAAGGACCGCACGTACAGGGGCACGGTGGAGGGCATCAGCGCCGGAACCGGCGCCGTCTTCTCCCTGCTTCCCCCCGAAAACGCGACGGGCAACTGGGTCAAGGTGGTCCAACGGGTGCCCGTGCGAGTCAAGATCGACCCCGCGAGCGATCCCCACCACGAGCTGAGGCTCGGCCTGTCCGTCTCCTGCGAGATCGATACGCGGAAGCAGTGAGGGAGGCGCTCGGCGAGAAACCGGCTTCGAATTGCAGGTCGTGGGCGATTGACCCTTTCCCTGCACCACGCTCATGTCGCCATTCGCCGTCTCTCGTGAATCGGCCATAGAAGAATTCGAGGTAATGGCGCTTTGAACGCCGAGAACGGCGCCAGACACTGGACCATCGCCGCCGCGACGACGCTCGGCACCTTCATGGAGGTGGTCGACACCTGCGCAGCCAAGCAGACCCCTTTCCCCTCCGCGGGAATGGGCCCCCGCTCCCTAGCCAGGTTCGTCAACGGCTCCTGGGCGCGGAGATGAGCCGGCAGGCCTCTCTCCTCTTCTACCTGGACCGCCTCTGGACCCTGGGCGTGGTGTTGGCGGTCGTTCCGGTCCTGGGTCCCCTCTCGAAAGGCCGCGGCGGACCCGAGCCCCCGGCGCTCCCCTGAAACGCCCTCTCTCAGGAGGCGATCCTTGGAGGAGTCTCCCCACACCTCCAACAAATGGCTGATAGCCCTGGCCACGCTGCTGGGTCCCCTGATGCAGAACATCGACACGGCCGTTGCCAACGTAGCGCTGCCGCACATGGCGGGGACCTTCTCGGTGGGGGTGGACGAAATCGCCTGGGTCCTGACGGCCTACCTGGTCGCCAACGCGGTCGTCCTCCCCATGACGGGCTTTCTGGGGATGCGCTTCGGGCGAAAGCGATTCTACCTCTCCTGCCTGGTCCTGTTCATACTGGCCTCCCTGGGCTCCGGCCTGGCCCCGTCGTTGGCTTTTCTGATCGTGATGCGCGTCCTTCAGGGCCTCGCCGGGGGGGCCATGGTCCCCATGTGCCAGGCCATCCTCCTGGAGACCTTCCCCAAGGAAGAGCACGGCAAGGCCATGGCCTTCTTCGGGGCCGGCCAGATCGTGGGCCCCCTGATCGGCCCCGTGCTCGGCGGGTACCTCACGGACACCTATACCTGGCCGTGGGTCTTTTACGTCAACGTCCCGGTGGGCCTGATGGCCCTCGTGCTGGGCTTCCTCTTCATCCACGACCCCCCTTACATCAAGAAGCCCGGGGGCCGGGTGGACTACTGGAGCTTCCTCTTCATCACCGTGGGCGTGGGAAGCCTCGAGGTGGTTCTCAGCCGAGGCGAGCGCTTCGACTGGCTGAACAGCCCTTTCATCAAGATTTTCGCCCTCTGCGCGCTCGTGGGGCTCGCCCTCTTCGTCTGGCGCTCCCTCACGGCCGAAAAGCCCCTGGTCAATTTCGCGTTCTTCCGCAAGAAGGAGTTCACCGCGGGGGCGCTCCTCATGTTCACCTGGGGATTCGGCCTCTACGGCGCCATGGTCACGATCCCCCTCTTCGTCCAGGAGCTGCTCGGGTACAACGCCACGTGGGCCGGCATGATCCTCTCCGTCGGCGGCCTCTCGGCCCTGGCCGCCATGCCCATCGTCGGGCGCCTCACGGGAAAGGTGGACACCCGCGTGCTCGTCTTCGCGGGGCTGGCCATGAATATCTTCTCCATGACCTTGTACCGGCAGGTCTACCTCGGTATCGACTTCCCCTACCTCGCCACCGCCCGCCTCTTTCAGAGCTTCGGGCAGGCCTTCGTCTCCATCCCCTTGCTCGTGGCGGCCTTCGCCCGCATCCGGCCCGAGGAGACGGGGCAGGCCACCGGCCTGTACAACCTGATGCGCAACGAGGGTGGATCGGTGGGGATCGCCCTGGCCGATACGGTGCTGGCGAGGCGCGCCCAGTTCCACCAGTCCGCCCTCGTGGGGCACCTGAATCCGTTCAATCCGGCCTACCAGGCGGCCCTCTCGGGCATCGAGCGGGGGCTGCGCCCGACGGCGGGGGTGGACCCCGGCACGCTTCACCTCATGGCCGTCCGTATCCTGGGGCTCCAATTGGGGCGCCAGGCGAACCTCATGGCTTTCGTGGATGTGTTTCAGATGCTGATGGTGCTCTTCCTGGCCCTCTCGCCCCTCGTGCTGCTCCTCAAGAAGCCGCGGGAAGCGCGCCCGGTCTAGGATCGAAGGAGCCGACCGCGATGTCACTCCAAATAGGTGTAGCCATCCAGGCCGTCTTCCAGGAACTTCTTGATGCGCGCCGACTCCTTGATGGAGATGCGCCGCCCCTCGATGCTCTCCTCCACCATTCTCCGGAAGGCGTTCATCACGTCGCGCTTCTGGTACTGCATGTAGGAGAGCACGTCGCGCACCTTGGCCCCTTCGATGGTCTTGTCGATGCGGTACTTGTTGCGACCGATCACGCTGACGTGGACGATGTTGGTGTCGCCCAGCAGGTTGTGCAGGTCGCCCAGGGCCTCCTGGTACGCGCCCACCAGGAACACGCCCAGATAATAGGGCTTGCCCTCCTTCAGCTCGTGCAGGTCCACGGTGTTCTTCACGTCGTGCAGGTCGATGAACTGGTCCACCTTGCCGTCCGAGTCGCACGTGATGTCGGCGAGGGTCGCCTTCCGGGCGGGCCGTTCGTGGAGGCGGTGGATGGGGCAGATGGGGAAGAGCTGTTTCACCGCCCAGTGGTCGGGCAGGCTCTGGAAGACGGAGAGATTGCCGTAGTAGGTGTCGGAGATGAACCGGTCCAGGTTCTCCAGTTCGTCGGGCACGTAGTCCAGGCCGTGGATGATCCTCGCGATGCGGTGGCAGACGAGCCAGAAGAGCCGCTCCACCAGCGCCCGGTGCTCCAGGGTCATCATCCCCACGTTGAAGAGCGTGAGGGTCTCGTCGCGGATCTGCATGGCGTCGTGGTAGCACTCTTGGAAATTCTTGACGGTGAGGCTCTTGAGCACCTCGCCCAGGTTCACCACCCCCTCGGGCGCGCCGTCGGGGATCTCGAGGGGCCTGGACTCGTCGATGAGTTCGCTCGTCCCCAGGATGTTGAAGGCCAGGATGGAGTGGTAGGCCACCAGCGCCCGCCCGCTCTCGGAGATGATGGCCGGGTGGGGGATGCCCCGCTCCTCGCAGATCTCCGCCAGGGCCGAGACCACGTCGCTGGCGTACTCCTCTATGGAGTAGTTGGTGCTGGAGGAGAAGTTGGTCTTGCTGCCGTCGTAGTCCACCGCCAGGCCCCCGCCCACGTCGAAGTATCCGATGGGCACGCCCAGGCGGATGAGCTCCGCGAAGATGCGGCTCGACTCGCGCATGGCGTCCTTGATGCTCTGGATGGCGGTGATCTGGGATCCCAGGTGGAAGTGCAGGAGCTGGAGACGATCCAGCATCCCGGCCGCCCGGAGCTGCTCCACCGCGTCGAGGATCTCGGCGGGGAACAGGCCGAATTTGGACTTGTCGCCCCCCGAGCTCTCCCATTTCCCGCGCCCGCGGGCGGAGAGCTTGGCCCTCACGCCGATGTACGGCTTCACCTTGAGCTTTCGGGCCCAGCGGATGATGAGGCCCAGCTCGGAGGGCTTCTCCACCACGATGAAGACCCTCCGGCCCATCTTGGTGGCCCAGAGGGCCATCTCGATGTACTCGTCGTCCTTGTAGCCGTTGCAGATGAGCGGCGCGTTGAGGTTGTCGAGGGAGGAGAGGACGATGAGGAGCTCGGCCTTGGTGCCGGCCTCGAGACCGAAATTGAACTCCCGCCCGAAGTCCACGATGTCCTCGACGACCTGCTTGCTCTGGTTGACCTTGACCGGGTAGACGCCGTGGTAAGCCCCCCGGTAGCCGTACTCCTGGATGGCCTTCTGAAAGGCCCCCTGAAGCTCCTGGATGCGTTTCTGGAGGATGTCCGTGAAGCGGATCAGGACGGGGGGGTGGATACCGCGCAGGCGCAGGTCATCCATCAGCTCCTTGATGTCCAGGGATTTCTGCCGGGTCTTTTCCGGCGTGACCACCATGTTGCCCTTCTCGTTGATGTCGAAAAACCCCTTTCCCCATTCGGTGATGTTGTACAGCTCCCTCGACTCATCCACCGACCACTTGGACAGGGTGACCTGTTCCTTGAGCTTGATCCTCTGCACCATGGCGCACCTTTCACTCGGCCTCCCCAGGCCGCACCAGCAACCCCGGTTCCTCGCAATGCTTCTTCATACAGTAAACTCTCCCGGCTTGCAAGGAAAGGTCCCGGCCCCCGCGCCGCGATGACACCCCGCTCCCGGCTCCCCGCCTCCCGTCCCTCATCCTTCGTACCTCGCCTCCCGTTTGACAGCCGGAGGCCTCCCTGTGTACCTTACGCAAGGACCGGCGGAACCCGCCGGGCCAAGGAGACGACGTGAAGACCCCCAACAAGTACCTGATCGCCGTGACGGCCATGCTCGGCACCCTCATGGAAGTGATCGACACCTCCGTGGCCAATGTGGCCCTCCCGCACATGGCCGGCACCTACTCGGCGGGAGTGGACGAGGTCACCTGGGTCATCACGAGCTACCTCGTGGCCAACGCCGTGGTCCTGCCCATCACGGGCTTCCTGGGAAACTACTTCGGCCGCAAGCGCTTCTTCCTCTCCTGCCTCGTGCTCTTCAGCATCGCCTCATTCGGCTCCGGGGCGGCTCCCACCCTCTGGTTCTTGATCGTCATGCGGGTCATTCAGGGTTTCGCGGGCGGGGCCATGGTGCCCATGTCCCAGGCCATCCTCCTGGAATCCTTCCCCAAGGAGGAGCACGGCAAGGCCATGGCGCTCTTCAGCGTGGGGGTCATCTTCGGCCCCATCATCGGTCCCGCCCTGGGAGGATGGATCACCGACAACTGGACCTGGCCCTGGATCTTCTTCATCAACATCCCGCTGGGCCTCGTGGCGCTCGTGCTGGGCTACTTCTTCATCCAGGATCCCTCCTACATCAAGCGGCCCGAGGGCCGCGTGGACTACTGGAGCTTCCTCTTCATCGCCATGGGGCTCGGCAGCCTGGAGGTGATGCTCAACCGCGGGGACCGCTACGACTGGTTCCACAGCAACTTCATCAAGACCTTCGCGGTCCTGGCTGCCCTGGGCATCGCCCTCTTCCTCTGGCGTTCCTTCACGGCTGAAAACCCCCTCGTGGATCTTTCCATCATGAAGAACCGCGAGTACGCCACCGGCACGACCCTCATGTTCCTTTTGGGGTTCGGCCTCTACGGCTCCTTCGTGGCCCTTCCCCTCTTCGCCCAGAACCTCATGGGCTACACGGCCACCTGGGCCGGGCTCGTCCTCTCCCCGGGAGGCATCGCCTCCCTCGTGGCGGTGTTCTTCGTGGGCAACCTCATGGGCAAGATCGACACCCGCCTCATGGTGACGGTGGGAGTGCTGCTGAATATCGTGTCCATGGCCCTGCTGGTCTCTGTGGACCTGCACGTGAGCTTCTCCTACCTGATGTGGACGCGATGTCTCCAGGGCTTCGGCATGGGCTGCCTCTTCGTGCCCGTGGCCGTCTCCTCCTACTCGCGGATCCCCCCCGAAAAAACCGGCCAGGCCACGGGTCTGTTCAACCTCCTGCGCAACGAGGGCGGCTCCGTGGGCATCGCGCTCACCACCACCGTCCTCAGCCATCGCTCGCAGTTCCACCAGGAGCGGCTCGTGGAGCACCTCACCCCCTTCGACCCCACCTACCGAGAAACGCTGGCGCAGACCGCGCACGGCCTGTTCGCCACGGCTGGGCTCGATCCCTCCACCATGAAGCAGCTCTCCATCGGCCTCGTGTACGGAGAGGTCCAGCGCCAGGCGGCCGTGATGGCCTTCGTGGACGTCTTCTGGATGCTGATGCTGATCTTCGCCGCCATCCTGCCTCTCATCTTCCTCCTCCGGGGAAAGACGGGCGGCCAGGCGGCCGGCATTCACTGAGCCCTTCGATGGAGAGGGGAGCCCGTCCGCCCATCTCCCGATCGGACGGGGCGCCCCTTCTCATCCGCGCCTGAGAGCGAATGGGCCCGCCAGGAAGGCGGGCCCGAAGAATCGTTGGGTCCGTGCGGCCGATTCACGGCTGTTGGGCCGGGAGCGCCTTCTTGCCGGACCGCAGCAGATCCTTGACGATGCCGAGGGTGGCGTTGGTGGTTTCGATGGACTTGGCCCCGACCTTCTCCAGGCCCGTGAGCGCCCGGATCGCGTCCACGTTCTCGGGGACCACGATGGACATGTTGTGGACCTGGTAGAAGAGGTAGAGCTCCACCCCGTCCACCGCCAGGATGTCTTCCCAGACCACCACCTCCCACATGTCGCCGCGGGAGCGGCCCAGGTCGTGGACCAGCTCCACGTTGCAGTTCAAGGCGGTGATGCCGTCGGAGGCGCGCACGAAGGCGATGCGGGGGGTCTTCCAGAGGACCTCCAAGACCTCCTCCCGGCTCGCCGGCCGCGTCATCTCGATCTGCCAGACGTGGGCGTGGCTGATGGTCTGCGGAGTCAGGATGGCCATGGTGGTGATGTTCAGGTCCGGCACGATGGTCTTGGCGTCGGGGGCCTGGTGGCTGGGCACGTGCAGCTCCGGCACGATGGTGTTCATGATGCCCGTCTGGTGAGTGTTCCATGGATCCACGGCGCGCCGGGCCAGGGTCCCCCACCCCTTCTTGACGAGACCGGCCTTGTGCAGGGCCCCCAGGGTGCGGACGATGGAGGTGGTGTTGCAGGAGACCACGCGGGTGGAGTTGAGACCCAGGGCGCTCTCGTAGTTGGCCTGGGCCACGAAGGAGTGGCCGGTCAGGGAGTGCTTCTCGGCGCCCTGGAAGATGGACTTGATGCCCAGTCCGTCGTAGAGGACCTTGTTCTTGGAAGCCACGGCCCTCGGCGTGCAGTCCACCACCACGTCCACCTGCTTCAGGAGGTCGGGAAGGGTCCCGTGGACGTGGACGCCCGTCTCCCTCATGGTGGACCAGGCCTCCTCGGTCATGGCGTAGACCGGGATGCCGTGGACCTCCGCCACCTGGACGCGGTAATCCCCCGCCACGTCCGAGACGCCCACCAGCTCCATGTCGGGCTGGAGCCGCACCGCGTCCGCCACCCTCTTGCCGATGACCCCGTAGCCATTCACCGCCACCCGCGCTTTTCTATCCATCCCAGATTCCCCTTACAATCCTTTTGGCCCTCGTAACCTCTTGGAACACGCCGGAGACGACCCTCAGCCGCGGTTGTAGACGTCCTTTACACGAACGATGTCCCGTTCGTCGGGGTCGCCGAACCAAAACTCCAGAAAGCGGGCGGGCGACCGGCCCACCCCGCTGGCGCGGTGCAGAACCCCGCACGGGATCCAGATCTCCTCGCCGGGTTCCGGGCGCCAGACCCTCTCGCCCAGAGTCACCTCGATGCCCTCGTCCAGGACCACCCAGTACTCGCTCCTCCGCTCGTGGTACTGCAGGGAGAGCACTCCTCCCGGTTCGAGGGTCAGGATCTTGATGCCCTCCACCTCGTCCTTCGGGTAGCGCCGGAAACGGCCCCAGGGACGGATCTCTTCCAGGATCCCGCGGCGGAATTCTTCCGGGGTTACCTGCTCCTCTCTAGGCATGACGCATCCTCCCGCGAAGCCGCAAAGAACCCCGCTCTGAGTGGCGGAGGTGCTATTGTAGTCGCAGGCGGCCAGCGAAGGCAAAGCCCATTCAACACCGCCGTGAAAGCGGGTATACTCCCACTCCGGGAGGGATCATGGGAGTCGGCCCTTACACCGTCCGGTCCAACGTGCGCCGGGGGCCCTACGCGACGCTCACCGTGGAAGGGCGCGTGGAGCCGAGCGAGCCCGGCCAGTTCTATATGGTCCGCGGCGACTGGGGGGCCGATCCGCTCCTGGGGCGGCCCCTGTCCATCCTGAGCGACGATCCCTCTCAGGGCATCCTCCGCTTCCTGCTCAAAGTCTTCGGAGAGGGCAGCCGCCGCCTGCACGCGTTGGAGCCCGGGCAGAAAATCCGTGCCCTCGGGCCGCTGGGCCGCCCCTTTCCGCGCGGTGCGGCTTACGGAGGGGGCAAGCCGGCCTTTGTGGGAGGCGGCGTCGGCGTGCCGCCGCTGGTCTACCTGGCCGAAGCCTTCGCGCAGGAAGGCAGGCCCTTCGCCTTCCTCCAGGGCGCTCGGACGAAGGACGACCTGGTCTGCCTGGAGGAGCTGGCCGCGCTGGGCGTGAAGCCCGAGGTGACTACCGAGGACGGGGGCGAGGGGGAGAGGGGCCTCGTCACGGCGCCTCTGAAGAGAGCCATCGACCTGGGCGCCCCCGCCGTCTACGCCTGCGGCCCCGAGGGGATGCTCAAGGCGGTGGCGGCGCTCTGCCGTGGGCGCGTCCCCTCCTACCTGAGCCTGGAAGCGCGCATGGGCTGCGGCTACGGCGTCTGCCTGGGCTGCGTCGTGCCCGTGGTCCGGGACGGCGTACGGAGCTACGAGCGCGTCTGCCAGGAGGGTCCGGTCTTCGAGGGGGAGGTTGTGGAATGGCCGTAGAGATGGCGGTAACACTCGGCTCCCTCCACCTCAAGAATCCCGTCATGCTGGCTTCGGGCTGTTGCGGGTACGGCCTGGACATGGAGAGCTACCTGGACCTGAACCGCCTGGGCGGAGCCTGCCTCAAGGGCCTCTCCGTGGCGGGGAGCGAGGGCAACCCGCCGCCGAGGATCTGGGAGACCCAGGGCGGCATGATCAACGCCATCGGTCTGCAGAACGTGGGGACCCGGCGGTTCATCGAGGAGAAGGCTCCCCGCTTGAGGGGCTACGACACCGCCTTCGTGGCCAACTTCTACGGGCACACCGTGGAGGAGTACGTGGAGGCGGCCCGCCAGCTCGACGGGGAGCCCTGCCTTGCGGCCCTGGAGATGAACATCTCCTGCCCCAACATCCAGGAGGGAGGCATCCACTTCGGCACCGATCCCGCCATGGTCTACGCCGTGACCAGGGCCTGCCGGGAGGTCATGAGGAAGCCGCTCTGGGTAAAGTTGAGCCCCAACGTCTCGGACGTGGTGGCGGTGGCCAGAGCCGCCGAGGAGGCCGGGGCCGACGCCCTCACCTGCATCAACACCATGCCCGCCATGGCCATCGACGTGGAGAGGCGAGAGTTCCGCATCTGGAACAAGATCGGCGGGCTCTCCGGCCCCGCCCTCCGCCCCATCGCCATCCGAATCGTCTACCAGGTGAGCCGGGCCGTGAAGATTCCCGTCGTCGGCATCGGCGGGATCGCGACGGCCAGCGACGCCATCGAGTTCCTTCTCGCGGGCGCCAAGGCGGTCCAGGTGGGGACGGCGCTCTTCGTGGATCCGCAGTGTCCCTACTCCATCCTCGACGGCATCGAGGCTTACTGCGAGCGCCACGGGTTTCTCTCGGTGGAAGCGCTGATCGGCCAGATCAAGGACCCGGGGCCTCGGCCCCGGTGTCACGAGTGACCGCCATGACGATGGCTCGAACCCAGGGTGCCGGCCCTCATCACTTCATCACCTCATCACCTTATCTCGAAGCCCCCATCGGGCTCCCTCGGAGGTTCAGTTGGCAGAGCTGATCATCGCCCTCGACGTGAACGACGAGAGGCGCCTCAACGACCTCGCGGCGGCCCTTGAAGGCCAACCGGTCTGGCTCAAATTCGGGCTCGAGGCCCTCTCGGCCTTCGGGTACGGCGTGATTGAGCGACAGGCCGCCAAGGGCTTCAAGGTCTTTGCGGACGTGAAGTTCCACGACATCCCCAACACCGTGGGGGCAGCCTCGCGGGTCTTGACCCGGACGGGGGCGGCCCTCTTCAACGTGCACGCCGCGGGCGGGGCCGCCATGTGCGCCGAGGCCCGCGAGCAATCGGAACGGGAGGCCGCCGCCCTGGGCCGCCCCCGGCCCCTCGCGGTGGGCGTGACCATCCTCACGAGCCTCGGCCCCGAGGAGGTCCGCTCGGTCGGGTTCGAGGGGACGCCGGGCGAGGCTGCGCTTCGGTTGGCCAAGGTGGCCAGGCAGGGCAGCCTGGACGGCGTGGTCTGTTCGGTCCACGAGGCGGCCGCCGTGAAGGCAGCCTGCGGGCAGGACTTTCTCACCATCTGCCCGGGCATCCGCCCGGCGGGCGCCGACGTCCAGGACCAGAAGCGCATCGCCACCCCCCGCGGCGCCGTGGAGGCGGGCGCCGACTTCCTAGTGGTGGGCCGCCCCGTCACCGGCGCACCGGATCCGGCGGCCGCCTGCGCGGCCATCCTCGATCAGATGCACGGCCGCGGACCGAGGCGGGTCTAACGCGATCCGGAAGAAGGGCAGCCTTCGCCCGTTTATGAAGAGAAACTGGGAGGCTCCGTGGCCTCTCTCCATTTTTTGCGGGTGACGGCAGGGACGCCCATGTACGTGTTGAGAACGCTGAAGAGCCGCTATTACGTACCCAGGCCCGAGGATCCCCTGCCCTCGCGCCTCTGGAATTCGGCGACCCGGCGCCACGTGCCCGCCTTCCCCCGCACGGTGCAGATCCAGACGCAGACGGGCTGCAACGCGGCCTGCATCTTCTGCCCCTACCCCGACACGGTGGAGAGCCAGCCCAAGGGGTTCATGTCCGGGGAGCTCTTCGAGCGGATCGTGGACGAGATCGCCCGGCACGGCGTGCGGCGCATCTCTCCCTATCTCATGAACGAGCCCTTCCTGGACCCCGGCATCATCGACAAGATGGCCACCATCAAGCGGAAGATCCCGGAGGCGCGCCTTGTGGTGACCAGCAACGGATCGAGGCTCACCCCGCAGGTGGCGGACCGGCTCATCGCGGCGAACGTGCTGCACGCGCTCTACATCTCTTTCCAGGGGGTGGAGAAGGAGCCGTACGAGGGGACCATGCGCGGCACCTTGGTTTTCGAGAGGACCATGGAGAACGTCACGAGCCTCATCGAAAAGTGGCAGGCCGCCGGCGGACCGGACCGATTCAAGATCGTGGTGACCATGGTCCGCACCAACAGGATTGACACGGACAAGGCCGTGGCCTTCTGGCGGGACAGGGGCGTGGAGAGCAAGTGGACGGCCCTGGAGAACCGCGGCGGGAACATCGCCATCGCCTCCGACCTGGCGCCCAGCGACCATCCCATGAAACACTTCGCCACCTGCACCCGCCTCTTCAAGCAGGCTTATATTTTGTTCAACGGGGACATGGTGCTCTGCTGTACCGATTACAGGCGAAAGGTGGTCCTCGGCAACGTGGCCGCCTCCAGCATCGCCGAGGTCTGGAACTCCGAGAAGGCCATCGCCATCCGCCGGCTCTTCTCGGAGGGCCACATGAACCAGGTACCGCTCTGCCGCACCTGCGAGATCAGCGACACCGACGGCGAGGAGGAGTTCAACTAGGCTCCCATCGGCGCCGGGATGCGCCTTCCTCCGCTTCGCTCCGGAAGGCAACCCCCACAAGTGCGAGCTGGAATTGTTTTGGACAGCCGTGACCTTCATCCAAAAACAAAGAGCACTCCGGGCCACCAGGACCTCGGACCGGCGAGTTTCTTCAGCAGGACTCTACTTGGCCATGCCTCTCGGCTTCGTGAGACCCGTCTTGCCGCGGCCCTTGGCGGGCGAGGCTTTGGAGGCGCGTTTGCGGCCCGCCTTCGAAGAGGCCGTCTTTCCCCCGGCCTGCTTGGGCTTGAGGGCCAGGTCGAGGGCCTGGGGGATCTCCTTGACAAAGTGGAAGACCATGTCTTTCCTGGCCTCCTCGGTGAGGTCCTCCAGGTCGTTCTCGTTGCGCTCGGGAAGGATCACGGCCGAAAGCCCCGCCCGCTTGGCGGCGAGCACCTTCTCTTTGATGCCCCCCACGGGCAGCACCTTGCCCGTGAGCGTGATCTCGCCGGTCATGGCGAGGTCGTCGCGCACCACCCTGCCCGTGAGCAGGGAGACGAGCGACGCGGTGAGCGCCACGCCCGCCGAAGGGCCGTCCTTGGGGATGGCCCCCTGCGGCACGTGGACGTGGATGTCCCGCTTGGCGAAGATGTCCTCCGAGATTCCCAACTCCTTGGCGTGGGTGCGGATCCAGGAGAGGGCCGCGTGGGCCGACTCCTTCATCACGTCGCCGAGCTGGCCGGTCAGCGCCAGGGAGCCCCGCCCCTTCATGGCCGTGGACTCCACGAAGAGGATGTCGCCGCCCACGGGGGTCCAGGCCAGGCCCGTGGCTACGCCGGGCCTGTCGATGCGCTCCCTCGTCTCCAGGTAGACCTGCTGGGGGCCCAGGTATTCCCGGATGTTCTTGGCGCTCAGCGTCACCTTGGCCTTTCGTCCACCGATCCGGGCCTTGGCCACCTTCCGGCAGACGGCGGACATCTCCCGCTCCAGGTTCCGGACGCCGGCCTCCCGCGTGTAGTCGGAGATGATGGCCCGGAGCCCCTCGTCCGAAAACAGGACCTGGCTCCTCTTGAGGCCGTGGTTCTGGAGAACGCGCGGCAGGAGGTGCTCCTTGGCGATGTGGAGCTTCTCCTCCTCCGTGTAGCCCGGGAGCCTCAAGACCTCCATCCTGTCGAGGAGGGGTTGCGGGATGGTGTCCAGGATGTTGGCCGTGGCGATGAACATGGTCTTGGAGAGGTCGAAGGCGACCTCGAGATAGTGGTCTGAAAAGGAGAAGTTCTGCTCGGGGTCCAGGACCTCCAGGAGGGCCGAGGTGGGATCGCCCCGGAAATCCATCCCGACCTTGTCCAGTTCGTCGAGCATCATGACCGGGTTGTGGCTGCCCGCCTTCCTCATGCCCTGGATGATGCGGCCGGGCAGGGCGCCCACGTAGGTGCGGCGGTGGCCCCGGATCTCGGCCTCGTCGCGGATGCCGCCCAGACTCATGCGCACGAACTTCCGCCCGAGCGAGCGGGCGACGGAGCGTCCGAGGCTCGTCTTGCCCACGCCGGGAGGCCCCACCAGGCACAGGATGGGGCCCTTGAGGTCCTTCTTGAGCTGCTGCACCGCGAGGTACTCGATGATCCGGTCCTTGACCTTCTCCAGGCCGTAGTGATCCTCGTCCAGGAACCGCTGGGCCCGCTCGATGTCGAGGCGGTCCTTGGTGCTCTTGCTCCAGGGCAGCTCGACGAGCCAGTCGAGGTAGGTGCGGGAGACGGTGTACTCGGCGGCCGAGGGGTGCATCATGGCGAGCCGGTCCACCTCCTTGAGCGCCACCTCTTCCGCCTCCTTGGGCATCTTGGCCTTGGCCACCCTGGCTTTGAGCTCATCCACTTCCCTGCCGCGGTCGTCCCCCTCGCCCAGCTCCTTCTGAATGGCCTTCATCTGCTCCTTCAGGAAGTAGTCGCGCTGGGCCTTGTTCAGCTTGTCGATGACCTCGGACTGGATCTTCGAGCCCAGTTCCACCACCTGGAGCTCCCGAGCCAGAATGCCTGTGAGCATCTTGAGGCGCTGTACGGTATCGGTCTCCTCCAGGATGGCCTGCTTCTCCGCCAGGGCGATGCTGAGGTTGAAGCTGATGGTGTCCACCACGCGGTTGGCGTCTTCGTAGCGCTGGAGCGGCGCCACCATCTCCTGGGGGATGGACGGGACCAAGCTGGCCAGCTTCTCGTATTGGGCCAGGATGTTCTTCTGGAGGGCCTCCACCTCGATGGGGATGCCCGGAAGGTTTTCCAGGAAGCCCACGCGGGCCTCGAAGAAGCTCTCCTCTGGCGTGAAGGACTCCACCCGCACCTTTCCCTGGCCGTGGACGATCACCGACAGGTTGTTGGGCGCCACCCGCATGAGCCTGAGAATCTTGGCGATGACGCCGACGCGGTAGAGGTCGTCCTGCCCCGGCTCCTCCACGTCGCCGTCCTTTTGGCTCAGGATGAGCAGGTAGCCCTCTCCCCGCGTGGCCTGCTCCACCGCCTTGAGCGACTTGTCCCGCCCCACCGCGAGGGGAATGATCATGTCCGGGAAGAGAAGGGTGTTCCGCAACGGAAGGACGGGTAGGACTGGGTTTTCTTTGAGTTTCTTTTCCAGGTCCTGTTCGGCTGCGCTCGTCATATCGGTTTCCCCCTTCGGGGCCAGCCGTTTCGGGCTGGCCGGTGCGGGCGCTGGGGCTGCAAGCCCCCGATTCAGCTCGCCACCGCCGCCCCGGCGGCGGTGGCCCCGGTGCCATGTGCGCCCGCGAATGTCTCGTCTCTCAGCATAGCGGAACTGCTACCGAACCCGCAACCCTGAAGCTCGGGGAGGGGGACTCGGCCGGATGTTCTTGTACACGAAGCGCTCCCGTCTTATTCCCAAATTCCGCGATTGAAATGCGGGTGGCTTCGGCTATGGTTCAGGTTCACTGGGGGGAGACATTGTCTCTTGGACGGGGAGGGCCATGGGCTTCCTCCTCCGATTCGCAGGCAAAGCCTGACGAATCGTCGCGTTGCCCTCCGGGGCCCCGCCCCACGGGCAAAGCCCGCTGGGGCCCCACCCCACCCTTGGGGCTTCCTCCCCCGGATCAAGTCCGGGGTCGGAGGCAACCCAAATCCCTTGGCGGGTGAAGATCGCCTTCCACGGACACTACCATCCATGAGCCTTTCGGAGCCGCTCCAATGTCCAATCGCGGGATTTGGGTTATTCCATTCCATGGCTGTCCAAGGCAATGTCAGCTCGCACTTGTGGGGTTTGCCTTCCGGAGCGAAGCGGAAGAAGGCGCGGCCGAGACGCAACCGTGGTCCGCGGCCGGCACGGCGGTCTATTTTGGACAGGCATGATTCCATTCCCCAAGGCCCTTCACCCCATGCCCCCGCCTTGCCCTGGCGCAAGCCCCTTTACAGCGAGCCAGTTATGTGTTAGGCTCTTATCTTTGAGGTGGATAGGAGAAACGCGAAGATGGAGAAACAAAACAAGAAAGTCCTCATGGAGCAGTACCGGAAGCACCCCTCCGACACGGGCTCGCCTGAGGTCCAGATCGCCCTTCTTTCAGACCGCATCAACTCCCTGACGGACCACATGAAGACCCATCGCAAGGACTTCAGTACCCGCCGTGGCCTGTTGATGCTGGTCGGCCAGCGACGACGCCTGCTCAACTATCTCAAAGACCGCGACATCGAGCGGTATCGTGAGCTGATCGGTCGCCTGGGCTTGCGGAAGTAACACGTCAGCCCATTCTTTCCAGCTCCCGACGACAGCCGAAGCGGAAGAGGTGCGGCAGGAGATGAGGTGCATTCATGTACCGTGAAGAAACGGTCACAATTGATGTCGGGGGCAGGGCCCTCAAATTCAGTACGGGCAAGGTAGCCAAGCAGGCCCATGGTGCCACGTGGGTCCGTTACGGCGATTCGGTGGTCCTGGTGACCGCCGGCATGGACAAGAACGGCAGGGAGGGGCTCGACTTCCTTCCCTTCACCGTGGATTACCGCGAGTACACCTACGCGGGCGGCCGCATCCCCGGCGGCTTCTTCAAGCGGGAGGGGAAGCCCACCGATCCGGAGGTCCTTATCTCCCGCATGATCGACCGCCCTCTGCGGCCCCTCTTTCCCGAGGGGTTCCACTACGAGACGCAGGTCATCGCCATGGTGCTCTCGGCGGACTACGAGAACGACCCCGGGATCATGGCCATCAACGGCGCCTCTTTCTCGCTCTACTGCTCGACCATCCCCTTCACTCGCCCCATCGGGGCCGTGAGGGTCGGCCTCATGGACGGCCAGTACGTGGTCAACCCCTCCATGAAGGTCATGGACCAAAGCCGCCTGAACCTGGTGGTGGCTGGCACCAAGGAAGCCATCTGCATGGTGGAGGCGGGGGCCGGCGAACTCTCCGAGTCGGAGATGGTAGAGGCTCTCAAGGTCGCCCACGCTGAGATCCGCAAGATCGTTCAGGCCCAGGAGGAGCTCTTCGCCCGCCTGGGCATCCAGAAGATGGTCGTGGAGAGGCCCGGCGTGGACGCCGCCCACCTCGCCGAGGTGGAGCAGAAGATCGCGGCTCCCCTCAAGCAGGCCATGGCCGTCAAGGGCAAGCTGGCCATGTACGCCGCCCTGGACAAGGTCCGGGATGACCTGCTGGCCACCTACCCCGAGGACCAACCCGAACGCAAGGCCGAGGCGGGCAGGATCTACCACGAGGTGCTCGTGAAGATCTTCCGCTCCGTCCTTTTGCGCGAGGGCCGCCGCGTGGACGGCCGCCTCTTCGACGAGATCCGGCCGGTCTGGAGCGAGGTCGGAGTGCTCCCCAGGACCCACGGCTCGGCCCTTTTCACCCGCGGAGAGACCATGGCCCTGGCCAATTGCACCCTCGGCACGGCCGCGGACGCCCAGCGCCTCTCGGGCCTTCTCGAAGGCCAGCAAAAGCATTTCATCCTTCACTACAACTTCCCTCCCTTCAGCGTTGGGGAGGTCAAGTTCCTGCGCGGACCCGGCCGGCGCGAGATCGGACACGGAGCCCTGGCCGAGCGGGCCATCGCGCCCATGATCCCCGACGAGAAGGCCTTCCCCTACACGGTCCGCGTGGTCTCCGACATCCTCGAATCCAACGGCTCCTCTTCGCAGGCCACCATCTGCGGCGCCACCCTCGCCCTCATGGACGCGGGCGTCCCCATCAAGGCCCCCGTGGCCGGAGTGGCCATGGGCCTCATCATGGAAGGGGACCGGTACGCCATCCTGTCGGACATCGCCGGCCTGGAAGACCATTACGGGGATATGGACTTCAAGGTGGCCGGCACGTCCAAGGGGATCACGGCCCTTCAGATGGACATCAAGGTGGACGGCATCTCCTTCGAGATTATGACGGAGGCGCTGGAACAGGCCCGCAAGGGCCGGTTGCACCTGCTGGAGCTCATGGCCCAGACCCTTCCGGCCCCGCGCGCCGATATTTCGCCTTACGCTCCCAGGATCTACGCCATCCAGATCCCCAAGGCCAAGATCGGCGAACTGATCGGCCCCGGAGGCAAGAACGTGCGCGCCATCCAGGAATCGACCGGCGTGGACATCAACATCGAGGAGGACGGCACCGTCCAGGTGGCCTCCAGCGATGCGGCCGCCGCCGAGAAGGCCCTCGCCATGATCCGCGCCCAGATGGAGGAGCCCGAGCTGGGGCGAATCTACAAGGGCGTGGTGAAGCGCGTGGAACCGTACGGCGCCTTCGTGGAGATCCTTCCCGGTACGGACGGCCTCCTGCACGTATCCGAGCTGGACTGGAACCGGGTGGACAGCGTGGACGACGTCCTGAAGCTGGGCGACGAAATCGAGGTCAAGCTCGTGGATTACGAGCGCGGCGGCAAGCTCCGCTTGAGCCGCAAGGTGCTTCTGCCGAAGCCCGAGGGCTACGTGGAGCGCCCGCGCGCGCCGCGCGATGACCGCCCGCCCCGCAGCGGCCCGAGGGGCGACCGGCGAGACGACCGCCGAGGCGATCGCGACAGGGGCGGCGACCGCGGCCGGCCCAGCCGGCCGCGCTGAGCCGCCTATCCAATCTGCGTTCATTCAGGGCACGGGCTCGGATGGGCCCGTGCTTTCGGGTTTTCGGACCTCGTGTGCCCCGCTGCCTGTTGACGCGCCTCGGACGCGGCATTAACTTACTGGAACCGGGAGGGAAGGCCCCATGAAGCAGACGATCCTCGTCATCGACGACAACCCCGATCTGCTGGATATCGTCGATGCGATCCTCTCGGAGGCGGGATTCGTGGTGGCCAAGGCCCTTTCGGGCGAGGACGGGCTGAACGTGGCGCGGAACCTTCGTCCCCACCTGATCCTCCTGGATCTGAACATGCCCAGGATGGACGGCTGGGAGGTCCTCAAGCTCCTCAAGGCCGACGCGGTCACCAGGGAGATCCCCGTGGCCATCTTCTCGGTGCGTACCGACCTCAAGGACAAGATCTTCGGCCTCCAGAGGGGGGCCGTCGACTACATCCCCAAGCCCTTCCAGTACGACCGCCTGGCCGCTCGCGTCTCGCGGATCCTCGAACACGCCTGAAACAACCAGCGCCGTCGAAGCTGGACCACGGGGCCTGCGGGACGCGCAAGGCCCCCTGAGGTCCGTTTGGCATGGCAGGCGGCCCCGTGCCCTCGCCTCGCACCGAAGGGCCGCTCAAGGTCGGTTGCATGACGAAGGGAATGGCGGCGGTGCGCTCAGGCCTGGATGCGTCCGCGCTCGATGGCGGCCTTCACCAGCGCCAGAATCTTCTCGAGTTCGTCCCGGACGGCCGCCTGGATGTGTTTGGGGTTCCCAAGTCCCTCGACGGCCGTCCTGTAGGAGGCGCGCTTCTGGAACAGGATGCGCCCCCCCGCGTACACCCGCACCTCCAACTCGGCGGTGCCTTCGAGATCCTCGATCTGGATGTGATAATCGGCACCCGCGTGCTCGAAGTGGGCGTTCACCCCGGTGATCACGTACCCACCTTCAGGCGGTTGGCCAAGTGGACCGGCAGCCCGGCCCTCCTGATCCGTTCCGCCGCCACCTCCACCTCGTACTCCACCCTCCGGACCACCAGCCGCCGGGCCTCCGGGTAGAACTCCGCGAAGGCCGCTTTGGCGTTCCGGTCCCTGGGCTGACCTACGGAGCCGGGGTTGATGAGGTAACGCGATTCGGACGAGAGGGTCAGCTCCACCTGGTCACCCCGGATGGGCAGGTATTCGACGCCCTCCTCGCTCTTCCGGTAGACCGCCGGGATGTGGGTATGGCCGAAGAAGCAGATGTGGAAGGGGGCGGCCTGAAAGGCCTGGTAGGCGTCGAAATCCGAGAAGAGATAGGCGTCCTCGTCCTGGACCGAGCCGTGGGCCAGCCAGATCCCTGGGAGAACCTCGACGGGCCCCACGGGCAGGCGCCTGAGGTAGTCCCGGTTCTCCAGCCTCAGGTGGTGCAGCGTCCAGAGCGCTGCCTCCCGCGCGGCGCTGTTGAAGTTGGCGCCGTCCTCGATGCCGCAGCACACCTTGTCGTGGTTGCCCCGAACCACCCGGAGGTTGCGCACCCTCCGGATCCGGCTCACCACGGGGTTGGGGTTGGCCCCGTAGCCCACCAGGTCCCCGAGGCAGAAGACGCCCTCGTAGCGGCGCCGCTGGACGGCACGGAAGACGGCCTCCAGCGCCTGCTGGTTGGCGTGCACGTCCGACATGATGAGGTAGCGCCTTCTGGCCAACCCGTCTCCCTGCTTGGTTTCACGTTAGATGAAACGCAGAATCGCGTCAACCACCTCGTCCACCGTGAGCCCCTCCGTCCAGATCCGGTGGGAAGCCCTGGCGTACCAGCGCCTGCGACGGAGGAAGAGCCCGAAGAGATCGGGATCCTTCAGCAAAGGGCGTCTGGCGTCACCGGCCACGCGCCTTTTCACCTCCTGGATGGTGAGGTCGAGGTGAACGGTGGGGCCGAGCCGGGTCAGAAAGGGCGCGCTCTCGTCGGTGAAGCCGCCGCCCCCCACGGCGAGCACCCGCTGGCCCTCCTCCGGGGTGGAGAGGATGATCCGGCGCTCCAGGTCCCGGAAATAGGGCTCCCCTTTCTCGGCAAAGATCCGCGCGATGGGCATGCCCTCCTGCTCCTCGATGAGCGCGTCCGTATCCTTGAAAGGCCAGCGCAGGCGCACGGCCAGCACCCGCCCGACGGTGCTCTTGCCGCTCCCCATGAATCCCACGAGGGTGATGGTCCGGCCGCTCATGTGCTAAAGGTAGCACAGCTTCTGCGGGGCAGCGTCCGGGAAACAGGGAGAACGCTCCAGCGGCCTCGGGCTCCCTACGTCCCCTTCCCTGGCTCTCCGCCTCGCCGTCAACCTGCTTCTTTCAGAGAAAGAGCGAAGCCCCCATAAGCCGAAGAGGGAGCCGAAGCTCCCTCTCGCCGAATCGAAGTGGTGGGCGATGCTGGATTCGAACCAGCGACTCCTACCGTGTGAGGATAGTACTCTCCCGCTGAGTTAATCGCCCACGGGTTGTTCATGATAGGGGACGCCCCGGTGCCCTGTCAAGTGGAACGGCGGGCCTCTCCGGGTTGCCCGGAGTCCGGGTGTTCGAGTAGACTTTGAGCCTGCCCGCCAGAGGCAAGGCCTTTGGCGGGTGGAGGATGAACGCCGGCTCTCCTCGAACGAGCCGCCAGACCCCCGTCGCACAGCGGGATTCACGCTGGAGGTCCACCCATGGCCAACAATCTGATCCCCGTCCCGAAGCCCCAGAACGAGCCGGTGCTCTCCTACGCCGCCGGCTCTCCCGAGAAGAAATCCCTCAAGGCCGAGCTGAACCGCATGCTCCGAGAGGAGATCGAGATCCCCCTCGTCATCGGCGGGAAGGAGGTCCGCACGGGCAACACGGCGAAGGCCGTCTGTCCCCACGACCACAAGCACGTTCTGGCCACCTACCACCAGGCCGGCCCGAAGGAGGTGGAGCAGGCCATCGCCGCCTCCCAGCAGGCCTGGAGGGAGTGGTCGGCCATGCCGTGGGAGCACCGGGCGGCCATCTTCCTGAAGGCCGCCGATCTCCTGGGCGGCCCCATGCGAGCGTCGGCCAACGCGGCGACCATGCTCAATCAGAGCAAGACGGCCTTCCAGGCGGAGATCGATTCGGCCTGCGAGCTCATCGATTTCTACCGCTTCAACCCCTACTACATGCAGTTCGTCTACCAGCAGCAGCCCGACAGCGTAAAGGGCATCTGGGACTACGCCGAGTACCGGGCGCTGGAGGGCTTCATCTTCGCCGTGACCCCATTCAACTTCACCTCCATCGCGGGAAACCTGCCCACAGCGCCCGCCATGATGGGCAACGTGGTCCTCTGGAAGCCCGCCTCCTCGGCGGTCTTCTCGGCCTACACCATCCTCAAGGTGCTTCAGGCCGCGGGGCTGCCCGACGGCGTGATCAACTTCGTGCCGGGCCGGGGCGGTGCCGTGGGAGACCCCGTCCTCGCCAGCCCGCACTTCGCGGGGGTCCACTTCACGGGCTCCACGGCGGTCTTCCAGGGCATGTGGAGGACCATCGGCGCCAACATCGCCAAGTACAAGGGCTACCCGCGCATCGTGGGGGAGACGGGCGGCAAGGACTTCATCTTCGCCCACCCGAGCGCCGAGCCCGCGGCCCTCGCCACCGCCATGGTGCGAGGGGCCTTCGAGTTCCAGGGGCAGAAGTGCTCCGCCGCCTCCCGCGCCTACATTCCGAAGAGCCTCTGGCCCAAGGTGAAGGCGCAGCTCCTGTCGCAGATCGCCGAGATCAAGATGGGCTCCCCCCTCGATTTCCGGAACTTCATGGCGGCCGTCATCGACGCGGGCGCATTCAAAGACCACAAGGGTTACATCGACTACGCCAAGGCCTCTCCCGAGGCGGAGATCCTCTGCGGAGGCGGGTACGACGACTCCGTGGGCTACTTCATCCAGCCGACCGTCGTCCAGACCACGAACCCCAAGTTCAAGCTCATGGAGGAGGAGATCTTCGGCCCCGTCCTCACCCTGTACGTCTACGACGACGCCAAGCTGGACGAAACCCTGGAGCTCTGCGACACCACGAGCCCCTACGCCCTCACGGGGGCCGTCTTCGGCACAGACCGCAAGGCCATCGTCAAGATGATGGAGCGTCTGCGGCACGCCTCAGGGAACTTCTACATCAACGACAAGCCCACGGGGGCCGTGGTGAGCCAGCAGCCCTTCGGCGGCGGCCGGGCCAGCGGCACCAACGACAAGGCCGGCTCCTACCTCAACCTCATCCGCTGGACCAGCATGCGCGCCGTCAAGGAGACCTTCGTCCCCCCCACCCACTTCGCCTACCCCTTCATGGCGGAGGAATAGGGACATCGCACCACCAAGGTACCAGGGGCACGGTGGCGGGAACGCTTCAGAGGGAAGGGCGGGCCGGCGGGCCGCCCTTCTGCTGTCTACGGCCAGAAGTAGGCCTTGAGGATCGAGAAGGCGCGGTCCACGTCGCGCTTCTCCAGGACGATGGTGAGCTCGGTGTAGGTCGAGACGAGCTCCACGACGTTGATGCCGCCCCACAGGAGCTGCTTCAGGATGGAGTAGTAGACGCCGGGCATGTCCACGATGCGCGGGGTGTAGTGGATGCCTACGGCGGCCAGATCCCTCAGGCGCGCCACGCGCCGCTCCTTCTCGAACACCCTCTCCACGAGAGGCTCGAGTCCCGCGTTCACCATGACGGTCATCTCGTGTACGCCGTGGGTGAAGGTCACGAAGGCGTGGCCCTCCCCGCGCACCTCCGCCAGGAGGGCCGTCTGGCACCGAAGAATCGTGGGGGAATGCTGAAAGGTGAACTCGGTGATGTCCGAGCGCACCGTCACGTCCTGAATCTGGCGCCCCACCTTCTTGGGGGTGGAGACCTTCCGGGCGAGCCGCCCCGAGAGGCGACTGAGGGCCACGATCACGGCCCCCTCGCCCACGGGCTTCCGGGCCTCGGCCTCCACCTGGGGGCGGATGGCGCGCGCCACCGCCGAGAGGTTCAGGATCCCCGAGGCCAGTCCCTCTTCGAGGACCGGCGACCCCCGGACGATGCGCTCCACGGCCGCGGCGACGGTGATCATGTTCGAAATATAACACTCTTCATTGAATCATGAAAGATTCATCTTATTTTTTGACGCCCGCGTTCGCGCGGGCCAGAATGCGCCCTCTTGTGGAGGTGCGACATGACCGCTTCCTACGCTCCCTGCCCCGTCTGCGACGCCGAAGTCCCCGTTCCCCCCAACCCGGTGCTTTCCGAGCTCCTGGTCTGCGAATCGTGCAGCGTCGCGCTGGAGGTCCGCGCGCTGGACCCCGTGGTCCTGGACGAGGCCCCCCAGGAAGAAGAGGACTGGGGCCAGTGAACCTCACCGTCCTGGACACCACCCTGCGCGAGGGCGAGCAGACGCCGGGCGTCTGCTTCGACGTCCACATCAAGCTCGCCATCGCCGGCCTGCTCGCCCGCGTGGGGGTGGAGGTGATCGAGGCCGGACATCCCGCCGTCACCGAGGAGATCCGGCGCGCCGTGACGCTCCTGGCGGCCCGCGGCCTGGGGCCCCGCGTGGGCGCCCACGCTCGCTCGCTGGAGACCGACGTGGACCTGGCCCTGGCGTGCGGCGTCGGCTTCCTGGGTGTCTTCTACTGCGTCACCGACGAGCGGCTGGAGGACCACCGCCAGACCCTGGCCCGCGCCGTGGACCGCATCGCCCGCGTCATCGCCTATGCGCGGGAGCGGCGGCCAGACCTCTGGATCCGCTACACCCCGGAGGACACCGTGCGGAGCCCCTTCGAGAACGTCCTCACGGCGGCCGCGGCTGCGGTGGAGGCCGGGGCCGACATCATCAGCGTGGCGGACACCACGGGCTTCCTGATCCCCGGCACCGGCCGCGACATGTACGGCTTCGTCTCCCGGCTGCGCGACGGCCTCGCGGCGCGCGGGGCCTTTCCCAAGATCGCCGTGCACTGCCACAACGACAGGGGGCTCGCCCTGGCCAACGCGCTGGACGGCCTTCGCGCCGGGGCCGAGATCGTGGACGCGAGCGTCCTGGGCCTCGGCGAGCGGGCCGGCATCGTGGACCTGGCCACGCTGCTCGCCATTCTGGCCCACGATTTCGGCGAGGCGGATCGGTGGGACCTCACCGTCCTGCCCGAGCTCTACGATCTCGTGTCGCGCTACGCCCGCATTCCGGTTCCGGCGCACTTCCCCGTCACGGGGCGCAACGCCTTCACCCACTGCGCGGGCATTCACACCCAGGCCGCCACCCGGAACCCGATGCACTACCAGAGCCTGCCCGCCGGGCTCGTGGGCCGGAAATCGGAGATCGCCCTCGATCACATGTCGGGGCTCGCCTCGGTCCGGCACTGCCTGGAGCTCCTCGGCATCGAGGCCGGCGAGGAGCTGGCGCGCGCGGTGCTCCGCAGGGTCAAGGAGGTGGGCCAGACGGGCCGCACCGTGGACCTCGTGGAGCTCAAGTACATCGTGCGCGCCCTGGAAGCGCCGGAAGGGGAATGGCGCGTTGACGCCGTCGCGACCTCGCTCGGGCCGGAGCCCGAGGAGAAGACCGGCACCTGCTGAACGGGCCGGGCCGAAGGAGAGACGATGGTCCGCATCGGTTTTCTGCATTCCGTCATCCGCCGCGAGGAGAAGCTCCTGCTCGAGGTCCTGGCCTCCCAGTCCGGCGTGGAGGTGGTGCCCCTGGACGACCGCGC